>CAZTDF010000286.1:0-4608 GCA_964612465.1 uncultured Pirellulales bacterium
AATATTTTTAGATTGTTGCGCATCGTACAATCAGCGAGTCACGAATCACGCTGTGCGGCTTGCCGTTCAGAGTTATCACTGAAAGTGCCGCTTTGTGCGAGCACACTAACCTCTTTTTTATACCACCTGAAAACAATTAATCCTCCTATAACAGCCAACAGGCAACAAATAGCCGCCTTGTCAAATTTCAACAGTATCGAATATCCGATCGCCAGTGAGATGCCGTAACAGAGCATAATACCGCCGGTGACATCTATTATCGTAGACAGAGACAAAGCCTTGCCGGGCAGTTCCCGGATGTCACTGCCAAGGACGCCCCAGAAGCCGCCCGGCCGGACCTTGCGATAGAACTCTTCGAGTTTTTCTTTCGACACGGCAGGCGTGAGGAACGTTACGATTATGCTGATTGGCACAACGATACCTGTCAGGACGGCTATCTTGATTTCAAAGGGCATCTCAGGCCAGGGGTATCCGAATACTACAATGCTTGCCGGAACGAACGGATTGGCAAAACCAAGCAGAAGGCCGAGAGCAATTGCTGTGATCTCCGTATAAGCATTTATCCGCCACCAGAACCAGCGGGCAACACTGATCATGCCGCCTCCAACCATAATGAAAGCGAAAAATTCCCACACCGCAGAAACCGTAAGTTTTTGCCAGGCAATATACACAGTGATACCAACACCCGCGGCCATCATAAGGACAACAACTATCTTTGTCACGATCATATAATGCCGCTGCGTAGCATCTTTCTTTATAAAACGCTGGTACACGTCCGTCATCATGTAAGATGCTCCCCAGTTGAGATGCGTATCGATCGTTGACATGAAAGCAGCGAGAAAGGCCGTGACGAGCAGACCTCTAAGGCCGAGTCCCAGGTATTCTTTCATTACCAGAGGGTATGCGTGCGTGTCATTATAAGGTTCGGTGAGCGTCGGGAAAAGCACGATCGAAACAAGTGCTACAACCACCCATATCCACGGCCGGCAGCACTGAAAGATCGCGTAGAATATCGTCGCCAGAACCGCATGGCGTTCATTCCTGCAGGCACTCATACGCTGCATATTATAGCCGCTTGCATCGATCCACCACAGTATGAAAAAGTATATCAGCAATTTTACCAGGTCGAGATCGAAGCTTTTGAAATCGGGAAAAATCGAAAGAGTCCCCGGCCCGTAGCCTTCGGTGGCGGAGATCGTATCCAATACGTGGCCAAGTCCCCCGACCTTTACTGTCGCGATCACGGCAAGAGCTATCATGCTGAATGTTGCGATAAAGAACTGTATAAAGTCGGTTACGACAACGCCGTAGAAACCGGAAAAAGTCGCATATACCAGGGCCACAAGCATACAGGCCCCGATAGCCCACCACTTGGGAATATCCGTCATGGTCGTAATAATGCTGCTCATGGCGAATGTCACCCAGCCGACGGTGAGCAGGTTTTGTACGATGCCGGCGAAAAACGCCCTGAATCCGCGGAGAAACGCCGCTGACTTGCCTTCATAGCGTAACTCGTAGAACTCGGCATCGGTGATAATCGCCGCCCGCCGCCAGAGCCGCGAGAAGAGAAATATCCCGACGATAAGCGCCAGCACGGAAACAAACACCCACCAGATTCGCTGAAGTCCGTCTATGCGTGTTATTTCTGTCACTACCAGCGGCGTGTCCGATGCGAAACTGGTAGCGACCATCGAGACGGCAATCATCCACCACGGAAATGACCTGCCGCCGAGGAAATAATTCTCGGAACTTTGTGAGGCCCGTTTGGAAAAGTAGATCCCCGTGCCCAGGGCAAAAAGCAGGTAGGCAATTATAATCGCATAGTCAAGAAATTCTAAATGTCCCATCCCTGAGTACCATCCAATCTTGTCTTTACCGAAAACTCCGTCGCCCTGGTATTTGCAAGGGCTTACACACAATTGCCGATTCTCATTAAACCGCCCGAAATGATACCATAATTAACAAGAGCCGGCCAAGATGAATTTTCGGATGTGCGTCAGTTCGTAGTTGATACGTACATTGAGACGATTGGGCCAATCGACCGTAGAAGAATACGATCCGGTGACTTGCAAATGTCGCAGGTTCTGGTATCCTGTGCATATCATGTTTTGAGATTCTATAGAGGACAAAAATGTAGAGGTGGAACCATGAAGACAAATGTCACGACACTGGTCTTGAGCTTCCTGCTGGTGCATTCCCTTAGCATCGCGTGTCCGGCCCAGGAACGACCGGGGAATCTGAAACCGCAAACACGACAGGCCCTTCCAGCCAAAGGGGACATGATGATCGGAGTAGACTACTATCCCGAGCACTGGCCCAGAGAAAGGTGGGAAACTGACATCGGGCTCATGAAGAAAGCGGGATTTAACACGGTCCGCCTTGCGGAGTTCTCCTGGATTAAGATGGAGCCCGTGGAGGGCCGGTTCGAATTCGGCTGGCTGGATGATGCTGTGACATTACTTGCCCGGCACGATATGAACATTATCCTTTGCACGCCAACAGCAGTCATGCCTGCCTGGGTGGCGAGGAAATACCCGGAGACACTCCGGCAGAAGCCCGATGGGACGCGTATAGTCTGGGGCGGCAGAAAACACAACTGCTTTTCGAGCGGCACGTATCGGCTCCTTTCAGAACGAATCACACGCGCGATGGCCGAACACTTTGCCGCGACACCCAACGTTATCGGGTGGCAGACGGACAATGAATTCGGGGGCGGAGAATGTCACTGTCAGAGCTGTCTTGCCGAGTTTCAGGATTGGCTGAGAAATAAATATGGCACACTGGATGCATTGAATCGTGCGTGGGGCAATCATTTCTGGGGACTGAATTTTACAGCGTGGGGAGAAATCACATTCCCCGACAATCGCACTGATGAGACCTGGGCTATGGGCAATCCCAGCGCGTGTCTGGACTTCAAGCGGTTTACATCCTGGCTGCGCGACCGTTTCCAGGCCGATCAGGTTCGTATCCTCCGCCGCATCTGTCCGGATGACTTCGTGACGCACAATTTCATGGGCCTGTACAGCGATCTGGATTACTATGATCTGGCCCGTGATCTCGATTTCGTTACGTGGGACAATTATCCGATCTGGTCGGGCAAGCCGGACATTCCGTACGGTGCTTCGTTGGCTGCTGATGTCATGCGTGGCCTCAAGGATAAGAACTTCATGATTATGGAACAGACTGCCGGTCCCTGCGGATGGGGAGCATTTGGGCGTAATCCCTGGCCGGGTGAGATTCGCAAGATTGCGTACCAGCAACTCGCTCATGGTTCCGACGGCCAAATTTGGTTCCGCTGGCGCACCTGCACAGTGGGACGCGAGCAGTATTGGCATGGCCTGCTCGGTCATGACGGAAAACCTCTCAGACGCTACGACGAGGCAGCACAAACCGCGAAAGAATTTCGTAAACTCGAAGATTATCTGAGGGGGACAACCATTGAGTCAGATGTGGCAATTCTCTATGACTACGACAATCTCTGGTCTCTCAATTTCCAGCCCGGGTACGCGGGTAACAGTCTCCAGGCTGCCATTCTGCGGTATTACAATGCACTGTATCGAGCGGGCGTGAATGTAGATATTGTGAACCGAAGTGCGAATCTTGCCAAATACAAACTTGTACTGGCACCGGATTTTTCCCTGATGCCCGACGAGACGGCCGACATGCTGAGTCAATACGTTAAGAAAGGTGGGGTCTTGCTGGCTGACTGCAGGACCGGTGTCAAAGACTGTAACAATCTTTGTCACGAAAGGACGCTTCCAGGTTTGCTGTCACCGGTGCTGGGAATCCGGATCGAGGAATACAGCGCTTTGGGCACGGATACATGGTACACGGTCAGAGGCACTGCAACCCTGGAGGGAACGTACACGGCCGTCCAATATGTGGATTGGGTGACATCTGATGGTGCCGAATCCGTAGCCGGCTATACCGATCAGTGGCACATGAAGCGGTTTTCGGCCGTGACACGGAACACCTACGGCAAAGGCAAGGGCTGGTATGTCGGTACGGTCATAAAGGAGGAATCCTTCTACGACAGCCTGATCGCCGAACTGCTCGAAGATGCCGGTATCCGGCCGCTGGTGGATGCTCCGAATGGAGTCGAAGTTTCGATTCGGCAGGGGCATGGCAGGAAACTACTCTTCCTGATGAATCATACCCAGCAGCCAAAGATTGTGGATGTCCCGGAAGGCAGGATCGAACTGCTCAGCAATGCCGGGACAAAGACAACGCTGAGATTAGACAGGTTCGAAGTGGCGGTAGTACTTCTGGAGCAGTAGTGTCCATGATAGCACAAGGCTGGAATTTCTTCACGCCGGAATCGCTGCTGACTCCGGATGGGATTCGTGTCCTCTCGCCGTTGATCTGCGGTTGTTTCCTGAGCTTTCCCGTGCACAATCTGCTCTGAGTATTGCTCTGGTCTTCGCGGTGACTGATCCAATTCGCTCATCTGTATGGGCTGGTGGGACTGGTTCGAAAAGCACTCAATACAAAACTATTGTATGCCGGGACATGACAGAATATTGTGACACTCTTCAATCGGAGGAAAAGTGAACACGGGCATAAAAAGCATGACTAAATGAGAGAGCTATATTACGCCTGCTCGACCAC
>CAZTDF010000287.1:0-4597 GCA_964612465.1 uncultured Pirellulales bacterium
AAAACTGGGCGCATGATTAAGGTGGATTTGTCGCCTGAGACGATAAAATATTCAGTCCCGTAAGGGACATCTATGAGCAAGCGTTTGTCAAGACGTTCGCGGGATTTTTTCACGGGAATTCCAAACATCTATTCGGCATCACCCGATTCCACCAATCGTCACGCATCAATAGCAGACTATATTATTATTCACCTTTCATCAATTCAACCACTTCCCGGGCATTTTCAGAACGTATCAGGGCCTTACAAAAAGATGTTGAGCTGGCTAATTTTGCTATTTCTGCAAGGGCTTCCACATGAGGGCCGGACTGTTCGGGTGAGGCCACCAAAAGAAAAAAGAGCTTCGACAACTCCCCATCGAGTGAATCAAAGTCGATTCCCTGTGGGGCTATGCCGATAGCAAGTTTCAGGCTGGAAACAGCAGTAGTTTTAGCATGAGGGACAGCGATGCTTTTTTCCAGCCCGGTACTCTGCTTATCTTCACGTTCCTGCACCGCTTTCAGTACAATATTAAAATCATCAATTTCACCAGCGTCTTTTAATATCTGGACAAGCTCCCGTAAAACATCCGGCTTATCTTTCGAGACCAGGGGTATTTTTACGATTTTTTCAACAACCATATCGATTAGCGCCATAACCTACTTCTCCTGAACTTTCATATATGAACACAACTCTTATTGAATTTTCGTATTATGCCAGTGATTCGTACATTTCCCAGACCCTGTCCTCGTCTTTGACAATCAGGACGGAACACGTAACAGCGCGCATCGCCCGCTCGGCCTCATCATAAAACTCATCCCTTCTGCTCCTGATCCGGGACAGTTCGCCAATAACAAGAAGATCGACCTGGTCCTCATTTACAGCATTAACTATTTCCTTATTTACACTGCCCCTACCGCGTTTCTTAACAATTGATACTCCTTTTTTCATAGCAAGTTCATTTACATAATTAAGATACCGTTCAGCGTCAGCTTCCATATCATGCTCATATTCGACCTGCTCATCTTTGAGGAATATCCTTGCCTTTAAAAGGTCTTCCACCGCTCTGGTGTTGATAACATACAGGGCAATAAGTTCGGCAGAAGAAAACGACGCAAGGCATACTGCGTACTGAGCAGCGGTAACAGACTGATCAGTTCCATCAATATAGACCATTATTTTTCTTATAGGATTATTCACGATTTTTCTCCGTTGTGTCGGCGTCTTTTTTTCTCAAGATTCCTCTTAACCATTTTCATGAGAATGACCATGTCCCGTTCATTCTCTTCGAGCCTGCTTTCAATATAATGTACGGTCTCCTGCATGTCGGGGATTGCGATTTTTTCGAGAGCATTGACCTTTCTAATGGTTTTTTTTACCTCATTAGCAAGCCGGAGTACAGATATTTTCAGCTCAGAGAGCTTTCCGAGCAGCTTGAGCACTTCCTTAAAAAAGTATAAAGAGCTGTCAATCCAGAAACTGGTTCCCATGGGGCTGTAGTACGGCGAGTGCTCCTGGAATTGCGTCTCTATAACGGGAAGGCTGACACCCATAATCTTCCTGGTACGAATAGTAATGTCCGTAGTGATATTAACCGCCCCGGTAAGGTATTGCACTTTGAGCTTTCCCATATCAAAGACCGTCTCTTCCAGGGCTTTGAATGCCTTAGCGAGCATACTTTCAACCCGGCTCTGAAAATCCGCAGTCTGGTCAACTAATGCCAGAAGCTCAATGATCAGGATATTTCTTTTCTGGTCCAGAAGCTCATATCCCTGCTGAGCAAACTGCAGATCATTTCTGAGCCTGAGCAAATTTGTTTTTGTCGGAGCATAATTAAGCTGAGCCATTATGAATACCTGCTAACTTCCATAGAACTTCTCTATTTCCTCGTCGGTGATTCTGTGTAATTCTTCGACAGGCAGTGCCCTTAAAACTTCCCATCCGAGGTCCAGGGTCTGTTCGATGCTTCTTTCTTCGTCTTTTCGCTGGGAAATAAATTTCTGCTCAAACTCCTTTCCGAATTCGAGATAATTATGATCCAGGGGGGTCAACTCCTCTTCGCCGATGACCGAGGCCAGGTTGCGTACATCTTTTACATAGCTGTACGCGGCAAAGAGCTGACTTGCAAGATGGGGATGGTCTTCTCTGGTCATGCCCTCACCAATGCCGTCCTTCATCAAACGTGAAAGCGACGGGAGTCCTGCAACCGGCGGGAAAATCCCTCTTCCATCCATCTCTCTCTCGAAGACGATCTGCCCTTCGGTAATATATCCGGAAAGATCGGGCACCGGATGGGATATATCGTCATTCGGCATAGTCAGTATGGGTAGTGACGTAATCGAGCCTTTATATCCTTTAATCATTCCCGAGCGTTCGTAGAGTTCGGCGAGATCCGAATAGAGATATCCGGGGTATCCTTTGCGGGACGGTATTTCGCCACGGATGGTGGATATTTCACGCAGGGATTCGCAGTAGTTGGTCATGTCGGTCATTATGACCAGTACGTGCATATCTTCATGGAATGCGAGATGTTCAGCAAGGGTCAGGGCGGTCCTTGGTGTGATCAGCCGCTCGATCGAAGGATCATCTGCAAGCGACAAAAACAGGGCGACGTTTTCGAGGGCCCCGCTTTCCTCGAAGGAGCGGGTGAAGAACCTCGCTACATCATGCTTTACTCCCATCGCAGCGAAGACGACGGCGAACTCGGTATCTGTTCCCCGTATTTTTGCCTGCCTTGCGATCTGTGCGGCGAGTTCATTGTGGGGCAGGCCGTTGCCGGAAAAAATAGGGAGTTTCTGGCCGCGGATGAGCGTATTCATTCCATCAATAACAGAAATCCCGGTCTGTATGAAATCCCGGGGGTATTGTCGAGCGGTCGGATTTATCGCCATTCCGTTGACGTCCAGCTCGATGTCGCTTCGCTGCGGCGGCCCTCCGTCGATGGGATGTCCCAGGCCGTCGAATACCCGCCCCAGCATCTCCTTTGAAACGGAAATGGTAAGGGGCTCTCCGGAAAACCGTATTCGTGTGCTCGGAAGGTCCAGGCCCGAGGTGCCTTCAAAGACCTGGACGACGACGACATTCGTTGATGATTCCAGCACGATCCCCAGCCGGACGTTGCCCTGCTTGTCTACACACTCGATAAGCTCCCTGTATCCCACGGGGTGTGTTTTGCTCACAAAAATGAGCGGGCCGTCAATTTTATCGACGCCAATATATTCACGTCCGGACAGCAGGCTTTTGTTTTCTGTTTCAGGCATACAAAGCCTCCATCTGATCCATCGAACGCTCCAGGCGTGCTTCGATTTTGTCGAGGCCGGAAAGGTCGTCATTAGGAATCGAGAATTTCATTTTCACTATGTCCTGATATACTTTCATTTTTCTCAATTTAGCAAGAATCGCTCCGTTCTTTATCGCCTCGGAGCCGCGTTTCCAGTAAGTGACAATGATGTGCAGCATTTTCGCCTGCTTCTCCGTAGTAGAGAACATATCAATCTTGTCGTACGCATTCTGCTGCAGGAACGCGTTCTTGAACAACGTGCATACTTCCAGCACAAATCGCTGCGTATCGGGCAATGCATCGGGGCCGACGAGTTTTACGACCTGTTGAAGCCTTACCTCCCTGTGGAGCAACTCCATCATTTCCGTCCGGTCGGCGAGCCACTCGGCACTGACTTGCTGCTCCCACCAGGAAGCCATGTCACTGAGATATTCGCTGTAACTGTCGAGCCATGAGATGGCGGGATAATGCCGGGCGTTGGCAAGGTGCCGGTCAAGAGCCCAGAAACAACGGATAAACCGCTTCGTATGCTGGGTCACAGGTTCCGAGAAATCGCCGCCCGGCGGAGATACGGCGCCGATTATTGTCACGGAACCGCTTTGGCCGTTTAATGTTTCCATCGAGCCGGCACGTTCATAGAACTCCGCTATTTTGGTCGGCAGGTAAGCGGGAAATCCTTCTTCGGCGGGCATCTCTTCCATTCGCCCGGACAGTTCGCGAAGAGCTTCGGCCCAGCGTGACGTTGAGTCCGCCATCACTGCAACGTGATATCCCTGGTCTCTGAAGTATTCGGCCATGGTTATCCCGGTGTAGATGCTTGCCTCTCGTGCCGAGACCGGCATGTTGGATGTGTTGGCAATCAGAATGGTCCGTTCCATTAGCGACCGGCCGCTTCTCGGATCAATCAGTTTTGGAAATTCAGTAAGTACATCCGTAATCTCATTACCTCGTTCACCACAACCGATATATACAATAATATCAGCGTCACACCATTTTGCCACCGCCTGCTGCGTCATCGTCTTTCCGGTGCCGAATCCGCCTGGAATTGCTACAGTTCCTCCTTTTGCGACGGGAAAGAGCGTGTCAATTACCCGTTGGCCTGTAATCAGTGGGATGTCCAGGGCAAGACGGCTCAGTGTCGGCCTTTGGACGCGGATAGGCCACCGGTGCATGAGAAAGAGGTCTTTCTTCTGCAAATCATCGGTTCTCAGCACCGCAATTACGTCCTCAACAGTGTACTCGCCTTCAGGGGCTATCGACTCAAGGTTGCCTTTGTCGTTTGGCGCAATGAGAATCTTGTGAAGGAGATTCTCCGTTTCCTGAACGGTTCCGAGGACCA
>CAZTDF010000288.1:0-4573 GCA_964612465.1 uncultured Pirellulales bacterium
TCTCTTCGCCAAGGGCTTTTGTCCCCTTGTACTCGGGCGAGGCTGTTGTGGCGTTCTTGACGGAATCCGCGTCCGAGCCGAAGTACACCTCGTGCGAATCGGCGACGGCTCCCGCAACCCACTTAAGAACCACCGACGGCTTCACATCCACAGTACCGTCGGCGGGATTCGGGCCGCTGACGGCACCCAGAGTAGTGAAGCTCCAGACTTCGCCTTTATGTGTCTCGGCGCCGTCGAACTCATCGACACGCCAGTAATAAGTCTTAGCCAATCCAAGTTGGCCGGGACTGTAACTTGTGGTTCCGTTAGGAGTGCCCGTGACAGTGTCGTTCACTTCGTCGAAATCTTCGCCGAAGACTATATAGTGCAATTTTGTGCCGAAACCGGCAGTCCAGCTAAGCACTACATTAAGATCGACGGATTCGGTACCATCAGCCGGCTCGGGGAAATAGGCGGTCTTGGGTGGAACCAAGAAGCTCCAGACGTCCCCCTTCCACGGGCTGTTCGGGTCGGCTTCATTGACCTCATCGATTCGCCAATAGTAGGTCGTTCCATTAACAAGACCTTCCTCGTAAGCATACCCGGGAAAGCCGGCAACATAAAACAATGTATCGGCGGCCAGGTTGCCTTGGAACGTATCGCCGGTGCCGTTATTTACATCTTCTAAATTATCGCCCATATAAACATCGTGAGAAGCCGCGAAATCTCCCGGCTTCCAGGAGAGGGTCACCCAGGTATCCGGATGTATGGCTCCATCTTTCGGGGTGGGGCTGAAAGCGTACGGATTTTCTCCACCCATCATGATCTCCTTGATATTATCTTGCGACAGGGCTTCGTTGTAGATGCGGGGGTCATCCAACATTCCATCGAAATAACGACCGGTGGCCTGGGAGTTCTCTCCAATAGTGACGGCATGAGTTGCCGTTCCGATAGTCCCCGAATAGACCAGATTGGCCGCCAATTCGCCGTCGAGGTAGAACTTTAGCTCGGATCCGTCGAATGTTCCGGCCATGTGGTGCCAGTCACCGATTAATGAGTCAAGCTCAGTCGAGTAATTAGTCGAGTGCCATTCACCATCATACATGAAAAATTCAAGGTAATTCCCGGACTGGTGTTTTATTGCGTATGCATTATCACCTTTACCCAGCCAGCAATTGTGTTCGCTGTTTAGCATGTCGTTTGCGTTCACCCACACGGCAAGCGTAATTTCTTCGGTGATATCAAAAATCGCATCGTTGCCGCAATCAACATAATCACCATCTCCGTCGAATTCCAGGGCGCCGCCTGTCACGCCGGCCACCCACTGGGGGTTACCCTGGAGTGTGCCGTCGTTCCCGTTGCCACTTGAGTCGGCGGCAGTAGTACCGGAGCCCTCATCGAGCCTCCACCATCCGACGAGTTCCGCCTGAGCTGAGCTCGTCAGAACGAGGCTCAGCACCAAACAAAAACAAGCCAAATAAATCAACTTTTTGCACATAATAATCCTCCTTCAAAAAGAATTACAATAACCATGTTTTGGTCACATACCAAAACACTCGTTATTTGTGATAGATATGTCAAGATTATTGCTTGTACTAAGGATTTAGATCTGATACCACCTCCTTTCTTCAATAGCTCAATATGAGTTGCCAATTGAAGAGCGAAAACCGATACACACTGTAAAAACTTTGCCTGCTGCAAGGATGAAAAGCCACAGGTACTTGCAATTTCACTTATACCAAATTAACCACCTTCTCGTCAAGATTAATTTTCCGAATTGAGACGTCTATGCCCAATCGCATGGATCCTCAGCGCCGAATGTGTGCAAATTTTGCTAATTTTGATTGACTAAAAGAGAACAGAGGCCCAAAAGGGCGGTAAGCTGCCGTACTCACAGCCGTTGTCATGTTCACATTCTGATAAGAGGACTCTCAGCCGGTTTTGTCACTCTACGAGCTTGTCCTGGAGTTCGACAATTGCCGATTGAGCCTTTTTTAGATCGTCCTGAAGCCCAATGACCCTTTTCGTCTCAGCCTGCAACTGAATTCCGAGCTTATCCATTCGCTCCTGGGCGACCTTTGCCTCGGCAAGAGCCGCCTGGCGTAACTTGGCAAGTTCATCCTCCCGCTTTTGCAGCTCTTCGCGAAAGCTGACAAATGCGTCGATCTGTTTCTGAAACTCGCTGAGCGAGCCGGTAAGTCCCATTACCTGTACTTCCGACTGCTTAGGAGTTTGCATGGCAATTTCCAATTTGGCCTGCAGATCGTTTCTTTCCATAAGGGCTCTGTCTAATTCCTCCTGAAGGCTTGCCACTTCGACTCTGCAGCAACCTGCCAGAGCTAACGGAAAAACCAACGCTATCATACATGTAAAAATCACTACCTGTTTCATCATTTCGCTACTCCTTCTTTTCGGCTGCTGCCACATTCGCAACCATATTGAATACAAGCGACTATGCGAAAAGGGAAAGCTTGAACAGGCCTCCTGCGGGCTTTCCATCACTACTCCTATATCAATTAAAAATAACACATCGAAAGGTAAATGTCAATAAGAAAAGAAATAATTTGCCGTCCATCCCCGGAAGATTGTAAGATTTAGAGTAAGTTGTGGTATTATAGGACTTATGGCAAGCGGACGTGTTTCTGTGAAGTTTATATTTAGAAATATTCAGCTTAGAATCCTATTCAATCGTTATAATTCTCATCAAGAATATTAGAGGGCACAATGATTCCCCTGCAATGCAGAGCAAGCTGCTGACTCTTCTGAGACAGCCGGATGGGCACCGGGGCGTCCATCTGGAGGATGGCGGCCTTGTGCGACTGGCCAAACGGATTGATGTTTACACTCAGAGGCTCGGTTCCTTCAGCGAAGAGCAGGTACAAGATTTAATCGAGCTTTGCCGAAATATTAGTGCCCTGTTGACAGAATAAAAACCAGGCTGAAAACCAGGACCGCTGGTGTGTTTTTTCAGCGCATACAAATGGAGCCTGCACCAAACTAATACGTATCTGAGAAAAACGCGAAATGAACCGCGTCAATCATAAAAGCACATAATTTATGTCGGATCAATTGCCGATAAACACGGGGATTGTATTAGAAGTGAGAAACATCTTGTGCGGAACCGAGTGGCGGCAGAATTCATGGTAAGCATATCAACGGCAAAAGCGGGCGATGGGGATCGAACCCACCTAGCCGGCTTGGAAGGCCGGTGCATTACCACTATGCTACGCCCGCTTATTATTCGTTATTGATTATAAGTCATCGATAATTTACAATCTCATAGTAATCGGTCAACAAAAAATAGTCAACAGGAATTTGAAAATGAATATTAGCGAAATCGCGGCGGCAGCCAAATCGGCCTCGATCCGGTTGGCGGCTGTCAAACCCGACATAAAAAATAACGCCCTGGCCCAAATCGCGAAGGCCCTCAAGCAGCGCAGCGTCGAAATCATCGCAGCCAATCAGCAGGACCTGGCCGCTGCGGAAAAGAATAATCTGGCCGGCCCGCTGCTCAAACGGCTGAAGTTCGACGAAGGTAAAATCGCCCAGACCGTCGCCGGCATCGAGAGCCTGATCCAGCTCGACGACCCGGCGGGCAGAACTTTGAGCGCCATCGAGCTTGACGCCGGCCTGGAGCTTTACAAGGTCAGTTGTCCCATCGGAGTAATCGGCGTGGTTTTCGAATCCCGCCCGGACGCCCTGGTGCAGATTTCCACGCTTTGCCTGAAAAGCGGCAACGCCGTCCTGCTAAAAGGCGGCAGCGAAGCGGCCAAAACAAATCGCATCCTGGCCGAGACAATCGCCCAGGCAAGCGAAAAAGCCGGCCTGCCCGAAGGCTGGATTCAATTGCTGGAAACCCGCGAAGACGTCGCCCAGATGCTGGCCCTCGATGAATTCATCGACCTGGTCATCCCCCGCGGCTCGAACGAATTCGTCCGCTACATCATGGACAATACGAACATCCCCGTCCTCGGCCATGCCGACGGCATCTGTCACGTTTACGTAGCCGGTGACGCCGACCTCGATATGGCAGTGAACATCGCCGTCGATTCCAAGTGCCAGTACGTCGCGGTCTGCAACGCCGTCGAGACGCTGCTGGTCGATAGCGAGATTGCCGAAGAGTTCCTGCCCAAAGCAAAAGCCGCCCTGGAGCAAAGTGGGGTCGAGCTTCGCGGCTGCGAGCGAACGGCCTCGATAATCGACGTCAAACCGGCGACCGAAGAGGACTTCTCAACCGAGTATCTCGATTACATCCTCTCGATAAAAATCGTCGACGGTCTGGACGCCGCCATCGAGCACATCAACCGCTACGGCTCGAAACACACCGACGCCATCGTCACCGCTGACAAGGCTAAGGCCGAGCGGTTCATGGCATTGGTCGATTCGGCCAACGTTTTCGTAAATTGCAGCACGCGTTTCAGCGACGGCTTCCGCTACGGCCTCGGCGCCGAGGTCGGCATAAGCACAAACAAAATCCACGCCCGCGGCCCCGTAGGACTCGAAGGACTGCTTATCTACAAATGGAAAATGTTCGGCTCCGGCCAAATCGTAGCCGACTACTCCGGCCCAAACGCAAAAAAAAAGTTCACACACA
>CAZTDF010000289.1:0-4520 GCA_964612465.1 uncultured Pirellulales bacterium
GCCGAAGCGAAAAAGGGCAGGGAGGTGCTGCTGTACTGCGAAAGCTCGGCTGAAATCAAACGTGTGGGAGAAATTGCAGCGGATATCGACAAGAAGATTCCTGCAAAATTCAAGCTGCTGCCGGGATTTATACACCAGGGCTTCGTCGTCGACTCGCTCGATACGATTATCATGAGTCATCATGAGCTGTTCGGCCAGTTCGCGCTGAGAAGAAGGCGCAGGCCGACGCGAGTCAGCTCACCCGTCGATACGCTCAGCGATTTGCAGGAGGGCGACTATGTCGTTCATGCTTCCTATGGCATCGGCAGGTTTTCCGGTATTCAGACGATAAAGGAAAAGGGCGGCACGAATGAGTACCTGACAATCGAATATGCCAACAGCGTGAAAATCCAGGTCTCGGTCCGAAATATTGCTCTCGTTCAGAAATATATCGGGACAAGTCCGAAGCGGCCGACTTTAAGCAAGGTCGGCTCGAAACGATGGCAGAAGCAGAAAGACAAAGTGGCGAGTTCCGTTCGGGACCTTGCCGCCGATCTGCTCGAAGTTCAGGCGAAGCGCCAGGGGGCGGGAGGAATCGCCTTCGGAGAAGATTCGAACTGGCAGGTCGAATTCGAAGAGTCTTTTGCCTATCAGGAGACGCCCGACCAGACCACCGCGGCCGGGCAAATCAAAGCGGACATGCAGCAGGCCGTGGTTATGGACAGGCTGCTTTGCGGCGACGTGGGCTATGGCAAGACGGAGCTTGCGATGCGAGCGGTGTTCAAGGCTGTCGAGAACGGAAAGCAGGTTGCCGTCCTGACGCCCACGACGGTATTGTGTGTGCAGCACGGCAGGACTTTTACCGAGCGGTTCGCGGACTTTCCCATCTGTATCGAGGTGTTGAACCGCTTTAAGACAGGCAAACAGGCGAGGGACATTATCGCCAGGACAAGGGCGGGCAGGGTCGATGTGCTGATAGGGACGCATCGCCTGCTCAGCGGCGACGTGCGTTTCAAGGACCTGGGACTTTTGATTATCGACGAGGAGCAGCGATTCGGCGTCGAGCACAAGGAGAAACTCAAGAGACTGCGAGTAAACGTGGACATTCTGACGATGACGGCCACGCCGATTCCGCGGACGCTGCACATGTCGCTGCTGGGATTGCGTGACATTAGCTCACTGGGAACGCCGCCGCTGGATCGGCGAAGCATAGTGACAACCGTGACCGCCTACAACAAAGAACTTATCAGGAAGGCTATTTACCGCGAATTGAACCGGCAGGGACAGGTGTTTTTCCTGCACAACCGGGTCAGGACGATTGAGAAAAAGGCCTGGGAGATCCAGAAGCTCATGGGCGATATAAAAATTACCATCGCCCACGGCCAGATGGCCAAGAGCGAGCTTGAGACAGCGATGATAGAATTTGTTACCGGCCGGACCGATGTGCTCGTGTGCACGACGATTATCGAATCGGGGCTGGATATTCCGAACGCCAACACGATTTTTATCAATGATGCGGACCGGTTCGGCCTGGCGGAACTGCACCAGCTTCGCGGCAGGGTGGGCAGGTATAAGCACCGGGCGTATGCTTATATGCTGCTGCCGATGTCACGGACGATTACGCCGTTGGCGGCAAAACGTCTCAAAGCGATCGAGGAATATTCGCATTTGGGGGCGGGCTTTCGAATCGCTCTGCGGGATTTGGAAATCCGCGGCGCAGGCAACATTCTCGGTTCCGAGCAGTCGGGACATATCCAGACGGTGGGCTACCAGATGTATTGCGAGCTGCTGACGGATGCCGTTAAACAAATGAAGAACGAGCCTGTCGAACCAATACCCACGGCGGTTGTCGACCTGGGCTTTGCCACTTATATACCGAAAAATTACGTACCGATTAACCGGCACCGGATGGATGTCTACCGGAAAATTGCCGTCGCGAGAACCGATGAGGATCTGGAGCAGATCAAGGGCGAATTGACGGATGTATATGGATCTGTTCCCGATGAGGTTGGATTGCTGCTGGATTTGGCGGAGCTGCGAATCAAAGCGAGCAGGCGTGATATCAAGAGCATTGTTGCTTCCGGCCAGGATTTGATATTTTCGTTCGAGAAGGACCATAGCGACAATGAACAGGCACTGTTTGCAAACGTTTCGGGCAAGGTTCGCATCCCGGGTCCAAAAGTAGTATATTTGCATCTGGCGAAGAATTACTTCGAGCCGAGAACGCTGATAAGTGTTTTGCGAAAAATTTTGGGAGAGGACTAATTATGAGTAAAACAAAAAATGACACACAAGGCCAAAAAATTAAAAATTCTACGATGGCGATGGTGTCACCGTTATTGAGTATTCTCGGTGTCTGTCTTTTAGTGCTGATATTGTATTGGGAAGGTGCCTACAGATTTTTCGGTCTTACCCTGATACCGTTTTATCTGACGCGCTTTTATGTATACGGTCATTTAATCTCAGGGCTGATGGCAGTAGCAGGTATTGTAGTTGGAATCCTTGTGATTAAGAAAGGGCAGGATAAGCAGGGGACATCGAAGACGGGACGATTTGCGATTGTTGGAGTTGTTATCGGTGCGGTTTTTTTTGTCTTTTGGGTTTTCCAATCTCCCCGTAGTACCTTTACCGCTCAAAAGAGATGTGCTGCAAACTTAAAGACGCTTGGAAAGTGGATGATACTTTATGCAGGTGATTATGATGAGCAATACCCTCGAACAGAGAAATGGTGCGATTTATTGACTGGATATATGAAAACGGCTGTAGATATCAGAGCAATTGAAAAATGTTTCATATGCCCGGCAAACAAAAAAGGGCGTTGTCACTATGCGATGAATCCAAATCTTTCGCCACGTTCGCAGCCTGAACTGGTTTTACTCTTTGAAACCAAAGGTGGCTGGAATCAAATTGGTGGACCGGAAATTCTCACTACCGGAAATCATCATGGTATAGGTTGCAATGTATTGTTTAACGATAGTCATGTGGAGTTCGTTCGGGCGGACAAAATTTCGGAGTTGAAGTGGTTAATCAGCGAAAACGCCAGTGATGAATAATCAGGAGGCAAAATATGTATAGCTGCGAAAGCAGAATTAAGATTTTGGTTTTAGTGGGTGTTTTGCTTGCAGGTTGTCTCACAGGAGCTGCGGGCAAAGAAGGCGTTTCGCCGCTGGATGAGCTGCCGGGATATATAAAGCAGGTGACGCACTTCGGCCAGAGGGCGGACTTCTCGCACGATGGCAAGCGCATTTTGTTTCTCGAAAAGACTTTCGGGGACGTTTATGAAGTGGAATTGAGCACGAAAATAATTCGTCCGATGACACATCGCTACTATCATGAGGGCTATACGCGCGCGCTGTATCTGGCGAATGGTGACATTCTGCTTTCGGGAGCGAGGAAGTTCGATACGAATAATCCGCAGGCGAGCCGGAGCGAGAAAAATGCGGAACTGTGGGTTTTGAAGAAGGACCTTTCGGGGCCGCCGGTTGCTTTGGGCGAGAAATGCTCCGAGGGCCCGGCGGTATCGCGCAAACACATGCGAATCGCCTGGACGCAGGGCGGGGCGTTCTATATGGCGGATATTCTCTATAAAGACGGCAAGCCTCGACTGGCGGATAAGAAAATGATTCTGGACAGGCGGGATTTGCCGTTTGAGACGGGACTTGAGACACAGAACTTTCGGCCGCCGGATGAGAAGGAGCTGATATTCAGCGCCTACGGTTATCAGGGCACGGAAGTCATGGGGCTGAATATCGAGACCGGCAAGGTGGTCAACTACTCACAGGCGCCGAATCAATATGATGAGCCGGAAGGCATTTTTCCCGATGGCAAATACACGCTGGTCGAGTGTGATAAGCACAGTGGTAAAGGAATACACTACAATGACATTTACAAGCTGGCTCTTGACGGCTCTGGACAAACAGAACGCATGACATTCTTTGCAGACTATCCCGGCTATAAATCAACAAATCCTGTGGTAAGCGACGACGGCCGGTATATGGCGTTTCAGTTCGCTAAAAGGGGAGATATGGCCGGAGTCGGAAGGGGCATTTTGGTTTTTGATTTAGAGAGCTATGAGAAGGCCGAAAAATAGATGGATAAATAGAATGCAAAATCATACCGAGCGTAAAACGTTAGCAAACGTTGTACGAAATGTTTCCCTGCCCAACTTCACATTTAAGGCCATTCAATCGACAGAATCCGGTCGAACGCCTAAATAACTATTTTTTGCTCTTGCTGTCTTGCTTAGCAAAAGCCAATAAACGAGGCCGGAAGATTAATCCCCTACGAATCTGGTTAAATGAATAATTGCCTCGCCGTAGTAAGATTGGCCTGTTATGAGTTTACCTTCAACTCTCAATGTAAATGCTCCATAACCATACAAAGCGTTTATCAATTTAGCCCTATTGAACAAAACACTAATCCTTCTTGGCCCGATATCGTCGGTTCCAGACGGAGATAAACCACCGCCTTTATCTATTTCGCGGTTCCCGTAGTAAAGTATCGGCTGATCATTTGGGTTGATATTACTTTGTTTAACCCAA
>CAZTDF010000290.1:0-4511 GCA_964612465.1 uncultured Pirellulales bacterium
CGTTAAATGCTCTCTCGCAGTTGTAGCCGGAGCAGCGTTCTTTGACAATATGGCACTGTACGATGACAATGTAGTCTTTGTCTTTCAAGTCTATCATATTTCAACTTTCTTCTGACTTTTATCGCTGTCAATCAGCTCTAATCTTCGAGTTTAAAATAATCCGTGGCGATTTGATTTATAGTATCGCCGATGGCAAGCGATGCCGTCGCGGCCGGTGACGGTGCGTTCAGAACATGAATGGAATTGCCTTTCCTTTCTATCTTGAAATCGTCGATTGGCCGGCCGTTCGGCTCAATCGCCTGGGCCCGAACGCCCGCCTTACAGGGTTTTAAATCATCGTCCTGCAGCGACGGAATCAACCTTTGCAGTTGCCTGAGAAACAGTTTTCTGGAGAATGCCCTGGCATACTCGCCCAATCCGTATCTCCAGTATCTAAAAAACATTTTCCATAGCCCGGGATAAGACAGGGCATCCCATGTATCGGCAAGACTGAAATCGGTTTTACCGTAACCTTCCCGCTTGAATGAGAAGACGGCGTTTGGCCCGCACTCGACGCTGCCGGAAATCATTCGCGTAAAATGAACGCCGAGGAAGGGCAGGGCGGGGTCCGGCACTGGATAGACCAGGCCTTTGACTTTCTCCTGCGCCTTTTCCGCCAGCTCGTAATAATCACCGCGGAAGGGGACGATCCTCATGCCCGGCGCGACATTATCCATTTTTGCCACTTTATCACACTGAAGGCCCGCACAGTTGATAATATACTTCGCTCCGAAAGATTCCTGATTTGTCACAACCTTCGTATAGAAGTCATGCTTATCGAGTGCTGTGACCCTGTGCGAAGTCAGAACTTTATTATTGTTGCCTTTTTTCTCTATAAGCCGGCTAAGCTTCTCTGCAACTTTGGTAAAATCAATAATTCCCGTGCCGGGCACGTGTATGCCTGCGATGCCCTCGCAGGAAGGCTCAATTTCTTTGATTTGCTCCGGCCCGATTTGCTCAATGCCCTCTATATTACTTTCAAGGCCGTTTTGGAAAATCATTTCAAGGTTGGCTAATTCCCTTTCCTTCGTTGCGACGATTATTTTTCCGCAAATCTTGTAGGGAATTTTATGCTTTTTGGCAAAGGCGATAAGTTCTTTACCTCCTTTGATGCAGGTCTCGGCCTTATTTGAGCCGGGCTCGTAATACAGCCCGGAGTGGATAACGCCGGAATTGTGGCCCGTCTGATGTGCAGCGACTTTTTCCTCTTTTTCCAGCACGGCGATGCGAATCTCGGGATGGCTCAGCATAATCTTATAGGCCGATGCCAAACCGATAATCCCGCCGCCGATGACGACAATATCAAAATCAGTGCTTCCGTTCATTACATCAGGTTCCAAAATTACAAATCATACTGTTGTCCGATACAATAACCGAAGCGTCGTTGAGCGTCAATTGAGAACCACGCGCCGGTTGAGCTGATGAAGTGTGTGGAACTCAGTAAGATGCAAGGTGGGACTTGAGCGTAAGTTTAGAAAAGCGTGGCAGATAGAGTTATAAATCCGGCACGATTTCGGGGTAGACCTGGCCTGAAGAATTGATTTTGAAGACGTAAATCAGTCCTTCTCTGAGTTTCCAATAGACTGCATTTCCATAAATTGCGTCGATATCGTATTCGACAAGCTTCTCGGTGTCATTTGCCAGCTCCCAGATTTCAGACCAGAACATTTTCCTGTACTCAATCGGCAATGCCTCAAGCAGGTCCTTATATCTTTGGGGCTCGGCTCCCGGCTCTTCGATGGCAAAGCCTTCTGCCGGCGTCATTTTCTCGCCGTAGACCCTTCTCCACAGGTATAGCGCCTTTGTCCTGCCGTCCATAACCATTCTGCTGCCGAACTTGACGATTAGGGCGTCGAAGTGGATTATATCGCCCGCGATTGTGTACTGCTTCTCCAGAATCTTATTGAGCTTATTGTCTCTGGCTGTCTCAACGAACCGTATCGTTGTGAAAAGTTCCCCATCCTTCATTTCCTTGCCGATCACCTTGGCATAACCGATCTGGTCCTCACGGCTAAGGTTGGTTAGCGCCTGCTTAAGCTCCTTATTCTCGGCCAAAAGCTCCTGGATTGTCGCAACCACCTTATAAGGCGTACGGCCCAGATAAGCCACCCCAATAAGAGCCGCCCCGATAAAAATCAGCGGCAAAAACTTCAGTTTTTTTCGCTCTTCAGCCATGTATCGTATCTTTTCGACAGACATTCTTCATTTAACGATAATCTCCCCTTTTACTTTATCATCGGCTCTGCCACCCGAATCTCTGAACTTTTTGCAGCCAGGTGGGGCCCTGCAATAAAAAAGCCAAAGGCGCGAGAGCGTTTGCCCTGCACCTTCGGCTTTTAGGTTCTTTCTTGGTTTGCTATTGTCGCGGCCTGCTACTCGGCCATGTAGGGGTAGCGGAAGTTTCTGGGCGGCAGGAAGGTTTCCTTGATGGCACGCGGTGAGACCCAACGCTCCAGGTTTAGCCAACTGCCGGCCTTGTCGTTTGTGCCGGATGCCCGTGTGCCCCCGAACGGTTGCTGGGCTACGACGGCGCCCGTAGGCTTGTCGTTGACGTAGAAATTGCCCGCAGCGTGACGAAGCGTGTTCATCGCCTTGACAATCGCACTGCGGTCCAGGGCAAATATTGCCCCGGTCAAAGCGTACGGCGACGTCTGGTCGCAGGTGTCCAGCGCCTGGTCGTATTCGCCTTCAGGGTAAACATATATCGTCAATACCGGTCCGAATATTTCTTCGGCCATTAGCTTGGATTTCGGGTCCCTGCTGACCACGACGGTCGGCTCGATGAAGTATCCGACAGAATCGTCGCATCCGCCGCCGACGATAACATCCATATCGGGAGAATTCTTGGCGTATTCGATGTACTCGCTGATGGTATCGAAGGATTTTTTATCGATAACCGCGCCCATGTAGTTCTTAAAGTCGCATACGTCGCCCATTTTAATCTCGCCGATCGTGCTTAACAGCAGGTCTTTAACCTTTGGCCAGTTTGAGTCAGGGATATACGCCCGCGAAGCAGCCGAGCACTTTTGTCCCTGGTACTCGAATGAACCGCGCACCATAGCTGTCACGAGTGCCTCGGTATCGGCGCTGGCGTGCGCGAAGATAAAGTCCTTTCCGCCGGTCTCGCCGACGATTCGAGGATACGAGACATATTTGCGAATGTCTTGACCAATGGCCCGCCAGATCGTCGAGAACACGTAGGTGCTTCCTGTAAAGTGGATGCCGCCGAGTCTGACGTCGTCCAGGGCCGGCGGGGCGACTACAGGGCCTGGTCCCGGTACCATATTGATTACGCCGGGCGGCATGCCCGCTTCTTCCAGGATTTTGATAATAAAGTATGCCGGAAGTACCGCAGCCGATGCCGGCTTCCAGACCACCGTGTTGCCCATCAACGCCGGAGCGGTCGGAAGATTGCCCGCGATTGACGCGAAGTTGAATGGTGTTATCGCCAAAACATAGCCATCCAGAGGTCGATGCTCCATATAGTTCAATATGCCGGGCGAGGACATTGGCTGGTCACCGTATACCTCCTCCATAAAGTGCGGATTGAACCGCCAGAAATCTATCAGCTCGCACGCGGCGTCGATTTCCGCCTGGTGCGGCGTCTTACTTGTATTGAGCATGGTCGCGGCATTGAGTGTCAGGCGATATTTGCCGGCCAAAAGCTCCGCCGCCTTGAGCAGCACAACCGCTCTTGATTCCCACGGCATCTGGCCCCACTGTTTCTTGGCCTTTTGAGCCGCATCGATAGCCTTGATGGCGTATTCTCCGTCGGCCTGGTGATATCTGCCCAATACTTGCTGGTGATTGTGGGGACAGCGAATATCCGCGAGATTGCCGTTGCGCACTTCTTCGCCGCCGATTATCATCGGAACTTCTATTTGCCCATTGAGCATCTCCTGGAGCTTGGATGACAATTCGGTTCGTTCCGGACTGCCCGGAGCGTACTGCAGGCACGGTTCGTTGACCGGTTGTGGGATTCGAAAAATACCATTGAACATTTGTGTCTCCTTAAGATGATTTCTAAGAGTTCTTTCCGCAGCATTTTTTGTATTTTTTTCCGCTGCCGCAGGGGCAGGGGTCGTTTCTACCTACTTTGGGCTGTTCGAGTTTGATCTGTTTGACCTTTACTTCGCCCTGTGGCGCCTGGGCGGCGGCCCGCTGGCGTTCGGCCATGGCAAACTGACCAACTTCATCGTGGCTCGTCTGGCTTACATTCCAGACGTTTCTGGCCCTGGCCCCGGCTTCGAGGTGTACTTTGAATATTATATCCGTCACGCGGTCCTCGATGGTTTCGAGCATCTCCTCGAACATTCGCGAACCTTCACGTTTAAATTCGGTTTTGGGATCTTTCTCCGCCCATGATCGCATCCAGATGCTGCTCTTGAGATGGTCCATTGAATAGAGATGGTCTTTCCACGTGCTGTCGTAAACCTGGACCAGAACATATTTTTCAAGATCGCTAAGCTCGG
>CAZTDF010000291.1:0-4479 GCA_964612465.1 uncultured Pirellulales bacterium
CCTCAACCAAATTGGGATATCTTCAATAAAACAAATTGCCAAAAAGGGGACACAATGCTCGAAGCTAAAGACATAATGACAAAGCAAGTCGTTTGCATAACAAAAGATACTCCGATATTTGAAGCAATACGACTGATGGCGGATCATAATATCACCGGCATCCCTGTGGTACGAGACGATCGAATCCTGATCGGAATGCTGTCCGAACAGGATGTCCTGAGATTGTTCCATACTTACGACGAAGAAAAAGACAGAACAGTAAACGATTTTATGACACAACCTGCCATCCACTTCGAAGAACACGAACTTCTGTTGGATGTTTGCTACTGCCTGAGAGACAACTCTATCAGAAGAGTTCCCGTTACGTCAAACGGCAAAGTGTCGGGGGTTATCAGCAGATCGGATATTCTCAAATGCATTATTAAGCAAGCGGAGGAAAGGAATTTACAAGCAACAGCTAAATCTAAATAGTTCGGCCTAACAAAAACCGCCCTACTCAAGTATTAGACAAATTCACGAACACGTTTAGCCTGACAATCAACGGCCTCTCACATTTGAGGCCGTTTGTGCAATAAAGAACGGTGCAAGTCACCCGGTCGAAGAGCGGCAAAGGAATATTAACCTTACACCTCATCCGGCACAATCCACGGTTTTCTATAGTTGGCCTTCAGATACTTATCGGCCTCGGCATCATTCACAAACTTTTCGGTCGCCCCGTCAAACTTCAGCTTGCGGTTTCCGACACGATACGAGATATTTGCGAGATGGCACAGCGTCATTGAACGGTGCACTTCTTCCACATCCGCTTTCGGTTTCCTGCGAGTACGGATACAGCTCACGAAATCCTCAAAATGTGCGTCGATTATGCTGCCGAATTTCAGCTCGGCCGGCTCAGAAACAACGGCCTTGCTTTGGCGAACACGGGCGTCCCCTTCGAACACCTGCCATCCACCGCCGTGCCTGCCGAAGCACATAAATCCTTTGGTCCCGCATATCTCCACTTTTGTAGCACAGAAAGGCCAGTCGGGAAATTTGCTCTTGTCCTTCAAGAGAACGATGCGATGCATGTAAGGCGACCAGAGCGACGCTTCGAAAAGCAGCGTCAGCTTATCGAACTCGAAGGTCGCCAGGTGCGTATCCGGCTGCTCCCTGCCGTCGTCAAAGTGATAGACACCTGCCGCGCTGCAGACCGTCTCGGGATAATCTCTGCCGATAAGATACCGCACCAGGTCGATCTGATGAATCATGTCGGCCATGACGTAGCCGACATAGAAATCCCACAGCCTCCAAAACCACCTGCCCGGACGATAAGGCAGCATGGGTGACGGGCCGCACCATAAATCATAATCCAGACCTTCCGGCACCTGCTGAACATCCGCCACCTGAATAGGGCCCGATTCCTGCATGAGAAACACGCGGGCCAGATGGATGTCCCCCAGTTTACCGCTGCGGATGTACTCGGCGGCCTTATCTGTATATGGAGCACTGCGGCTTTGAGTTCCGACCTGCACAATCCTGCGATACTTGCGTGCCGCCTCAACCATTTTTCTGCCATCCCAGATGCTCAGCGAGAGCGGCTTCTCCACGTAAACGTCTTTCCCCACCTGGCAGGCCATTATCGTCGCCAGTGCATGCCAGCGGTCCGAAGTGGCAACAACGATCGCATCGACCTGGGGATCGTCCAGCATCTTTCGAAAATCCTGCACAAATTTAGGCTTGTAGTCGTGGCCTTCAATCACAATCTCCGCCGCAGGTCCGTAGCTTCGAGTATCGGCGTCGCAAATATACTTGATCTTGACATCAGACCTTTTCACGAGGCTTGTCAGAAGCGCACGTCCCCGGCCGCCGACGCCCATAATCCCCAGAACCACCTTATTAGCAGCCGCCGAAGCTCCACTGGAAGGCAAAAATGTAAAAGCTGTCGCCGCACCAACAGAACTTTTCAAAAATCCTCTTCGATCTATAGGTTCCATTTTCTTCTCCCATAAAAAAATATTAATTCGCTGGCTTGATTGTAAGATTAACAACGGCACGTCGTACTGGTTTTGCCAGGTTAATGCCCAATCGAGTGGGTAATCTGCGGCCGCTAAGATCTTCTTTGATTGTCTCAGGCTTGATTTTAAAGTCGGCGCCTGAAACTTCAATATCAACACGCAGGGCCTTGTCCTTATCGCGAATTACAAGCGATGAATCAGAAAGCTGCTTCCATTCATTGAATGTAATAAGAGCTGTACCGAAATCACAGGGCTTCGAGAAGACAACTTCGTCGGTCACAATCAATGAACCTGAATCCCGGCGTGAATAGACAAACCTGCGATGAAGTTTTTCGAGTTCCGGCACATCATAAGCAGATGAAATATCCAAAAGCAGGGTGTCGGCATCTTTAGTAAACTCACGACTAACGATTCGGCCCTGGGCCTGCCTGCCGGTTCGCTGCAACTTGCCGGCCACGAGCGGGACGGGGTGCCCGAAGGAGTTCAGAACCTTGCTTTCATACCGGCGGCTGCTGAATGTGCGAGCGGTATAAACTTCCCCGCCTGGATCGAGCAACAACGGCCTATCACCTAAGACTACGACGAAAGAGCCCACATCGTTATGATTATGATGCTCTGCGTTATTACCGCCCTTGAGGGCAACAGCCAGGCTTGAGGCTGAACTCCGAGCCGGCCTGCAAATCAGGATACCTGCGTTTTCGAACCATGACCTGATGCCGGGCCCTTCAGAAGCATTTTGTGCCGGCAGACTGCGTGAGGCGGAATTCGGAAAGCTGTACATCATGCTCTGATAGAGCGAGCCGCCGGTAGAGACCGGATCGATCTGCTCCCAATTGCGCAATCCCAGACCGAGGCGACGGCTGATAAAGTACATCAGGCGGGAACTTGGCTCGGCCCTGATAGAACAATCGGCGAACGCCGGATAAATACCATTAATGATTTCGATCCTCGAACCGAAAGCAGCCGCCTGTTTCACTTTAGCATCCTGCAGCAGGTCCACTTTGCCGTCTGTCGCCTGATAAATCGCCTCGCTGAGCATGATATAATAGCCGAACCCGTAATTCCAATAGCCCAAGCCCTCGGAACAATAACCATCGTCGGTGAATCCTTCGAGGAAATTCTTCGAGTAGCCCTCTGCCGCAGCGACAAAAAGAGCACGGGAATCACGAGAATCGATCACGGCCAGCGCCGAACCCGTCACGCTCGCAAGGCACACGGCGTTCCAGTTATTCGTCCCGGTCATCCACCAGTTTTTCTTTCGCTTGCCCGATACCATGTCACGGTAAGGCCGGAAAATACGCCGCTCCAGGTTATCACGAATCAGCCGGCGTGTTTCGGAACTTAATCTGTCGGCCAGCAGGTAATCAGCAGTGCCTAACGACCAGGCCAATGCCGAGGAGCCAAGGTCGATATCGACACTCTTGCCGTGAAAGTTAGTCAGGTCTCTGTCGTGGGCCGGCATGACCCAGGTCCGTTCGGAGCAAAGCACCCGGGCAATCTCCTCAAACGCCGGCACAAAACGCCCCTTGTTTTCCAGGCACTCGGCCAATACGAACGTACGGACTCTTGACCGCCGGCGGCCGCTGACTCTCTGCCAGCGAGTACGGTTTCCGGTTCGAGAAAAATCCAGGTAAAGCTCGTCGGGTTGTTCATCAATGGCTTGTGCCAGAAGCTTTTCCGCTTCGGAGATAATTCGCTTGAACGAATCTTTCTCAGCCAGATTATCCCAGGCGCTTCGCTCGCCAATCGGCAGGCCAAATCCCGCCGGCTTTTCGGAAAGTAGCGACGAGATTTCCCGGATACGATTCTCGTCAATCTCTTCAACCGCCGCCAGGGCCGTACCCTGGAGAGACATCACGATACCGGAAACAAACAAAAGAGCAGTAAAAGTGAGCAGACACGGCAGTCTTGACATTCGCCTGGTCATAGTAAATCCTTTCCATTTCAAAGATGTAAGGGCCAAATAAATACAAAAGAATGTTACCAGAACCATGCCCCCGGGGCAAGTCTCGGAAAATCATCTCCGGCTGCGTTCCTCATTCATACAAAATTCATCCAGTCCCGCCATATAAAAATAACCGGGGCCTATACCAAACAAACCTGGTATAGGCCCCGAACCGATGCTAATATTTACATCTTTTTAACGAAAGCTGCGTTTACTCTGAAGCAACGTCGCTCGGTAGAATCAGCCGGATGTCGTCAAAATACATCTTACCCGAACCGCCGGGCGCTGTCATATTGCCCTGGGTTCCCAGGCCGATCGCTATCCTGTCAACGTTGGTCAGAACAATGCCCTGATCGGCAAAGGCCTGCAACGGAATCACCCACTCGGTCCATTCGGCGATGTTCGCTGCGGCCGGATCGTCGTTTACCACTACCGCAGGTTGTCCGGAAGTGTTGGATATGGCCACATACAGCGGCTCAGTGTCGTTGCTGGCTATGCCGATATCCTGATTCGCCCACTGCCCGGTGACATAACCGGTAG
>CAZTDF010000292.1:0-4475 GCA_964612465.1 uncultured Pirellulales bacterium
GGATTCGAACCCCCGGTACCTTTCGGTACAACGGTTTTCAAGACCGTCGCCTTAAGCCGCTCGGCCACTGCTCCTTCGTATTTTGCTTACTTTACAACCAACAGGCCGGCATTGCAAGAAAATTGGAGGAAAGCTTAATTACACTTATGATAAAACCAGAATCAAGGCTAAAAGAGCGGCTTTTACTCTTTGAAGGAACTTTCCAGATTCCATCCGTTGGTGGTAAGGACGGCCTGGTCTTTTGTGGCTGGAAATGTGGCTTCGATGGTTCTGGTTTCGCCGGGCAGCAGGCTCACGTAATTGTCTTCCCAGAAGACCGGCAGTATTGTTTCGCCGCTTATCTTCTCCGATACTTTCAGCTCGATGAAAAATGCGATTGTCTCGCCGGCGTTGTGCAGCGTTGCCGTCAATTTCGTCTGTTCGCCGGTTCTCTCGGCATGATACTTGAGGTTAACTTTCGCAGGCGGCAGCGAATTAAGAGCGGTCAGGTCTGCGAATTCTTTGCTGGGCGTGTAATAGGGCCAGGGCTCGACCTTGGCGTCGTAGTCCAAAACATCCGGCCTGGTTGACAGCCAGTAAAAGTTATTGCCGATTTCAATACCCTTGTCATTATTGAGCCTGAGATCGAGGAAATATGTCGTGCTGATGTTTGCAAATTCAGGAAGCTCGAAAATGTTAGCCGACGATTCAGGTTGGGCGTCGATTTCAAATGTCCTGTTTAAGACTTCCGCGGAATTTATATCCAGCACACGAATGGTCGCTTTTAGATTCCTGAACGCTGCCAAATGGTCGTTTACGATATAGATGCCGTGGTCGCCGTAGTTGTAGAGTAGATGCAGCGGTTCGCAGGCCTTCTTCGCGGCGTAAAACGCCCCGGTCGGCATGAGATACTTATCGTAAAGCTGCCAGTACATTTTCGGCCAGGCGGCGTTGAGCATCCACTGGACGATTCCGGTGGCGGAACCTTTGTTGGCCCGGAACGCTTCGAACATCGGCCGGGTCAGTTCGTAATTCAGGGTCTGTGCTTTCCCGGCGAACTGCTCGACGCCGGCCGGCTCGCCGTAGCGGCGATTCATCGCTTCACGATATCGATCCAGCGTGCTAAATTCGTTCAATCCGCAGTGGAATTCCCAGAATTCGTCAATCGGCCAAAGATGATCTTCGGGAATCATTTTTTTGATGCTGTCCAGCGTCGGCACGACCGCTCCTGGCGATGTCTCCGTATTGAAGCCATAAGCTCCGCCGAGAGTCTTGTCCGTGTACCAGTAGACCGGCGGCGTATACGCATAGGGGCCGAGCATCTTGACGCCGGATGGGCCGCAGATTTCGCTGATGACGACGTCTTTGCCGATGATTTGCTGTTCGCTGCCGACGCCTCCCGTCGATCCCAGGAAAGGACGCGATGGATCGTGCCGGTCAAATGTCTCGATATATCTTCGCGCCAGCTCCGGCTTCGGCACCTTATCGCTGGCGACTGCCCAGACGTAGATACTGGGGTGATTTCTCAGCCAGAGTACCTGGTCCTGCCACGACTGGGCGATCAGTTCGATATCTTCCGGGCAAATCACGCCCCCGTAGCGGTCGTCGACCGGTTTTCCGAGATATTGTTCGTGCTCCCAGTGACAGCTCCAGCCGACCATCATTAGTATGCCGTACCGGTCGCACAAGTCGTACAGCGTATGGTCCCTGCCCCAGATGCCCTCAAGCCGGATGCAATTGAGATTCATGTGCCTGACGTATCTCAACTGTGCGTCGATGGTCTTCGGCGTATCGGCAAGCAGCAAGTCATCCGTCCAGCCGGCTCCTTTGATAAGGATTTTTTTCCCGTTGACCTTGAAACCGCGATGCCCTCCTTCGTTCGTATAATCTTCGATTTCGCGAATCCCGAATTTTACATGCGTGACATCACAGGCCTCGCCATCCGCTGTAAATTTTAAATTCAAATCGTACAGATTCGGCCGGCCCAACTGATAAGGCCACCAGATTCTTGGATTCTTGATTTTCAGATCTGTGAACTCTACGGTTTTTCGCCCTTGTGGTTCAATATCTATGGCTTTGTTGAACCTTAACGATTCAATTTCGCCTTCGAGAATTCCTGATATTCTGCGCTGCCCATGATTGGCCAGCTTTGCAGTGATGGTGAGTGTTGCTTTATCGAGCGTTTCCAGATTCAATTTGGTATGGACAAAGGGCCCTTCGATTGAGATGTCCCGGCAAAATCTTAATCTGACAGTACGAAAAATGCCCATATTACGATCTGGCGGTGGTGGATTCCAATCGACAAAGCCAGTGGAAAAATCACCCGGTTTCGGAGGGGTGATCTCTACAGCAAGCGCGTTTGGGCCTTTGGAAACGAATTTCGAGATGTCGAACTGAAATCGGCGAAAGGCACCTCTGATCTCTGTTGCTGTCGCGATCCTGCTGCTGTTCAACCAGATGTCTGCACTGTAGTTTATGCCGTCAAATTCGAGCAGCACCGTCCCGGCAGAGTCTTTCTGAGAAAGTTCAAATTCCATTCGATACCACCACGGTTTCTCGTACGGTTCGCTGGGGATTTCGCTCAGATTCATGCCGAAATAAAGATTCTTATAGACGCCGTTCTCCACCAGGGCGGCTAACACTGTCGAGGGGACGTTCGCCGGATACCAGCGGCGTGTGTCAAAGCCCGGGCTGGAAATCCGCTCCGGCGACTTGATAACTTCCGAAGACGCCTGAATCATCCAGCCAGTGGAAAGTAATCTATCATATTGAAAATCAATTTTATTCATAATCTTGCCGTTTGTATAATTGATAGTACAGAATAGGAGGGACAGTTGCAACTATCAGATAAGTGTGCTATCTTGGTGCAGTCGAGTTTGTACGGACATTAGTAAAGGAAATATAGAATGAGCAAGTTAGCCATAAATGGCGGCAAGCCGCTACGGGATGCCAAAGCGAAACCATGGCCCAGGTGGCCTGTATGGGATGAAAAGGAAGAGAAAGGTCTGCTTGAGGTCTTAAGAAGCGGGGTCTGGTCGTATAACGGCCCGAAGGAGTTGGAGTTCAATAAAGCTTTCGCTAAATTCGTCGGGACAGAATATGCAATATCTGTAGCTAACGGAACCGTCGCTTTGCAGCTCGCTCTGGAGGCGTGCGGTGTCGGACTGGGCGATGAGGTAATTGTCCCCGGATTGACATGGCAGGCGACGGCCGGAGCGGTACTGGATGTCAATGCCGTCCCCGTACTTGTCGATGTCAGACGAGACAACTGGTGTATCGACCCAGCCGAGGTGAAGAAGGCAATCACGCAGCGAACCAAAGCGATTATCCCCGTGCACCTTTACGGATGTTTTGCCGACATGGATGCCATTATGGGGATTGCTCGCAAGCACAATCTCAGGGTGATCGAGGACTGCGCACACAAGCACGGGGGCGAGTTTAAGGGCAAGAAGGCCGGCAGTATCGGTGATGTAGGAAGTTTCAGCTTTCAGCTTTCGAAGATCATGACAGCAGGAGAGGGCGGGGCCCTTACAACAAGCGATTCTCAATTGTTTGAGAAGCTCGATGCGCTTCGAAATTGCGGCAGAAGACCCGAGAATCAAGAGTCCGACGATAAAGGTGCGGGACTCTATGGCAGCGAAGGAGACCTGATCCAGTCGGGCAACTACCGGATGACAGATTTCCAGGCGGCACTGCTGATTGAATCGCTGAAAAGGCTGCCGGGGCAAAACCGTATTCGAGGCGAAAATGCGAAATATTTAAACTCGTTGCTTGCGGAGCTTCCCGGTGTCCTGCCGATGAAAAACGATAAGACAGAAGCATTGGGAGCGTGTTATAATTTCTCGTTCAGGTACAATAAGGGAAAGTTCAAGGGCCTCGATATCAGGAAATTCAGAGAGGCGTTGAGCAAAGAGCTAGCTTGTTCGGTTGAGGCAAGTTATGAACCTCTCAATGCGTGTGCGTTATATACCCCCCATACGAAGCCGGAGCGGTACAAGCTGAGTAAAAAGCACTGGCAGCAAATCAATCCGGCCGCATTCGAACTGCCGGTTTGCCATAGAATCTTTACGGAAGAATCGGTTTGTTTTCATCATACCGCCCTGATGGGGAAAAAAGCGGAAATGGATTTGATCGCCGGGGCCATTAAAAAGATATATGACAATGCTGAGGAACTGCTATAGACCGTTGTCGGAGCAGACTTCTGCGGCCTTAGAAAATATAATACGTGATAAAAATAAAGGCCAGGTCGCCCAGCGCCCAGAGTTTCAGGTTAAGCCACCATCTGCGTTTTTTGAGTCCTTTGTAGATGTAATCATTCGGAATCAGCAGAACCAGAATCCCTATCAGGACGAACAGGACGAGAAAAACGTTTTTGGCGGCACCGATTGAGACGCCGGCCAGCCAATCGAAATTAAGAACATATCTTAAAGCGTTTAATATAGCTTTTAACATTCTGCTTAAGCTCCAACTTGCGTGGTGTTTGGTTTTGGTTCCGG
>CAZTDF010000293.1:0-4462 GCA_964612465.1 uncultured Pirellulales bacterium
GCTGCCGGTAGATGGCGGATTGCCTCTGAACCACAGCGACAATTCCGCAACGCCCTCCTCGGTCCAGTCGCGTACGGCACTCAACGTCAGTTCCACCTGCGAATACCTGGCGTAGCCCTGCTTGTTGTTGTCAAAGACAAACGGCATCGACTGGCCGCCTTCGTGGACGATAGTCTCCTCGGTATAAGAAGCGGTCGTTTCGTCGCCCACGGCCGCACCGGTGCCGTTACCGGCAAAGTAAGGCGGAATATCCGGCGAGCCGTAACCAAGCCCGTCTTTCCACGCGTACCATATCTGGTTCTCGCCGGCATCGTAATCCTCGAAGTCGTCGATAACAAAGAAGTCACCGGTCGTAAAGTCCCAGACGTTGCCGATCCATGGACTGTCGGTACTGGCGTCGTTGACTTCATCGATCCGCCAGTAGTATGCTGTATTCAACTTAAGCTTGCCGGGGTCATAGCTCTCCTGGCCAAGGGCCCTGGCCCCCTTGTACTCGGGCGAGGCTGTTGTGGCGTTCTTGACGGTATCTGCATCCATGCCGAAGTATACCTCGTGCGAATCGGCGACGGCTCCCGCGATCCACTTAAGAACCACGGACGGCTTTATGTCCACAGCACCGTCGGCCGGATTTGGGCCGCTTACGGCGCCCAGAGTAGTGAAGTTCCAGACTTCGCCTTTGTACGTAGCGATGCCATCGGACTCATCGACACGCCAGTAGTAAGTCTTAGCCAGATTAAGCGGGCCGGGATTGTAACTTGTCAAGCCGGAAGGGACACCCATCTCGGCATTATTAACTTCGTCAAAATCTTCGCCGAAAACTATATAGTGCAATTTTGCGCCGAAACCGGGCGTCCAGCTAAGCATTACATTAAGTTCGACGAGTTCGGCGCGGTCGGCCGGCTCCGGAGTATAGGCGGTCTTGGGTGGTACGGTAAAGCTCCAGATATCCCCCTTCCACGGACTGTTCGGGTCGGCGTCATTGACCTCGTCGATTCGCCAGTAGTAGGTCGTGCCATTAACAAGACCGTCCGGATAAGCATTCCCGGGGAAGCCGGCAAGGTAAAACGTGTCAGTCTGGTTTCCTCGGAACGTATCGCCCGTGCCGTCATTCACATCGTCAAAACTTTCTCCTAAATACACATCGTGCGAGACCGCGAAAGGTCCCGGCATCCAGGCGAGGTTAATCCACGTATCCATATACATGGCACCATCATCGGGAGCCGGATTGTGAGCTGTTTCTCGACGCCCGGCAGTATCACCCTCAAGGAGAGTGCCTCCTTCTTCTCCCATTTCGACTGTTCTAATAATAGCACCGCTACTCCCTTCGGGCGCAAACATAAACGCTACAAAACCATTTGTATCGCTGTTGAGAAATTCAGTTAAGGCCTCGCTAATCTCTGTTGACTCCCTTACACCGCGAGCGGGTGCATTAACTGTCAGCAGTATCTCGGTTACATCCGCCAGATCAAGAGCAACATCAGAGTTAGAGGCCGGAGTCGGGTCATTCTGGACACCGGGAGCAGTATTCCAGGTCATTCCATCGGCAACGAGGTCCTCATATGCCTCAAGAACTCCATACACATTTATCCCGCCGGTGTCATGCCCGTAATTGCTGAAGCTCATGTTTGAGAAAATAACACCCTGGAGTTGAGCTTCAGCCAGATCGTAAGCCACGAATCCCACACGACGTCTGCTATCCTGATTACGGCAGTGCATACCTGATCCGCCAGGACTTGTGTCCGGGCCCTCACCAGCGTCATTACTGACATGCCCATCAAAAACAGGCACTAAGCTGAATGGTTCCGCCTGGACACTGCTGACTGCGCAGACGAGCAGGGCGAAACAGATGAAATAAGTCATTTTCCCAAGCATAATAATTCTCCTTTAATGTTGATAATGGTCGATAATAATGTCGCTTTCACTATATATTCGACTTTTAGCCGTGATAATTCGTATGATAGCCGCCAATACCTCCTTCCATATCAACCAGCCGTTCGTTGACGCACAAAAAGCACAAGCCTCACTTGTTCCATTTGTACCAGATTACCCACCTCCACGTCAAGAAAAAACCATCAGTCCAGAAAAGTCATTCATGACTTTTGTCCCCGTCTCTTCTCTTTTCAACCTTGAGACGAAGAAAACACTAAATAGCAGACGAAAAATATGAATTTTAGTCTGAATTTGGTTGTTTTTTGTGCTGTTAATGGTTAAATGTCACTATGGCGAAAGCGCAGGAGAATTCGGCGGATATCGAAAGCTGGCTCAAGCTAATCAGGGCCGACGGCATCGGGCCGGTTACGTTTGCAAAGATGATCAAACATTTCGGCTCGGCTGAGCGGATTTTGGGTGCTTCGGTGAGCGAATTGGCAAAGATCGACGGTGTCGGCTTTAAAACCGCCGAGCGAATCGCCTCGACGCGCGAGAAATTCGACGCCGGGGCCGAGCTGGAATTGGCCCGCAAGCTCGGCGTCTGGCTGGTAAATCTCGCCGACGAGCGTTATCCGCCGGTCTTGAAGCGGATTTACGACCCGCCGCCCGTGCTGTACGTCAAGGGCAGCCTGGGCCGGCAGGACAATCTGGCGATGTCGATAGTCGGTTCGCGGCAATGCAGCCTGTACGGCCAGGAGCAGGCTTCCCGATTCGCGCATTTTCTTGGCTCGGCGGGATTTACGCTTTGTTCCGGGATGGCCCGCGGCATCGATACCGCCGCCCATCAGGGAGCGTTGTCGGCCGGCGGGCGGACAATTGCGGTGCAGGGTTGCGGCCTGTCGCGGGTCTTTCCGCCGGAAAATAAGAAGCTCTTCGGGCTGATAGCCGAATCCGGCGCCTGCGTTAGCGAATTGCCGCTTGCGGCCGAGCCTTTGGCGGTGAATTTTCCGCCGCGCAACAGGATTATCGCCGGGCTGTCGCTCGGAACGATTGTCGTCGAGGCCGCCCCGCGTTCGGGCGCGTTGATTACGGCACGGGCCGCGCTGGATTACGACCGGGAAGTTATGGCCGTACCGGGCAAGATTGATTCTCCGCTGAGCAGGGGGGCGCATCAGTTGATAAAACAGGGCGCGACGCTGATCGAGTCGGTCGAGGATGTCATGGAGGCGCTCGGTAATATCGGCGAGCAGTTACAAGAGCACGTAAGCAACGCCGCGGCGAAGGCTTCCGCCAGGGCGGAAGAGCCTTTGTTCGATGCGAGCCAGTTGAAGCTGAGCGATGCCGAAAAGAAGATTTACGATTACCTGACGAAAGAGCCTTCGCATATAGAACAAATCATCGCCGAAACGAAACTGACGCCGGGCGTTGTCAACGCGACTCTAATATCACTGCGACTCAAAGGCCTGATAAAACAACTGCCCGGCAGCCTTTTCGCTAAAGGTTAGGCGGTACTAACCGACCCTGCCGTCACCGTCTATATCGAGTCCGTGAATTTCTTCGAGCTTTTTGACGAGCTGGCGCATCGTGTTCTGCGTCAGTTGAAGCTTCTCTTCGAGTGCCTGGACTCGGCCCTCGACCGTGTCGGATTTTCGCTTCTGACCGTACATCAGGCCGGTTTGCACAACTTCCCAGAGAATACCCATTTTTGTCCTCGGTTCTTTTTTGTTAAGTTGTTACAGTAACAATTATCATTCAGCCTGACATATCATACCACTTCAATTGTCGAAGGCGGCTTGCTGGCAATGTTATATGTGACGCTGACGACGCCGGGAACTTCGCTGGTAATCTCGGCGGCGAGGTCCTCCAGGATATCGAACGAGAGCCTTGTTGGTGTCGCGGTCCGCGCGTCGACGCTGTCCCAGCAGCGCAGTTCTATCTGCCGGCCGAAGTCGCGCTTGCCGTGGCGCATGCCTGTCACGCGGTCCTGGTGGAGGATGGCCATATATTGAAATGCGCCGGTGTCACTGAGCATCCGCTCGACGATAACGGTTGCCTTGCGGACGGTTTCGATGCGCTCCGGCGTGACTTCGCCGATTACGCGTGCGGCCAGCGCCGGGCCGGGGAACGGGATGCGATCGAATAGTGCGACCGGCAGGCCAAGTGCTTCGCCCACTTTTCTGACGCCGTCCTTGCGAAGTTGAATGAGCGGCTCGATGATGCGGTAGCCGAAGGCCTCCTGCGGGTCGATGCCGAGTTGCTCGAAAACGTTGTGCTGCCTTTTGATACCGGCGACTGTCTCGTCAATGTCCGTCAGGATTGTGCCCTGGAGCAGGTGCTTGGCGCCGCTTCCCTTAACGAGCCGGCCGAATACGTTTTTATAAAAGGTCTGGGTAATGGCCTCGCGTTTTTCTTCCGGGTCCGTGACGCCCTTTAGTGCGGCGAAGAATTCTTTGCGAGCGTCGACTACTTCGACGGTGACGCCGAGCTTTTGGAAAAAGCCCACGACCTGCTCGGGTTCTCCCTGGCGCATGAGGCCGTTTTGAACGAAGACGGTTTTAAGATTTTTGCCCAGAGCGCGGTGTCCGAGCATTGT
>CAZTDF010000294.1:0-4443 GCA_964612465.1 uncultured Pirellulales bacterium
TTGGGAAGGAAGCGTATAGTCAATCAGGAAAGTAAAGGGATAGATTTAGCAATCTACCTAATAAATGAATATAAAGATAGAACATTTACTTTTAAGGGATTAAAAAATAAACATTTTGGAATCAGAGGGGAAGAACTCCTAAAACTAATTCAGGAGGAATTAGAGAGTATGATTGTACTATACAACTACACAACAAGAGCGAAAACATATACTGATAAAAAGGGAGTTTCTCAGGTACAAATAAGATTGATTGGAAAAGTGAGCATGATGCATAGATACAATCCACTGGATATAGAACTGTATTTAGAAACGGAAATGCCAGAGAAACGAGTTGTTTAATATAGTCAACTTTAGACAGGACATTTATTAAAAAAGAAGCGGTAATATGAGCGATAAAATCATTGCCGAAACGAAACGAGAATACATATTCGGGCCGGTTCCTTCGAGAAGGCTTGGGCGTTCGCTCGGAATTGACCTGGTGCCCTTTAAGACATGCAGTTATGATTGCATATACTGCCAACTTGGAAGAACAACGAATAAAACGATACAAAGAAAAGAATGGGTGCCGATTGATATTGTTGTAGAGCAGCTAAAGGAAAAGCTCAACTCCAGGCCTGATTATATAACCTTATCCGGCTCAGGTGAACCAACGCTTTTCTCACGACTTGAGGACCTCATTTCCAGGATTAAAGACATTACTGATATTCCCATAGCTGTGCTTACAAACGGTTCACTGTTATGGCTGCCGGAAGTAAGAAAGGCCTTGAAATCTGCGGATATGGTTGTTCCGTCGCTCGATGCGGGAAGCAGCCAGATATTTCAGTATGTTAACAGACCCCATCAGGATATTACATTCAGCAAAATGCTTCAGGGTCTTGTGGAATTCCGTAAGGATTATAATGGTCAGTACTGGTTGGAAGTGTTCCTTCTGGCAGGTGTAACTACACCAGAGATGGAAATAAACAGATTGAAGACATGTATAAATGCTATATGTCCCGATAAAGTTCAGGTAAACACTGTTACTCGTCCACCTGCCGAGGGCTTTGCGGAACCAGTACCGCAAAAGCAATTACAAACTATTACCGAGGAGCTGTACGAGAAAGCAGAAGTTATTGCTGACTATAGCGATGTTCATAAACAACAGGATTTTTCCGCTCGACGTGAAGATGTCTTGATACTTTTGCAGCGTCGGCCTTGTTCTATTGAGGATATTGCAGCAGGTCTTGGTCTTCATCGAAATGAAGTTGTTAAGTATGTAGAAGAATTATCCTCGGAAGGTAAAATAGAAGCAATACCACAGAATCAACAGCTTTACTATAAAGCTGTAATATGACGTCATGGACTTCAGATTAAATTTGACCAAAGGCCAGACCGATGCTCAAGCAAATATTGAATGAGTTAAGAGATCACGCTGCTTCTACTCTTTTCGGAGTAATTAGAACCTTTCGAGCATAGCCATCCAAAATATTATCGGCGTCGTTGTTTAAAGACAGATTAAGACCGAGATGGAAACAATGCTGTTGCGGAAGGGCTTGTTGCCAAAAATGGAAATATGAATAGGGAGAAATCAAAATAGGTTCGTTCGGTTAATAGCAATCACAAATTGTATCAATAAAAGGCTCTGTCATGTAACAGGGCCTTTTTGATTACTGCAAGTCTTGTTGTACGACTTACGCCGGAACTAAGTTGGTCGCGCATGAACCTTTCTTGCCCCCCCCCGATCTCATACTCGACCTTCCGACCTTCAATAAGAGAGGTGTAACAACTGGAGACTGTGGGCGGCAGGCTTTTCAACATGCTCTTTTGCGGTGCCACAGGAACCCGGCGGCGTTACAATCACGTCATCGCCAATCTGCCAGTTTGCCGGCGTGGCTATGCCGTGTTCATCGCTGTGCTGCATTGCGATTAGCAGCCGCTTAATCTCGCCCATATTGCGCCCGTTACTTAGTGGATAGTACAGTATTGCTCGCACGACGGCCTTGGGGTTGATGATGAAAACGGCACGCACTGCCTACGTGTCGCTGGCGGCCGGTTTGAGCATCCCAAAGGCCCTCGAGACATCCACTTTAAGGTCGCTGATAACCGGGAAGGTCACTTCGATGTTCTTCATATTCTTATATTCGATTTTTTCCTTAATAGTCCGCAACCAGGCTATATGATTGTATGTAATATCAATAGATAGTCACAGTAGCTTGCAGTTGAGTTTCTCAAACTCCGGTTACATCGAGGCAAAGGTCATGAACTCTGTGGTGCAGACCGGTGTAAAGTCGGCTCGATAGGAGAAGAAAACGACCCACTTGCCTTTGAAGTCTTCTGAGAAATTGATAGGGCCCTGGGTGGTTTCCGCCTTGAAAGATGGGGCCTTCTCACCAATCAGCGGTAATCTGTTTTCATTGCATATAAATATGCTCCTTTCGTTTAATTTGATTAATCAGCTCAATAAGTTCTCGCGAATTCACAGTAGGCCAGCGAGCCCATTGGGTCCCATGGCGGCAGTACTATGGGTTTCAGTGTGAGGGCTTTCTGCAAATTCTCAGGCAAATAACTCTTGTGGGCCGCTATCTCGAACATAAACTCATCGAACCACGAGTCGTCCATAATAAAGAAACCTTTCCTGCCGCTCTCGTCGCTCCAGCTATTCTCCACCCGCCAGCGACGCGACTTACCGTCGGCGATGTCCACGCCTGTAAATAGCATGGCATGGTTCATTCTGCTTTGATGGTAAATAAGCCTGTCGGCTTTGTTCAGAGCGAACTTTGTGTCGTAGACACTCTCATAATCGAACAGTCGGGAGTCCCAGAGTCCGAGATCCCGGTCCATCTGTTTGCTGCAATCACATCCGAACCAGACCGGTTGGCCATCAAGAAGTGTGCGCATAGCAATCTTTTTCATCATATCGATATCGACGTTCAAATACTTAACCGGTTCGCCGCCTATCACGTTGCCCAGATAAGCCACGGTGAATGTACGACCGAACGGACTGCTTGGCCTCGGATCGTGAACCAGGCAAACGTACTCGTCCAGATTCAGCGTGACATATTTTGTGGTAAACTCTTGTGGGGTCATCTTGCCGTCGCGGTGGAACTTGTTATCCTTGTCGCGCCACTGCCATTCAAAACGGCTGGGAGGGGTGCCCATGTGGATGCTCAGAATTCGGTAAATCACAGTGAGGATCTCATGCTTGGCATTCCGTAATTCTGCGATACCGGCACCATTGCCTTGCATATCGCGCAGACGTTTTGCACCCTCACGGAGTTTGGCCTTGAGGATTTTGTTCATCATAGAGCTATTCGAAGAACTCTCGCTTTCCGGCATAGCTGCTTTAGGCACCAAGCCGTGTTTCTTAACGATGCTAACAAACATATTCCATTGTCCGCCATCGCTGAGAACGTTGGCCAGGAGGAAGTCAACCGTTCGGTCACCGTCGGGACGATCCGCCGTATCGATGATTGACTCCAAAAAGTAATTGGTACGCTCGATCTTGTCCCAGAAAAAGATGTAGCTCTGGCTGAATTCAAAGTCTTTCAGATTCATTTTTTTCATGGCGCCGACGCGCAGGAGATTCGTCCCGGCAAATATCCAACAGCGACCGCTCCTCTTTTGATTGGTGACCGACCAGTCATCGAGTTTACAACTGAAGGAATCGTCGAGGCTTGTCACAGCCGCTCGGTTAAGAGCAAGATTGTCCACGGTGGTAACAGTCACAGCGTTCTGCATTTGGCGATTGTGAGCTATGTTATCGAATGCTTCCTGCATAAGCCTGATGTGTTCAGGTTGAAGGTTTTCGGCTGTTCCGCCTGGTATAAACTTCTCGAGGACATAATCCGGGACTTCATTCCGATTGGCATCTGCCCCATCCGCAGGCATTAATGACATTGCAAGGGTTAGTAGACCGGTCATTAACAATGAACGTTTCATAGGATATCTCCTTCACATTGCTATGCTTCAAACAGTTGCGATTCGCCATCTGATACTAATTTCACGTTTTTTTTCTTAAATTCTTTGCCTCTATAATATCAGTACTGTATTAAAAAGCAAGGTAGCGTGTTTTTCTTTTTCGCTTCAGGACATACAATATTCTATACAGCTACATATATCTCGATCCCTAATCGAACTCTACGAAGCCTGGAACAAGCCGGAAATGGCAAATAAGTGGCGAGCAAAACTGCCGCAAACAGAAAATATGAGGAAGTGACATAGACCCTCAAAGAGCCTCAAATTTCGTCGGTCGGCTGCTACAGCCAATACACAACTATACAACCCCTTATCTTCCAACTTTGAAGATTGCCATCTTCATAAAGATACTGACGCCAATTCTGACTTTTGAAAATTGGCTTTTTTTTTCAACTTGGGTTTTCAACCTCCAGAAAATCTGGGGGCTAAATAATATTGGCTCCATTCGACTGCGCTCAGAGCCTGCCCTGAGCTTGCCGAAGGGACAAG
>CAZTDF010000295.1:0-1457 GCA_964612465.1 uncultured Pirellulales bacterium
GCGCGTCAATGACATAGGGCCGCGATTAGTCAGGGCTTTCAACCAGGAATTCCTGCATCAGCTCGGCGTTGTCCACCCACATTACGAAGAACGGCGATGCTGTCGGTTCGCGTTTTTTGACTAAAATAAGAAACGGCCTGTTAAAGTCGAAACGTCTTAGTCCCGTGTCAATTCCTAATGGCGGAATAACAATTGTAGCATCAGACTTCAAAACAACTCCTGTCCGGCCGAGAGTGAAGTCTATCATCTGCATCGCCTTGCGGATGTAATACCCCTGGTCCAGCCACGGCTGGTTACCGATTGCTTTGCCCTCCAATTCCGCGAAATGATGCGTTAGTTTATAGAGCACATCAGGGACGGTCAGAGTCTCGGCAGGCCGTTCGCCGAAACGTCCTCCTGTTAAGGCGGGCTGGAGCTTTCGCAGTTGCTCGTAGTTCGGGTCCTGCGTGAATTCGGAAATCTTCTGCTCGGCGTAGTCCACGGTCTTGCCAAGATTTTTCTGCTGGGGCACGCAGGCAAGCACAACCTGATACGGATTAGTATATGTACACAAATCGACCGCGAACTCAGTCTGTCCCGTCTGCTCGTCTTTGTTGTAATAGAGTACGTCAACCTGTTCGCGGACCATATTCGAGGCGTCCGAGTCCGTGCGGGTGCAAAACGAGGCCACTTCCGTAACCGTGCCGTTCGAGTCCTGGAAGTCGAATGTATAATTGCCGGCATAGAACGGATACTCGAATTCGATATCCGCGTTCAGATAAGAGTAGGCTATAATCGTTTCGAGCGGCAACTCATTCATATCATCGAAAACAGGCACCGGCTCGTTCGGGAAAAGCTGTGTCATCTCGTCCTGGATTTCTGCGATTATCCCATCGGCCAGGAAGCCGGCCGCTGCGAAGTACGATTCGTATTCGATGTTTTTATCTGAAAATTCCGCCTTGTTCAAACTGTCCGCCAGCTTTTCCGCGCCCGGGATCTGGACCGGCTCGCCAATAATGTACAGCTTGAGTATGTCCCAGGCCATCTGGAAAGTTGAGCACCAGATGACGTTGTGGTATTTCGGGAAGGGACTATCAAGGGTAGCAATGATTGTAGTACGTTCGAGATCGTTTGAATCTATCGCTTCGGGCTCCTTGGTTATTGTCGTGCTACTGGCCGAAACCGGGTCGTGAACCAGAAGTGAATCTAACCTACCCGATGGCTCACTTCCAAGTACGGGCATAGCGCCTTTTCGTATGTCTCCCCCGCTCCAATAGGTGTAAATGTTGTCATCATGGATACCACAGAACGAATGGTCTTCAAAAGCGACGTGGAGGTCCAGGAACAGGACATTCTGGCCTTCTTCCTCGTGGGCTATGGCATTGCCGACTTTTACAGCTTCTCTGCCACCGTCAGGATCGAAGAGACTTATGTCTTTGGCTACGTAAGCGGAAGAATCCATCCACGGATTCCGGTCG
>CAZTDF010000295.1:1557-4425 GCA_964612465.1 uncultured Pirellulales bacterium
GAGACTTATGTCTTTGGCTACGTAAGCGGAAGAATCCATCCACGGATTCCGGTCGACTGCGACCGCCATATCAGGTTCGCTCGACGTGGTCAGAGCGTAAAGACCAAAAGGCATGTGATAGGCGTAGCTGCAGTGCTTTCCTGCTTCGGGCCCGAAATCCCACAGATCAATCAGGCTACTGAAGCTTGGGCCCGCGTCGGTAAGCGTGAACACCGTAGTCCCGGCGTCGCCCGGGCATACAAAGGTCCTGGGCGTTACCTCGGCATACTTGACCAGAAGATAGAAGCAGGACGAGATACTTGCCGATCCACCGCTGCCATTGGCCGATAAGCCGTAAGCACCGAACCGATTATTCGCCCCCCAGTCGGGAATTGTTGGAGCCCAAACGGAGTTTCTACCGCCGGAGCGCGGGAATTCGTCTTCGTAGTCGTTGGCGTATATCAGCATCGCCTTGCCGATCTGGGACAGATTATCGGCGCACTCGATACGATATTCTTCGAATCGGGATATCTGCATTGCCGGGCCTATGACAGCCAGGGCAAACAGGCACATAAATACCACAACCAGAACCTCGATGGGCCCAAATTTTTTCGCTTTTTCTCGCTGTAACATTTTTGTTTTTCCTCCAAAGATTTTCCTGGTTAACCGGCAGGGCGTTATCTTCTCAGCATTCCGCGACAACCAACCGGATTCCTCCTGCCGGCAAGTATAATGTTCTTTCCAAAAGTTTACCAGATTCCGGGCAATGAGTCAAACATTATTGCGACCGATAACCTGTAAATTTGTGCTCGGTCGGGTCCTCCGGGACCTTGAAAGGCCAAAGATAATTCCGGACCGGCTGCGCACCCTTTTTTATATAAGACGGCATCCAAACCTTTTTGTTACACTTTTTTAAATTCCATGCTGAGATTTCCCGTACAATTGACTTAGCAATTGGATATATGCCTATAATTATGGCAAAAATTACTTGAACTTAAAGCTTAAAGAGCCTTTAATATGTGCTGAGATTCATTTTGCGAAAGTTCGTTGTTTAGGAGTTTAGAAATGACTCTGAGAGAATTCTGGGCTGATATGGGTCGGTGGTTGCGGGCGCATAAACCGTTCATAGGCGGAGCCCATCGGCCGGAGATCGATGATGATGGCCTGATCAGCCAGAATGATGACTCTGCCGAGCAGGCAGGCGATGGGTCCGTGCCGGCCGGGGCTCGAGGTAATAATGTCGTAGTCAGGGCGGTTCCGCCGGCCGAAAGACAGGAGTCACTCCAAAAACTGCAGGAAGGTTTTGACAAGCTCGTCGAACAATTGCAGGGTATTAACGAGCATTTAAGCCGGCAGGCCACTCAGCATGAAGATTTGATGGGCCGGATCGAACAATTGCCCGAAATGCTTGAAAGCTTTCCCGCCGTCGTGGAAAATCAGAAGCTGATAACCGAGCAGCTTCTTGAACAACTCAAGGCCTCGGCCGCCAAGAACGAGCAGTTTATCGATGCGGTTGAAAAAATCCCGACTGAAACTGCCAAGCAAACCGATGCCATGGTTAATATCGACCATCAGCTTGCCGCTGCGGCCGATATCGATGTGCAGATGACCGAGAGCTTTAATAATTTTAATGAGAGCCTGGATAAACTGAACCAGACCACTATCGGTCAGACCGATGGCATTATCCAGATGAGCAAGACTTTTGCCGCCAGCGACAGATACCTAAAATACATCATATCCAGGCAGAATAAACGTTTTATGTGGATTTTTATCGCCGCGGTCAGCGTGTGTGTAACCGTCATTTTGATTCTCGCCGCTATTGTGATTTATCTCAAATACTAATAACAATCCTTTTCTGCATGATAGAGACTCCGCTGGATATTTGTATTCGAATATAAATATTTCCTGTGAAAATCACGGGCATACAATAAAACAGTTGAAAAACTATTCTTTTTCGTTAAACTTCACGCTCTTTTGTGTTTATTATTGAGTTTGTTATTGCTGTCAAATTCGAAAGGAGTAAAAAAGTGACAATTTTCAAGAGAATCGCACTTTTAGTGCCGGCCTTAGCCTTTAGCACAGTAGCTATGGCGGCCGAAGGCACAAATGCGAGCGAGACCGGCGTGCCATTGGTATGGTGGATCGCGCCGATCGGGTCTCTGCTGGCATTGGGCTTTGCCATATATTTCTATAAGAAAATGATGGAGGCTCCCGAAGGCACCGAGAAAATGATCGAAATTGCCCGGCACGTTCGCGAGGGCGCCTACGCTTATCTGTTCCGGCAGTATAGCGTGGTTACGATGGTGTTTGTCGTGCTGCTGGCGATTTTTGCCTTCCTTGCCTATAAAGGCGTCCAGAATCCGTTTGTGCCGGTGGCCTTCCTGACAGGCGGCTTCTTTAGCGGCCTGTGCGGATTTCTGGGGATGAAGACGGCCACAAACGCCTCGGCGCGAACCGCTCAAGGCGCCAGTAAGAGCCTTAACAGCGGCCTGCAGGTCGCCTTCCGCTCCGGTGCCGTGATGGGGCTGGTCGTTGTTGGCTTCGGCCTCTTCGACATCTCCATGTGGTATCTGATCCTCGACAAGATCGTCTATACAACCCAACACATGACCGACGGGATGACGCTCTGGGGACTAACGCTTGTCAAACCCGGAATGGAAATCGAGCATAAGCTCGTGGAAATCACCACAACCATGATTACATTCGGTATGGGTGCTTCGACCCAGGCGTTGTTTGCCCGTGTCGGCGGCGGTATTTATACGAAGGCCGCCGATGTTGGAGCCGACCTGGTTGGTAAAGTCGAGGCGGGGATTCCGGAAGACGACCCGAGAAACCCCGCAACCATCGCCGACAACGTGGGCGACAATGTCGGCGACGTAGCCGGTATGG
>CAZTDF010000296.1:0-4421 GCA_964612465.1 uncultured Pirellulales bacterium
TTAGTGCGGAAGGATTGAGATTGCCACAGTCGCTGCGCTCCTTCGCAATGACATTGGTGGGCTATTTGAAAAAACAAAGCCAATTTCAAACGGAGCACCTCCTCATTAGAAGGATGAAACAGAAATCTTTGATTTTGGATGGCATTCGGAGTAGACGCGACGTTGGTTTTCTGATAGAATCCCCGCGGGTTCGCTGTAATGTTACCACTTGATAAGCCTTGTTTAGGTCGTATCTGGAAAGGATTAAGGAGCTTTTATGCGGTTGGTTTTGGTCGATAGCTTGTTTGAATTAAGAAGCAACTTTTTACCTCTGGCTCTGGGGCGTCCGCTGTGGGAGCTTCGAGTCGGCACCAGTTCGCTGGCAGAGAAGGTGGCGGCAAAAGTCCAGCCGGACGATACCGCGTACTTTGTTCCTGATTATATGGCGGATGTTTATCGAGCGCAAGTCGGTAAACCTGTAAATGACATGGCCGCTCTGGCCGGCGACGATCTAATTCTTGTCAATCCCGTCGTTAAGGCGGAGAATTTTAAGGTTCCGGCAAAAGGGGCCAGTGAGATCGGCCTGGATAAGCAGGGGATGGTTATCTATGCCCGGATAAGCAAAGGCGATCTCAAACGGCTTGCCTCAGACGATATCGAGACTTTTATTGCCTCGGCCAGGGCGAAATTGCCGAATGTTTCGTGCAAAATCCCGGTATGGAATTATATTTGGGACCTCGTATTGGCCAATGGTGAGCAGATAACGGCGGAGTTTGCAGCGGCAGGGCGCAGCGGATTCGAAGGATCGCTGGAAGATCCCGTAGCTGTTCGGGGCAGCAAGAAAGATGTCTATGTGGCGCCCGGGGTGAAAGTGCATCCGATGGTTACCATCGATGCCGAGCACGGCCCGGTTTATATCGACAAGGGAGCGGAAATACTGCCGTTTACACGAATTGAAGGCCCTTGCTACATCGGGAAAGATTCAATGCTCTTAGGCGCGAACTGTCGTGAGGGCAATTCGATAGGGCCTTGCTGCCGAATCGGAGGCGAGGTCGAAGAGTCAATCATACACGGATATTCCAACAAGTATCATGATGGATTTCTCGGCCACAGCTACGTCGGTGAGTGGGTGAACCTGGGAGCCCTGACGACCAACAGCGACCTGAAGAACGACTACTCGAACGTCTCGGTAATGCTGGATGGGCAGCGGCCCATTGATACCGGCTCGACCAAAGTCGGTTCGTTGATTGGCGACCATGTGAAAACGTCGATCGGCACTCTTTTGAATACGGGTTCATATCTTGGGGCGATGGCACTTATCATGGCGACCGGCAAACCGCTGCCGAAGCACATACCGTCATTCGGCTGGTTCATAGAGGGAATCGTGACCAAGGGTTTCGGCAAAGGAAGACTGTACGAGACGGCTAAAACAGCCATGAGCCGCCGCAAGTGCGAATGGACCCCGGTAATGGAAGCAATGTGGAATGCGGTTTTTGAAATGACAGCGCCTGTGCGGAAAAAGGCCATTAAAAAGGGCCGCAGAACGCTGCTAAAGTAGACTAAAATATAGGACAGGAGAATAACCTATGGCGACAGTAGAAGAACGCGTAAAGGCGGTTACCGCCAATGTCTTAAAACTACATATTGATGAAATCAAGATGGATGACAATTTCACAGCCGATTTAGGCGCCGAAAGCGTGCAGTCGATTGAACTCGTCGCGATGTTTGAAGAAGAGTTCGGCATCGAGATGGACGAGGATGCAGCACTTTCCGTTGAAACGGTCGGCGACGCGGTAAACTTCATTACCGCTGTTTGCAAGGAGCAGGGTGTCGACGTAGATGAGTGACAGGTTGTAACATAAAAAAAGAAAGGACTTTTAATGAGTAAAGTCAAAAAGAAACATCCTCTTGTTGATGCGAAGAGGCCGAATTTAGTTGAAGATATATTTCCATATAGTTTGCCGCCGCGGATTCGTTTAGAAGGGCCGGTAACAGAAATCATCGATGGCAAACCGGTCGAATTCGATTTTGGGGCGGTTAAAGACAGGCCAATATATATAACCGATACTACGTTTCGTGACGGTCAGCAGGCTCGGCCACCATATACGCTTGAGCAAATGGTTAAAATTTACGATTTGCTGGCCAAGTTGAGCGGGCCGAACGGCGTGATCAGGCAGACGGAATTCTTCCTGTACACAAAGAACGACCGCGACACGCTGGATCAATGCCGGGCTTTGGGGCACACATATCCCGAATGCACCGGTTGGATTCGTGCCGTCAAGGGCGATTTTCGTCTCGTGAAAGAAGCCGGCCTGAAAGAGACAGGTATGCTGACGAGCTGCTCGGATTATCATATCTTTCATAAATTGAAATTCCGCAGCAGGAAAGAGTGTATCCAAAGCTATTGCGAGGTCGTCGATGCCGCATTTGAAGCGGGTGTTCGTCCTCGTTGTCACTTAGAGGATGTAACTCGTGCCGACATCGAGGGATTTGTGCTGCCGTTTGTTGACAGGCTGATGGAAATGAGTCAACAGGTGCCGGAAGAATTGTCAGCGAAGATCCGTCTGTGTGATACGATGGGCTTCGGCGTCAGTTATCCGGGCGCCGAGCTTCCACGCAGCATTGCCAAGCTGATTTACAAGCTTAATCAAGAGTGCGGCGTACCAAGCGACAGGCTGGAATGGCACGGACATAACGACTTCCATAAGGTGCATGTAAATGCAGGGACTGCATGGCTTTACGGCTGCGACTTCATTAATACGACGCTCTTTGGATTCGGTGAGCGGACCGGCAATCCTCCGCTGGAAGGGGCCGTCTTCGAGTATATTGCCCTGAAAGGCGACCTCTGCGGGATCAATACGATGGCAATCACCGAACTGGCCGACTATATGCGGTCGATCGGACTGCCTATTCCGGATAATTTTCCGTTCGCGGGCCGGGCGTTCAACACGACCCGGGCTGGAATTCATGCCGGCGGACTTCGTCAGGACGAGCAGATATACAATATTTTCGATACGGCAGAGCTGCTTGGCCGGCCGCCTCGCGTGGCAATTACCGACAAGAGCGGTGCAGACGGCGTGGCTCACTGGCTCAACGAGTTTTTCTGCTTGAAGGGCGACGACCGGATCAACAAAATCAGGGTCCATAAATTAGCCCGCTGGGTCATCGACCAGTATGATGTGGAAGGCCGGCTGACGGCCATCAGCGACCAGGAGCTTGAGGTTAAAGCCAAAGAGCTCTACCCGGACTATTGGGAAAAGTATAAAAGCGGGAAATAGAATAAATTTTCGATTTTCGATTTGCGGTTTTCGATTTTGAAATCGGCAATCGGCAATCGTTAATAGTATGGATTATGTCGATCGTTCTCCGCCACGGTCTTAAGATTAGGTCTGTATTATCGAGCTGGATCGCGTAGTTTGGCATCTGCCGGCCGGTTATCCGGACACTATCAATTTAATGCGGTGGATCGGCCTGGAAATCTCTATATACACATCTATAGAGTCCTATAAATGCTGGAGGAGTCCCAGTTTTACTGCTTTTCCGGATTAGACGACCAATATCCTGGTATAATGGTCACGTCCCAGGCGGATCGTTAGTGTTTTCCAATATGTCACCGAATTGCCGATGATAAGGATTAAGGTGCGAGTCGTAAACGAGTTAAGAAGCGGTTTTAACTGGAGATTCCTGAATTATAATTAGCTGTGGGACCGAAAGTGGCCGAAAAGAGGAAAAAGATGGAAAATACAGGAAGAATTTGTTAATATAGAAGATTTAAGGGTTTTGGGAATGCTGTCAGCTGATTTAAATAGGCAATTCCGCATCACATTAGCCGCACGAGCGGTTGGGGGAATCGGGGATATAGTCCGTATAAGCCCTGTATGCCGCGATAGTGACACAAGGAGAAATCAAGCGCAATTAGTTATGGTGAAATAACTATCATCTTTGGCGAAAGGACCGTGTAAATATGAAAGATATTATGCAGCGTTGGTGCTGTTTCTTAATGATGGCTTGTATGGTCGTCTTTGGGACTACGCAATCCAGCATGGGATTGGTGGTGAGCGAAGTCATGTATCACCCGGCCGATGCGGGAGAAACGCTTGAGTTCATTGAATTGTACAACAACCGGCAGGTTTTCGAAGATCTCTCCGGTTATGCATTCACAAACGGTATTCAGTATGTATTCGAACCTGGGACGATCATTAATTCCGGTGAGTATCTGGTTGTAGCTCGCGATCCTGCTGCTCTTCAGGCGGCATACCCAATCAGCAATGTGCTGGGCCCTTTTACCGGCCGGCTTGATAACGATGGAGAGCGTATCGATCTGTCCAACAATAACGGTGAGATTATAATTACGCTGAGGTACGACGACGAAAGGCCCTGGCCGGTCTCGCCCGATGGGGCAGGGCACTCGCTGATTCTCGCCAGGCAGAGCGGCGATCCGC
>CAZTDF010000297.1:0-4421 GCA_964612465.1 uncultured Pirellulales bacterium
TTCGCAGGAACTTCGGCCAGACCGCGGCGATGAGCGCCGGCTTCGCCCACGCGCGAGGACAGATTATCATCGCTATGGACGCCGACTTGCAGAACGATCCTGCGGATATTCCGAAGATGATCGCTAAGCTCGGCGAAGGTTTCGATGTCGTGAGCGGCTGGAGAAAGAAACGGCACGACAATGCCCTGACGAGACTGCTGCCTTCGAAGATGGCCAACTGGCTGATATCAAAAATCACCGGCGTCAAACTCCACGATTTCGGCTGCACGCTAAAGGCGTATCGCAGGGAGGTTCTGGCGGAGACAAAATTGTACGGCGAGATGCACCGGTTCATCCCCGCCCTGGCAAGCTGGAACGGGGCAGAAATCGCGGAAATAGTCGTCAACCACAGGCCCCGGACTGCCGGGGTGGCAAAATACGGGCTGGCACGCACGTGGAAAGTTCTGCTAGACCTGATTACGGTAAAGTTTCTCGGCTCGTTTTCCACGAAGCCGATCTATATCTTCGGAAGCCTCGGGATGCTAAGCGCCGCCGGCTCAATGCTTCTCGGTCTGACCGTGATATACCAGAAACTTGCACACGGCAACGATATGAGCGGCAATCCCCTGCTGATTCTGACGGCCGTGTTCATTATCGCCACGATCCAGTTCATCCTGATGGGCCTGCTTGCCGAGCTGCTGGTCCGGACATACCACGAATCGCAGAATCGCCCGACTTATGTCATCAAAGAAATCCTCGAAGCGACCGACCAAAAGGGAGTTAAGTAAATGAGCAAGCCGGCACGAAAGCACGGACCTGCAAAAAAACTGCATAAGCCACATCACGATCTGGCGCCGGCGTCGAAATTCAACATCAAGAGTTCGGTGGCCGCTATAATCTTCACGGCGGTCCTGGCAGCAATTCCGTTTTTCATGGGCAAGTACATCGAGTTCAACTCGCCAGACCCGTTCGACAGCGGTTGTTACGTCTATTCGGCCCAGCATATTATCAACGGAGCAAAGATTGGCATCGATGAAAAACCCAGTGCCCAGATGGGAACGCTGCTGATAAATATTTTGGGCGTGCGACTCTTTGGGTACAATGAGACCGGCCCTAAGCTGATTCAGATGATTCTACAGGCCGCGGCGTTCGTGCTGATGTTTATCGCCATGCGAAGATTGTTCGGAACGTTAGCGGCCTCGGTGGGTGTTATTATTGCTTCGATATATCTGTCGGCCCCGTTGATAGCGAAGTACGGCAATGTAAAAGAGCAGCACATGATCGCATTTATGATAATGGGGATGAGCTGTTTTGTGCTGCATGAGTTGAACGGAAAATGGTGGTGTGCGATACCGGCCGGAGCGTTTCTCAGCTTCGCACCGTTGTTTAAAGAGACCGGCACATCCGTGATCGGAGCGGTCGGCTTATTTTTAATTTTACAGCCCTTGCTCAAGCACAACAGTTGGAAGAAAACAGGCACCGATATTTTATGGCTGATCGCTGGGGCGGCGGCTATTCTCGCTCCGATATCGCTTTGGCTGGCTGTACAAAGGGCGCCGATTCATTATTATCCGTATTCCTTTTTATACAGACCTTTCTTTGCTGCGCATCAGACGCCGGAAGCCGACAGTAAAAATGAGACGGTGGCGGCTGAAAACGAAAGGGATGCGGCCGAAAAACCCGCCGCAAAGCAGGGACTCATAATGAAACTCCTGCCTGGCTACGTGCGCGATAGCTGGCAGGCGATTGGCCCCGAGGGCAGAAAAGAAGTCAGGCTTAGGGTATTTCGCTATTATCGATTACTCATATTGCCCATTGCTCTTGCAGTCGGAGCGATCATCCTAAGAATCGTGAGGATGATTTCCGGCAGAGGTGGCAAAACGAAACATGAAAGGAAAACCGAGTGCGACAGGTTTGTGCTGCTCTTTGCAGTTTGGTGGCTGCTGGACATGTCGTTTGTGTGGATAAGTCCGCGTTTGTACGAGCAGTATTTTCTGCCGCTGAATGCATCGGCGGCAATGTTGGGCGGGTACCTTGTATCAGCCTATTCCGACAAAGCTAAGAAAGCAACGTCCAGGCCGGCATGGATAGCGATCGGCGCAGCCGGTCTGCTTGTAATGATGGTAATGTCTCTGCACATATTTCGCGGTGTGCTAAAAAGTCCGCATTCAGGTATTATCAATCGTAATCGCAGCACGGGCCAGCCAGAGAGATACAGAGGCTACGCACAAAGGTTAGCCGAAGCCAGCGCGCATGGGAAAGGAGCAAAGAATTCTTCGGAAGTAGTAGGCGAATACATAAAAAACATTTCATCATCGAGCGATGAAATCTACGTCTGGGGCTGGTTCCCGGGCATCTACATCTCGGCACAAAGATTCAGCCCGGCTCCGAAGGCGTTCGAGGGGACAATGAACACACTTTCTCCGAAAGCTCTGTCGGAACGAATTGAGGAGATATTAAATTCGTTTAAGGGCAATCCGCCGAAGTTTATCGTGGACAGCCGGAAAAATCATTTCCCCTGGGACAGGCCGCCGCTGGAATTATGGCCCAGCATCCAGAATGGGTACCGGCTTGTTACGAACCCCCCGGCAGACCGAAAGCAGCTTTGGTACGCTCTTCTTCGAACCTTCGATATCCAGCCGGACGATCTTACCGAAGAAGGATTCCTGCGTTCCGACAGACCCGAGGGCATTAGCAGGTATGACGCCGCTTTTGCGAAGGCACTTCGCGCAAAAATAGATCCGGCCGAGGCACAGCGCTATGAGGTAATGAAGACATTCAGAGATTATGTCATGAATAATTACAAAATTGTACGGATATTCGGTCAGCACGTCCTTTTTCAGCGCAAATAAGCGTACCGTAACGGCCCTGTAATAAAAAGAGCAAAAAGGCTGATGGATCAGAAACTCAAAAAACAGCAGGAACTCTACGACCGGGGCTGGCGCAAGGAGCTTCAGGCCGGCAAGGAAGAACGCGGCAACCTGCAGACAAACCTGGAATTCCTCGCCCAGACCGATCTGCTCAAGCCAAAAGACAGAATATTGGAGATCGGCTGCGGCATCGGTACCGTGGTGAATGAGCTTAGTAGCAAGGGTCATGATATCATCGGTATCGATATATCGAGCGAAGCGATTGAGTACGGCAGGAAAAAATACAGTGACATTCGTTTGGAAGTGCAGGCGGCGGAAACTCTGCCGTACGAAGACGCATCTTTTGAAGCTGTGCTGAGCTTCGATTTGTTCGAGCATATTGCGGCGATAGACAAACACATAAGCGAAGTCCGGCGGGTACTCCGCCCCGACGGCTATTACCTTTTCCAGACGCCGAACAGATACAGTAATATTATCTATGAGACGCTCTGGACGAAGTCGCTGCAATGGCGGCAGTATCATCCTTCGTTGCATTCGCCGGGGCAACTGAGACGGCGAATGTCCCGGCATGGATTCGAGACGCGGTTTGTCAAAATGAATCCCATCAACAAATTCACCGAAAAAAAACTGAAGAAGCTCGGGCCGCTCGGGCACGTCTTCCGGCGTATTGATTTTCGCAGGATGCCGCTTGTGCTGCAAACGAACCTCTATGTTATTACCAATAAAATTAGAAAATGAAAATTTTGATGCTCAATTATGAATTTCCGCCGATAGGCGGCGGGGCGGCCAAAGCAAATCTTTGCCTTTTAAGGCAATTTGCTGGCCGTAATGACCTGCGCGTAGACATGCTGACATCGGCACCGGAACCGGGTTTTGTGAGCGAGAAATTTTCCGAAAACATTACCATCCACAAAGTCGGTATCCACAAGAAGCACCTGCACTTCTGGCGGAGGGCCGAGGTGATCGAATGGCTCGTCAAGGCCGGATTTTATTACCGCAGGCTGCTGCGTAAAAACGATTATGATTTAGCTCACGCATTTTTCGGCTTTCCCACCGGATGGCTTTGCTACCGAAAGGCCGGCAAATTGCCGTATATTATATCGCTTCGAGGCTCGGATGTGCCTGGACAGCACGTACGGCTCCAGCTCGACTATAAAATTCTCGCTCCCGTATTCGGCGCAATCTGGAAGAAGGCTTCGGCGCTGGTGGCCTGCAGCGAAGGACTAAAGGAACGAGCACTGCGATTTATACCGTCGGTCTCGATTGACGTGATTCCGAACGGCGTGGAGTTGGACAGGTTTTTCCCTGCCGAGACTGCCGAAAAATCCAAAGTGCTCAGGCTGCTGACCGTCGGCAGATTATCTGTTACAAAGCGAATCGAGATGCTCATCGATGCCGTCGAGATATTGCACAGGACCGCCTGTAAACTCCGTCTGACGGTTGTTGGCGGCGGGCAAACGGAACGGCAGCTCAGGAAAATTGTCACCGAAAGGGAGTTGAGCGACATTATCGAGATAACCGGCAGAATGGACTCGGAAAAAATGCCGGAAGTGTACCGGCAAAACGATATCT
>CAZTDF010000298.1:0-4409 GCA_964612465.1 uncultured Pirellulales bacterium
CGAAGCTCTTGAGCTTCATCAGGATTATCGTCTCGGAGTTCCTGAAGTCTGCGCTCGAGCATTTGTGCCTGTTCCTGAAGCTCGCGTTGGCGCATCTCACGCATTTCTCCTGGTTCCCGTGACATACTAACATCACGTTCAATCTGCGCTATCGCATTATGGATCTCTCGCAATTCGGCATGAAGTTTATCCACCCTCTCAGGATTCTCATCTCCGAGTTCCTGAAGCTCAAGCTCTATTTGTCGAGCTTTTTCTCTCAGTTCTTCCATGTGCAGTATCTTGAGTGTCGAGGGCGTCCCGCCCTCGAATCGCGGGCTGGAAGCCCGCGACACAGCCTCACGTCTAAATTCCCTTCTCTGACGACCAGGGCTTTCGAGCTGTCGTCCAAGTTGTTGTCTGACTTGCTGCATTTGTTCGTTTAATTCCCGCATTCGCCCGTACAACATGTTTGCTTCTTCATTCCGGCCGATCCGTTGGTCTGCAAGGTTTTGTAACACCAATTCGGTTTCGTGACCCAGTTCCTCGAGCCGACGCAGAATTTCTTGCCGAGGTGCTCGATCCGGCCACGGGCGCATTTCGCGCTGCCGCCGCTGATCTTCAAGCTCGTGAAGCTCTCGCTCTAAATTGGCCATTGCTCTTTCCATCTCGCGCAGTTCAATTCGGAGCGCTCTTGCTCTTTCATTCTCGCCTTTTCCGGACTCCTCAAGTTCCGTGAGTTCCATCTTGATCTCGGGAAATCTTTCTTTCAATTCATTTGCACGATTCTTCAAATTGGTCATGTGCTCTTCGAGGACCTGCCGCTCTCGTTCTTCCGCAGCCGGCCACTGGTTGCGCTCGGGCGGTTCAAGCCTCGCCGGACGCCTTTGAGCAAGTGCAACTCCAACTGTTACGCTTGCTGCAATTATAGTAACGACCAAAGCCCATCGCAGCCCTACGCGCGGCATCCCACATTTTTCTTTTACGATTCTGTAAATTCTCTCTTTCATGGGTTTCTCCTTTCCAATTACTGTCGGCATAAAAGCCATCTGTAAATCCGGCGACAAATTCAACAGCGACTGAGCATAATCTGTACCGGCGCGTCCGCCCGCCAGAACCCAGTCGTCACATGCCTGCTCACTCAATCTTACCATTCGTTTTTTTGACCACCACAAGAGCGGATTCCACGGCAGAATACACACAGCCAATTCCGCAATTAATCCGCTCACATGATCCCACCGCCTCCAGTGCGCCAGCTCATGACATATCACATCCACCCAATCGATTCGGTTATCCAAATCGCCCGGCACAAGCAGGACGGGCGGGCGGTTCCAGCACCATATCATAGGACTGAGCACATCCCTGCTGCTGCGGATCTGAAGGCCTCGGGTTATGCCGAATCTTGCCCTTGCTGAATCTGCCGCCCGCCGGATATGCTCGCAGCGGTCGGATTGTGCTCGTCGCAGCAGACGAATCCCACTGACAAATCCAACAAAAAGACGCCCCAGCAGGATTAACGTCACTATCATCCATCCATACATCGCTATTAAACGCCACGGAACCTCGACATCTCCCGAACCAGTCTCGGCCAATACGAAGTCTGTTGGCACCTCAAGCGCTGCCGGCTGTATCTCGGGCGCGAGCAAAATCTCAGGTGACTCTGCGGGTATATCTATCGCGAATGATGTCAACACAATCGGCTCTTCCGTAAAAAGGCCTAATTCGAAGTGTCTTACCAGCACGCTCATTGCCGGCAAAAGAACTGCTGCGATTATTGCCAGAAACAAAACCTGGGATGCCCTGGCCGGCCGACGCCTCAAGAGGAAACTGCCGGCAAGCCCAATAACGACAAACAGAGTGCTCTGCCATACACAGCCCCACAACGACAGATCTTCCAAAAACAGCTCGCGTATCATTTTGCTCTCTCCTTCCGTTTTTGGTTGATCATTTGTTGAAGCTCCCGCAGCTCCTCGTCGCTCAGTTCGCCCTCCTCAACAAGTTGCCGGAAAAGCACAAGAGCGTTTCCGTCGAACATCCGCTGGACAAACTTTCGCACCGAGCCGGCGCCGGCCTGCGCACGGGTCCTTGTCGGCAGATAGATGTGTTTCCTGCCGTCAACGCGATGCTTTAGCCAGCCGGCCCTCTCGAGTCTCTGCATGGCGGTCAGCACCGTCGTGTACGCCAGCTCCTTCCTGCGGCACAGCCGCTGCCAGACCTGACGCACGGTCGCCTCGCCAAGCTCCCAAACAACTTCGATTACCGCACGTTGCAACTGTCCGAAATGATCAAGTGATTTCCTGCTCAAAAACCAACCTCTCTTTCTTTTAGACAACTCGTTGTTAGATACCTCATTATGTAGTACTACAAGCTGTCGTAGCTGTCAACAAAAAAATGGAAATTTTTGAAAAAATTATTTCTGTCCTCGTTTTTCCCTCAAAAAACGCAAAAAAAGGTGTCAAATTACAGCGGCAATAAAAAGCAGTAAGACACCGACGGCGGCGGCGGCAAATGTGATTCTCGACCACTTATTATATCTGGCGACATCCGGCTGCTGGTCTTCGAACTCGTAGTAGTAGTCGTCTTCGGGATCGGTATCTTGCTTTGGACGCATACGGAGTTTAACATAAAAATGTGCTGCGATGGAGATTAGAAAAAGCGGGCCGGCAATAATATAAAGGGTTGCATCCATCGATTCTTCTATTTGTCATGAAATGAAAAACTGCTATTCGTAATCATACTCTCATTCCGCCTGAGGTTCGGTCGGCCCGGGCTTCGGCGGCAGCTTGACCTGGCGACATGTAACTCGTCTTTCCCCAAGCAGATTTCCGCCCCCAAATAATTGAAAACGGTACTCTCCGGGACCCGGGAAGACGATACCCTGCAAGTTCATTGCCAGCGTAACGATTTGTTTAACGTTCTCGAAACGGACTTTTCCCTCCCGCTCGAATACGACTTTTTCCTCATCCTGGGTATTGACGAGACTTATTTTTACATCCGTTGTGCCATGCCCATTCGTCATCTCACAGAAGAAGACAATTTGCGGATGTCTCGCCGGATATCTCTGAGCGTCGATCGTCTGGACGATATCGATAATACTCGGCATCCCGGAGACCTTGTCAAAGATAACCCTGTTGCAGGTTATTGCCGATAATAGAAATGGCTGTATATCTGTCATTTAGTCAACCGCACTCCCTATGTTTCCGTGGCATTAATCTTCTGTTTCATGAGCCGGCCCATCTTGAACTTCACGTTTCGTTTGGACGGGACATGAACCTGCTCCATAGTTTTAGGATTCTGCGCTTTCCTGGCGGCACGTATTTTCGTCTCTAAAACACCGAAATCACGGAATTCCAGGCGGTTATTTTTAGCAAGCTCCTCGATGATCTCATCAAGAAAAGACTGAACTACAGGCTTAACCACTGCCCGTTTGATATTCGTATTTTCGGCTATTCGGTCAATAACATCTTTTTTCGTAATTGTCGACATCGCTCACCTCCAGAGTGATTTCTTATACAACCGTAAAACTCCAACAGGTACTCCACGGCAGTCTAACACATAATGCTCTTATAATCAAACACTTCGTAATTTTTCCTGCAAAGTAATTCTGCAACGAAGATCTCGCATATCTTGCGGTTTTTAACGATTACGCAATAGTAAAAGGTAGTTGAACGACAAATATCCGGAATATTTGACGGCACGGCAGCGAAAATTAATCCGGATTTCCCAGGTAGTTAGTGGCAATTCGACTGGAATTTAATGGTATATATCTTATGGAGACCATTCAAGTCGGTTTGTACCATATCAGGCCGGAGAACCGTATGGGTGAAGCACGCAAGGATGCTCTGTTTAAAACCCGATTCTGGAATAGAGGGCAACAATCACAGTGTACGAAAAGAGGAACAACAAGCGACTTCTTAAAGTTAGTATCCAGCTTCTTTTCGTTTTTAATTAGAATATAGTTGAAATTAAGATGAAAATTTGGTATTATTGGACTTGAAGTGTGCACAATGTCTCGGTGATGTTTGAATGGGGAATTGTTGTTAAAGTAATTTCAACTTTTGTAATGGAGGATTGTCATGTCTAAGAAATCGATTTATCTGGCTTCTTTTATTTTGGTGCTGGGGCTGGCCGCAGGCGCGGCGAATGCTGATATTACAAGCGGCCTGGTGGGATACTACCCTCTTGAGGAAGGGGCGGGTGATACCGCTTACGACATGTCGGGCAACGGGCATGACGGGACCCTCTATAATAACGCGATATGGATCTCGGATGGACAGAAAGGCGGCGGAATCAACCTTGACGGCAGCGCAAACTCGAGGATTGAACTTGGAACCTGGAATCCGGCTGAGGGAACAGGCCAACTGTCCCTGGCAATGTGGATCAGGTGGGCCGGCGGAGGCGGCACATATCAAGGCCTGATCGGCAAAAGAGAT
>CAZTDF010000299.1:0-4407 GCA_964612465.1 uncultured Pirellulales bacterium
CCTTTGAAATGTACGCTTAGCACGTGCGGTTTTAGCTCCCATTTGTATTCGATCGCGTACTTTTGGCCGTCAGGTGACTCGCCGGCCCATTTGCCGACGATCCATTCACAACCTGACTGTTCCATCAGAGAAGCCAGACTCTCCTGTGCCGTTGCGGCCGAATTCCAGATGATAAGACCGACTACCGCTGCCAGAAAAATCTTTGTCACGTTCCTTTTCAGTCCTGTTTTGCTTTGTGGATTCATAATGCTTGGTTCCTTTCTTTCGTCGAGAATTTACAATTAATGGCTGCACTTGTCACTCGCAGATGTGTCCGGTGACTCAACGAGTAAGTTCCACCTCAATTTCCGCTACTGTCATACTTTCCGTCTTTTGTTTTTGTTCCGTTTTGGAGGCGTTACCGGCTTTTTGGGGAGGCTGCTTTTTCTGTCGCTTGAACTGAAGCGTTGCCCATGGCTCATCGGCCTGCTCGCCGTTTGCCTGGATCTGGTAAACCGCTACCTTCATCGTTTCGGTGTCTACTTTCGAGTGTAACATCGCCGCCCTCATAGTTTCGCCGTCGGCCTGGGTACGTTCGCTTTTTGAGATGGCTTTTTCGCCTTCCATGTCCCACGTACCTTTTGCTGTACCACCCCTGTTGTCAACCCCGACCTCAACGACCTTTTGCTCGGACGGTACATAGAAGATCATGCCGCGGTAAGCATATTCTCCCATTTTAAAATCAACGGTGGCCAGGTACCTGTCAAGGCCCCATTTATAGGTCATCTCGATCTCCTGGCCATCGTCGGTGGTGGCCATCCATCTGCCTATCATCCAGTTGAAGCCTGCTTCTTCGACAAGGTCACCTAACTTTTCCTGAGCTGCCGCGGCGGAAGTCCAGATAAGAAGACCTGTAGCCAATAACAGAAAGGTTCTTGTCAAGGTCACGCTCATTACTGCGGTTTTCGGTTGGTTCATTGCCCTTTGCTCCTTTCTTTGATTGAGATTCAAATTACCAGGCTCACCCTTACGGCAGAGCCTTTAAATCACTTTGGCAGCATACCATATTTGACGTTAGATAGCTACTTATCTTGAAAATATTTTTTCAATATCCGGCCGAGTTCTGCAAAAAGTACATGATGCCTGTTGCCGTAGTTTTAAATATCCAGCTCCGAGATTGCGATACCGGAAAATATCGGCGATGAGGAAATAAAAAAGTTGCATTCATAGTAAAAATATGGTACATTGTCCTAATAAGGGCTCGGAAAAACGGCCGGGGCGACTTAATTAAGTAATTCCCTTAAGAATTTATTGCGATACGCACGTTGATGGCAATGTAAGGGATTGCTGATACCATCACCATGCTATTATGTTAAATTCCACAAGGAGAGTTCTTTTATCAGCACCGACATACTGAGACAGCACTTTGAAAGGCAAAAAAAATGAAGGATAGAGGAAGGGTAATCCGGCGCAATGTTAAAGGATTTACACTAATCGAACTGCTTGTGGTTATCGCGATCATTGCTGTCTTATTGGCAATAATAATGCCCGCCATGCGAAGAATCAAAGAATCGGCAAAGCAAACTATCTGTAAATCAAATTTAAGAAATATTGGACTTGCGCTGTTCATGTATTTGGACGACAATGATCGAAAATTACCCAATTACCACAGCGCGAACGGTTTTCTCTGGTACGATTCAGGAGGTAATTTACTACCCCTTAGCGATAGCACTGCATATTGGGGCATTATATATAAACCATACCTGAAGGAGACAAAGATTTTTAACTGCCCGAGCCTGCGGCGTGTTCCCTCGCTGATATATGATGATGTCGATCCCGATTCGATTCAGGAGGCGGCGTTTGCTCTTAATTTTCACGAGGATGCCAGGGGTAAAAGTACGAATGATCTGCGGCCTTCGGAATTTATTTTCTGTCACGACCACATGGAACCGAGAGTTGAAAATAACGAACGGGACATGTTCCATAATAACGATATACCCGGCGCCATGAATTTAACACACTATCGCCAGGGGGGCAGCCGTTCCGATCAATATCGTGATATCTTCAGACATAGTATCAGAATAAACGAGCCTTTTAAGACCGGCGGTAAAGCCAATATCCTTTGGCTGGATGGACGTGTTACTACTCTTGACGAAACTACGGGCGACGATGTACGTATGCGCTGGTACACAGGAGCAAAAAAAGGAATCGGCTCCGGCAGCCCGTAATCAGTATTCTATAAGCTGCTCTTCTCACCGCACTGCCAGGACGGGATAAACTTGCAGGATGAACGAGCAAAGCAATACGAACGAAGGGGCTTGCAGGGAATGCTGGCAGAACTGCGGCGTGCAGGCCGATGCCGAGATGTTGGACATCGACAAGATGGAAGATTCCATCGCTCCGCTGGACGAGCAGGCCACTCGGATAAGAGAGCTTATCACCCGTTTCGAATCATGCTATCACGAGGCAGACAGGCAAGCTGAGTTTATTACCGGAGCTATCGGTTCCGGGCGCTGCCCGGCCGAATCGAACGAGCGGCCGCCAGAGCGAAAAAAGGAGCTGGAAAATTGCCGGTTTATACTTTCTCGCTGGTGCCAGGATCCGGCGATTCGCGGCATGAACCTCGATGTCGGCGGCATCGCAGCGGATGAACTGCTGAGCTTCATCGGCCAAGCCAGCCCCTTTAAAATATGGCAGGTGCAGCGAATCGTTGACAAGGTCACCTCGGCGCTCGATCCGGGCCGGGCCTATCACAATATTGCCCTGGATCTCGGAGATTACGGCGAGCCGGGAGCGAATCCAGCCGGAAAACAGTACAAAGACAACACAGCCTTCCTCGAGCAGACCAAAGCGACGATCATCCACGATACGGTCGATGGCCAAAAAGCCGGAATATCCTTAGCGATGGCTATCGATCTTTTTATGCCGTGTCACTGGGACTTCGCCGGAGCCCTTTTGGTTCTCCTTAAAGCGATTGGCGGAGAACTCCATCCGGAGCGGCCGTACGCATGTTGTGCGCGAAATCTCAGGCTCAGTCCTCTCTATGACAGACTCGCAATCATCTCGAATACGCTCGGGATCTTCTGGAAGGGCAGCGAGCCGGGCGAAAACATAGACCACGGCCTCATTGCATCTTTAAGAGAAGCCACACCCGTAAAACGCTGGCTGGCGGCGTCCATGGATAAGACCATGAGATTGCAATTGCAGGCCTCTTCCGATTTCTGGCTTCAATTCAGTTAAAATTAAAAACCGCTCAGGCAGCAAGCCAATCGGCACAATTTATTGTCTCAGGAGCATCCCTGATACTTACGTTCTTCAACCTGTCCTTCCTGGTAGTACTCGGCATAATTGGGGCCGCAAAGACAGCTTTTCGGCCATCCTTTAGCCTTATCGTTAAGGTGGCGATTTATAAAAGCCTCAGTCTCGCTTTTCGCCCTGTGACCTATTTTAATTATATCTTGAGAATCCATATCCTGACTCTTTCGCCGGTAATCTTAGTAACTACTAAAACCTCTTTCTTTCATATATATAGACGCTCGTATTTGCATTTTATTAACAAAATTCCAAAAAATATCTCAAAATCCCGGATTCGAAGTTGAGAAAACGATTTTCGTTGAACATGACCTTTCGGACGCCTGATATCCTGCCGGAGCCGGATACCACCGAAAACCGTGCTCCAGTACTTGAAAGATAATTATTCTTGGGAGCAATATAATCTTCCCGTCTTAACAACAGACCGCAAAACTATTATCTCCTACATACCCCTATATTCCTATATTTACATTTGTTCATCTTTTTACTTTCACACATTTCTGTGCGTTTGTTCCTCTTTTTTTGTTTTCGAAAAATTTTTACTTTTTTAAAATTTTATAGTTAACATTTTGCTTTGAGAAACGCTGTGTATATTGAGACTCAGACCGGTCTGGGGAAGTAATAGTGGACACAATTGGCCGCGAGCAACAGCTCGCGGCCAAGCCCCGTACTTGACCGGCTTGGCCAACTCAATCAAGCGGAATTGGAAATAATGATCGAATCTTCTTTTTTGCACAAATTCAACTCTTTTCGGATTTAGTCCTAAGGACTCCCTATGGAGAGCTTCGTGCTTCGGATTTCCGGCCAAAGGTTTCCATAAGACCTGTCCGGCAATTAGTTCCTGACGGATTGGCTTTGAATTGGCTTTGTTTTTTTGTGGCCCGCAGGGCGAAATATTGCCATAATATCCTTTCATATAAGACTTTGCGCCAATTTAACCCCCCGGCAAATTGGCTTTGTTTTTTCAACTTGGCTTTTCAACCCCCAGCAGTGCTGGGGGCTAATTAAGATTGGCTCCGTTCGACTACGCTCAGGACAAGCTTGTTTGGGTTTGAATTGGCTTTGTTTTTTCGCCGCCCAAAACCGCTAAAATCATCATAACACCTTTACATATAG
>CAZTDF010000300.1:0-4344 GCA_964612465.1 uncultured Pirellulales bacterium
CCAACGACCTCCTGCGTGTCGAGCAGGCGCTCTAGCCAACTGAGCTAACCGCCCAAAAGGGCATTAGAGGTTATTATGGCCGGGATGAATTTAAAAGGCAAGGATTTTTATGGTAATTAATTCAAATTTCTTCTGATCGTTGCGGCGGCGGAAATTTTCTTCTGAACATTGCCGCTTATGACCGTCATGGAAATCAGAACGCTTTTGACTTTTATTATCGATTCTTCGACCACGATAGTCTTAGTAAAAGTCATAGCTGTAACATTGTCGCAAAGAACGTACTCCTGCGCGTCACTGTTTGTTATCAGATAAAGCTTATTATCAGCGGTTCTGAACTGATAAGTGATGTCTTCATCGGCGGCGGTGATTAAGCTGCATTCATTATTTGGCGCGGTCGAGTCGACCGCTTTGGCTGTGCGAAGCTGACTTGTAATCCGAGACAGGGCCTGCCGGGCGTTATTGATTGTCCTGAAGATGTCCTCGTTTTCCTGGTAGTTTATAGCCGAAGCGTTGAAGGCAACAGCTACAGCAACGAGCAGCATCGCAGATATCGCCAGAGCAATCAGCAATTCCGCAATGGTAAAGCCGGTTTTGGCATTTGCGATTTTCGATTTACGATTTTCGATTTTAGCATCCTCCGACGTCAGCCAAATTAATAAATAATAAATCATAAATAGTAAATTTTTTTAGTATCGCGCCCGGAGCCAGCTCGTCGAGCAGATTTCCTTTGAGTTCATATAAACCTTTACAGTTACTCGAACAAAAGGGGTGGCAGTGTCAGCTACAACCTGTTCAAAATCAGATGCACTGACATTTTCAACAGTAACCTGCTGACTATACGCAGCCAAATCGTTCAGAGGGAATCTATTGGCATCGATAGGCGGCGAAAAGCTCGTACCATCGAAATCGTCCAAATCGTCATAGGTAGCCAATGTTTCGCCGGCTTCCGAGCCAAATGTCCAAATCGTGCTTCCCGGATCAATCACCGGCAGCAGTGCGGTAAGCTCTCTTATTTGTTCAACAAGAAACTCGGCTGTCGACAAATCAGCTCCGGCACCATTCGCTTTCGTGAATGCACTGTTAGACGCCACCAGAGAAGCAACTGCAAGACCAATCAACAGTACTGCGATTAACACCTCGATAAGTGAAAAGCCGCTTTTGTATTTCGTATTGTGCATCTCTTTCGCCCCCAATCGTAACATCTGGCCCGAAAGTCCGGGGCCGGAGCGACGAATTTATTTGCCCATTACGATACTGGACATCCTAAAGATCGGCAGAATAATACTCATCGCAATAAAGCCAACCAAAACACCCATGAGCACGATCATGATCGGCTCGATCATTGATGTGACTGTTTTGATTGCTGTTTTGAGCTCTCTTGCGTAGAAACTTGCTATGTCTTTCAGTACTTCGCTCATCGTGCCTGAATTTTCACCGCTTTTAATCATCTGCACGACATTGCTCGGCATTAAATTATACTGGCCCAGACTGGAGGCAATTTTATTGCCCTGGCGAACCTCCTCATAGACGCTGAGCCACATTTTCTTATAAAGAACGTTTCCTGCAATTTGGGCTGTGATCGAAATTGTGTTCAAGATCGGCACACCCGCTTTTGTAAGCACGCTCATCGTGTGCATACTCCTGGTGATATAGAGATTCTGGCAGAGCGATTTGATCAAGGGCAGGGACAATTTAGTCTTGTCCCACCACTTCCGGCCGTCTTCAGTACCAACAAAATACCAAAAGCCCCAGAAGCCGGCGCCAATTGCCGGAAAAATGAGGAACCAGTAGCCGCGCAGAAATGCGCTGCTGGCCATCAGAACCTTGGTGGGCGTCGGCAGCAGATGTTCCTTGCCCGCAAAGATCGCCGTAAACCTCGGCAGAACAAAACACAGCAGGAAAATAGTCACCGACACCGCCATGACGGCTATGATAATCGGATAGACCATCGCTCCTTTGATCTGTGAACGAGTTTCGGCTTCGGAGTCCAGATACTCCGCTAATTTTTGGAGCATTCCGCTTAGCGAGCCGCTAATCTCTGCCGCAGCCACCATGTTGATATAGAGATCGCTGAATGTCTGAGGGTGCTCGGCAAGCGCCTGGGAGAAACTTTGTCCGGCTTCGATTCGGTTTTTCAAATCGATAATGACCACCTTGAATTTCCGATTTTCGTTTTGTTCAGCTATCGATTCGAGCGAATCCTGAAGGCTGATCCCCGCGCGGACCATAACCGCAAGCTGATTCGTAAAATTCAGGATGTCCTTTCTGCTCGGCCCGAACTCCACCCTGAAGTGACTAACTTGTTGCCAGATGCCTTGTTGCTTCCTGGAGGGCCTGCTCGTTGCAGATGCAGACTCTCGGGGCCTTTGGCTCTGCTCCCACGGAGTTCGGTCATTTTGCGGATTTTCTGCAACTGCGGTTGCGCCTTTGTTATTTTGCGAAGATTCTTCAAGCATATTCACATGCCCCATCTTTCTGTATTGACTGCCCCGGCCCTGTCGGGTCTTTTTCCGGGGACACATTACGCACCAGCGAATGCAGGCTCTGGTTATTGCTGCAGAACGGCAGCCTCTTCAGCCTCTTGAGGAGGCTGAACAACTTCAAACCCATCAACCGGTACCAGCGTCTTTTCCATTTTCGCCGGGTTGCTCGACCGCATTATGGCCTCATCCCTGTCTATGTAACCCTTGAAGTACATATCGGTTATGCTGTTGTCCAAATTCTGCATACCCAGTCTGCGGGAGGTTTCTATAATATTCGGAATCTCATAGATTCTATTTTCACGAATGCAGTTTCTCACCGCGGATGTACACAGCAATATTTCGGTACAGGGAACCATTCCCGGCTCATCGACCCGTCTGAACAGTGTCTGCGAGAGCACCGCCTGCAGCGTATTGGCAAGCATCGTTCGAATCTGATTTTGCTGAGCTGCGGGATAGATATCGATAATACGTTCGATCGTCTGCGAAGCATTGATCGTGTGCAGCGTACTGAAGACAAGGTGTCCGGTTTCAGCAGCCGTAATTGTTGATCCGGTGGTCTCCAGGTCTCTCATCTCGCCGACCATAATGATATCCGGGTCCTGCCGCAGCGCGTGTTTAAGCCCTGACCCAAATTCACTACAGTCTGAGCCGATCTCGCGCTGTTCGACCATACTGTTTTTATTCTCTATCATATACTCGATAGGGTCTTCCAGCGTAATTATGCGTTTTCGATACTTGTTATTTATCAAGTCCACCATTGCCGCCAATGACGTACTTTTTCCGGAACCGGTGTGGCCGGTTACGAGCACAAGACCTCTCGGCAAATCGGTCAGCTCTTTGACTATCGGCGGCAGGTGCAATTCATCCAGGGCGGGAATCTGATTCGGAATAACTCTGAATGAAATTGCAATTGTATCCCGCTGGAAGTGAGCGTTAACTCGGAATCGATGGCCGTCATCGAGATTTGTCGAGAAATCGAGGTCCTTGTTTTCTTCGAACTTTTTGTACCTGTTGGGCCCGATCATGGAAAGAACCATTTCCTTGGCATCCTCGTTGCTGATGGCGGGAAAATCCAGCTCGGTCAATTCCGTATTTCTTCGCAATATCGGCGGCATCCCAACGTTGATATGCAAATCGCTTGCTCCGTTGTCTATTACGTTTTCTAATATTGTTTTTATATTTACCATTTCACCTTTCCCCAAAGAGTTTTTTAGATGATGTTTTAAGTACAAACAGTAGTCTCAATCCAACAAGTTCAGCATGATCTCCACAGACTCTGATTGGGTTCCCAAAGACCCGTTATTACGATTGGGATTCCATTCGAGCTTAACGAAATTTTCGCCAATTTGGCGAACCATGAATTCTTTAATATAATCTCCCTCGTAGAGGATTTTATCACCTATCATGCAGCAATTGCCCAGGTCAGATTGCATAATGCTCAGAAGCCGCATTTCCTTTGCCTTTTGTCTTATCTGCTGTTGCTGCACCATTTCGGTATCAATTTCAGGGACTTTTATCTCGATGTGGGATTCTTCTTTCACATTGGCCGAAAACAGTTCAATTTTGAAAGGATTTTTAACCAGCTCACCGACCTTGATCTGGAGCACATCAGAAAACTCGTAGAATTTCCTGACAATCTCATCCATACTGTTGAACATTTCCGACTTAACGCCGGTGAGCCGGACGATGGCCGCCTCAAGCTGCGTTTCTTCAGTGACACCAGACGCTGCCGAGGCCGCCTTGGGCGTGCTCTTTTTGATCATATACCCGAGGCACAACAGGCCTATGATAAACAAAACAGCAAGCAATATCGTACTCTTGCGGGTTCGTTCTCCAGAAGCCGCTACGGTAAGATATTCCT
>CAZTDF010000301.1:0-4331 GCA_964612465.1 uncultured Pirellulales bacterium
CCTCGACACCGAGATTGGCAATATTTTGCCCAGTCTGAATTCCCGCTCCCTGTACAGCATTTAAATTCAACTCATTATCATGCACTTCGAAATCATCAGTTTCACTGTCAACTACGAGCAAAAATTTAGCTCGTCCGAATCTAAGATCAACCTCACTCGAAAGCTCTTGGCCTTGTGATGTCACTGCTACTTTCATTTGTTTCTCCTTCTCTCATTCACCTTAGACTCCGACCCCGTCGGTTGCGCAAAACCGCATCAACATTGCATTAACTTCTTTTATCTACGACCACCCTTCCGGCATCGGTGCCTGCGAAAACTTCTGCGGGCTCCAGGCCAAAAACCAGGCATTGTATATTTCGGCTGACTTAATTGGCGAGCCTTGTACGCGTTTATAATTTGTTCTGCCGAGCCTTTAACAAACGGCAAAACCTGAATTCCCGAACCGTTTATCATCTCTGCCAATGGTCTGGAAATTGCTCCACAAATTAAGACACCTACGCCAAGCTGTTTCAACATAGCGGCTCTTTCCGGACCGCTCTGTTCAACAAGAACGATCTCTTGACGATCCGTTTCCCCACCATTTTTAAGTTCCATTACTAGTAGTTTATGAGCAAAGTCGAATACACTCGACACTTGACCCTGCCAAACTGGTAAAGCTACCTTCATAAGCAATCTCCAGATTTCTATTCAGCAACTTCCATGCCAATGATTCTATCTAAATAAAGCTTGTCTTTAATTCATTGAATGATAAGGGCTTACGCACATATAAGAAATGAGTACAAAGAATCTCATGCGTGATCATATTGCAATTTGCAATAGGAGAGAACCTTGCTGTCTTGCAAAATGCAACATAGGTATAGTATTTCGGTATAGTATTAATGGTGAGGGTAGAGATTAAGAGGTGTCTATTCGGTTCTGATTTTCAGACTCTTGAGCTTTCTGAATAGGGTGCTGGCATTTATTCCCAACTCTCTGGCGGCTGCTGTCCGATTGCCATCGTTGCGACGAAGCGCTCTTTCTATCATAAGTATTTCCATCTGCCGTAGTGTCCTGAAAGTACTAATATCAGGTTCCTCACCCATAGTGGGTTTCTTCATTGAGGGTGGCAGATGCCGCGTCTCTATGACATCACCCCGGCATAAAACAAAACAGTGTTCGACACTATTTTCGAGTTCGCGTATATTACCCGGGAAATCATAGCTCAATATAGCAGCCATAGCCTCATCGCTGAGACAACATATATTCTTATTGTAGATTCGATTGAAGCGATGGATAAAATGTTCGATCAGAAGGGGGATATCTTCACTTCTGTCCTTCAAAGGCGGCAGAGGTAATTTAACTACATTGATCCGGAAGTACAGATCGCTTCTGAATTTGCCCTGGTCAACCAACTCAACCAGATCTTGGTTACTTGCAGCGATGATTCTCACATCCGCCTTCTCGGAAGAGATGGCCCCCACAGGTTCATATGTTTTCTCTTGCAAGACGCGTAGTAACTTAACCTGAATAGCAGGCGACATATCCCCAATCTCATCCAGAAACAGACTGCCACCCTCAGCAAGAGTAAAGCGACCGATCTTGTCCTTTCTCGCATCTGTAAATGCTCCGGCCTTGTAGCCAAATAACTCTGATTCCAATAGAGTCTCTGGAAGGGCGCTGCAGTTGACAGCGACAAAAGATTTTTCTTTACGCCGACTTAAATTATGAATAGCACGGGCAAACAACTCTTTGCCAGTACCAGTCTGGCCCTCAATCAAAACTGTACAATCACTATCAGCAACTTGTGGCAGAATATTAAAAAGCCCCTGGATAATGTGGTTTCTACTGATTATGTCTTCACAGGTGTACTTTTCTTGAACTTGCTTTCGCAATTCTTCGACAATGGTTATATCCCTGAAGGTCTCTACACCGCCTATAACCCGACCCTTGTCATCCTTTAGCAATGCTGTAGATATTGTTACGGCCTTTCGTCCTCCTTCGGAGTCAATAATATGGACGGGCTTATTAATAACGGGACTGCCCGTATCCATCGTATATCGCAGAGCACAATCCGTCTCGCAGACATTGGCTCTTAATACATCTTTGCATACTTGACCAATCGCTTTTTCCCGAGGTATTCCTGTGATTTCTTCGGCAGCTTTGTTGTAGGTCGTGATATGCCAGTTTTTATCAATGGTGAATACACCGTCTGCGACGCTGTCCAAAATTATGTCTCTTTTTTTGTAAGGTTTAGGATTCATAAACATTATTATACTATTTCGGCGAATTTAAGTAAAAGCATAAGATCTGGAAAAGAAGCTGGTGGTTTTCCAGTCACAGATGTAAAGAAAATATGTATAAAGTTCCGGCATCCGTGTAAATACGTCGTTTGAGGTTTTCTGGACCAGACTTTGCACTCTGTGCAGATAAGTCGCCTGAGCCAGGTATTTTTCGAGTGCTTTCTTCTTGTCGATCTCAAAGTAACGGATTTTGCCTTTGATCTTCTTACAGTACTGACCCGTGGGATGGAGCGTTAAAGGTGTGAGTGAAATCCCGACGGCTTTAATTATCAAGAACGGCAAAGAGGTAAAGCGTCTGATGGGGCTGCAACCTGAAGCCAGGTATTTTGCTATCTTGGACAAGTTGGCTAATCAGAGCGAAGGACAGGTATCACACTAAGAGAGATTTCTAAGCTGCAAGCCATACGTGTTGTTGGTACTTCTTAGATGAGAACGAGGTACGATATTACTTAGCTTAAACTTTGGTAATCCGTCTTGTAGTTATATAGTATGGCAGACGGGCAAGGTCCATCGCAATATCGATAGTTATTACTTTGACTTTTTTGCGGCCTGTTTTATAGCACGGTGAAAAACTCAAGATACCTTTAATCCCCGCTGCGGTGAGCTTATTGAATGTTTCCTGAGCGGCCTCGCAAGGAACAGTAATAATTCCAATTTCAATTTTTCTTTGCTGCAATGTCTGTAGGTTTGAGACATCCTCGATCGTGATATTTCCTACTCGTCGACCGATTTTTTTAGGATCATTATCGAACGCAGCGAAAATTTTGAACCCCAATATGCCAAATCCCGAATATGTTAACATGGCCGAGCCAAGGTTGCCCACCCCAACTAAAGCTGCCTTATGAACAGCATTAAGTTTGAGAACTCTTCTAATTTGCCTTACGAGCTTCTCGATATCATAGCCTATGCCCGGTGTGCCAAAACTGCCAAAGTAAGAAAAGTCCTTTCTTATCTGCCAGGGGTTAAGCCCAAGAGAATCAGCTAAGTTATAGCTGGATATATTCTTATATCCTCTTTCTGACAAAGACAGCAAGCCTCTAAGGCAAATCACCAACCGTCGAACAGTTTCATCCGGAATTTTATGATACCTCATAAACCACCCTATTCAACTCTTTGGCCTATGTTCATACAATAAAAGAGTTTAGGACAATGGTTGTTTATGTCAAGAATATTCAAATATTCAAATATACAAATAAATTAAAAAAAATTGTTGACAAAACCAATGAAAAGGTCAAGATGTACTTTCTTGTGAACGTGAACACAGACACAGAGTTCGAAAGTTTGGATCTGTAAATGCAACGGGTTGTTTACCCAACATCTGAAAAGGTAAAAGGTTTCATCTGGCTTTTGGTGTTATCTTTCGCCCTATGGCTGGCTTTGAGTTCGAGATTAGATTGGCCGGAGATTATTACCGGCGGCGTGGTTTGCCTGATTGTCTGCCTTTTCGCATCTCATATTTACTCAAAGTTAGATTTGCCGCCGCTAAGTATAAAGAGAATTTTATTTTTTCTCGTGTACTTAATTGTTCTTTTCTGGGAGATAATTAAGGCGAATTTCGACGTTGCCTATCGTGTTATACACCCCAAAATGCCTATAAAGCCAGGTATTGTAGTTATAAAGACTCGTCTCAAATCTGACATTGCAAAGATGATTTTAGCCAATTCGATTACCTTAACCCCTGGAACGTTTACATTAGATGTTATTGGTGATAAGCTCCTTATCCACTGGATAAATGTGAAGGCCGAAGATACTGATGAGGCGACGAGTCTGATAGGCCGGAGATTTGAGAAGTATTTAATGATAATATTCGCATAAACAAGCAGCAACCATTTGGATTGTTATGGAGAAACCAGATATATTAATCGTAGGGGGAAGCGCGGCTGGCATCACAGTAGGTGTCAGTGCAAGGAGATACTATCCGGACGCTAAGATTCTTTTAATTCGTAAAGAGAAAGAGGTATTAATTCCTTGCGGCATTCCTTATATCTTCGGTACCGTGGGATCACCGGATAAAGACCTCATCCCGGACACTGTTCTTGAAAAAAACAATGT
>CAZTDF010000302.1:0-4316 GCA_964612465.1 uncultured Pirellulales bacterium
GCGGTGGCGCGGTCGGATATCCGGGATGGGGCCGTGACGGTTTTTAATATCGGCTCGACGGCGGGAATTACGACGACCGAATACGAGCCGGGATTGGCGAATTACGATATAAAGGCGGCGTTCGAGAAGCTCGCGCCGGAGAATGCCCGCTACGAGCATGAAGAAACGTGGCATGATGATAATGGCCATGCCCACGTGCGGGCCTCGCTGTTAGGGCCTTCGCTGAGCGTTCCCATCGTGGCCGGCCGGCTCACGCTTGGGACCTGGCAGCAAATCATCCTCGTCGATTTCGACACCAGGCCCAGAACCAGAACCATCATCTGTCAAATCATCGGAGACTGATACAATCGAATTTCAAGCCATACTTTTCGACCTCGACGGTACGTTACTGAACACATTAGTTGATATCGCCTTTGCCGCGAATGCAGGACTGAAGCAGTTGGGCTTTCCGACGCATCCTATTGAAAGTTACCGGCGTTTTGTCGGCGACGGTGCCGGTTGCCTGGCTAAGCGTGTTCTGCCCGAGGACTACCAGGATGACGATACGGTTGATCGATGCAGGGAAGTTATTAGGGCCGTGTACGCGAAATGCTGGGCGGACAATACAAAGCCGTATCCCGGCGTTCCGGAATTGCTGGCCGAGCTGCAGGCACGCGGTGTTCCGATGGCCGTACTCTCGAACAAGCCTCATGATGCGACCCGTACCGGGGTCGAGGGATATTTCCCGGACTGTCATTTCCAGGTCGTTCGCGGTGCTTTACCGTCGGTTCCCATCAAGCCCGACCCCACCGGGGCGCTTCAGATCGCCGAGGAGCTTGATATTCTGCCCGGGCGGTTTGTCTATCTCGGCGATACGGACACGGATATGCGCACGGCCGTCGCTGCCGGCATGTTTCCGGCAGGGGCTCTCTGGGGTTTTCGAACCGCTGAGGAACTGACCGCAAACGGAGCAAAAGTACTCGTGAAAACTCCACAGCAAATCGTGTATTTGTTCGACTCGGAAAAATAAACTTTCGCTGATCGACGGTTAAGCATATCTTATAATACGATTAGAACTGGGATTTCATGGAAAGGTTTTGTGATGATTCGACGAGAAATTTTGTTATTGATTGTACTTTGCGGTTGTGTTGTATCGTTCGCACAGGATAAGCCGGCGGCGGATCCTGCCGGGCGGTGGGAAGAGACGATCCGGCAATTCGAGCAATGGGACAGGAAGAATACATTCCCTTCGGATGCCGTGTTGTTTGTGGGCAGTTCGAGCATCCGGTTATGGCCGACCCGTGAGTGTTTCGGGGAATTTGCCGTGCTTAACCGCGGATTCGGCGGCTCGCAAATCTCGGAGGTCAATTATTTTGCCGGGCGGATCGTGCTGTGTTACGAGCCGAAGGTGATTGTATTTTACGCCGGTGATAACGACGTGGCGGCCGGAAAAAACGCCAGGCGTGTGTTTGACGACTATAAGAAATTCGTAAAGCTGGTCCACGCCGGGCTGCCGGGGACGCGGATTATTTATGTGGGTATCAAACCAAGCCGGAGCAGATGGTCTCTCTGGCCGATGATGAACGAAGCGAACATGATGATTCAGGATTTCTCAGGGAAGGATGACCGGCTGTTCTACTTCGATTCGGCAACGCCGCTGTTAAGCAGCGACGGCAAGCCAAACGTCGAATTCTTTCTTAAAGACCAACTGCATCTGAACGATAAGGGATATGAAGTGTGGACCAAAAAACTACGGCCGATTATCGAAATAGCATTTGAGGCAACTAATAAGAGGCGGTAAACTTGTGCTGCTGGCGGCAGCTTAAAGCGAAGTTTTGCATGATTTGGCCGAATCAGTAACCTGCATCGAGAATCGATCTGAAAAAAGGCACGAAATTCGGCTTGACATTATTGTTTTGAAGGCATAATATTGGGCAGCTTTCTCCACTGCATATTCAGCCTTTTTGAGGTGCATGGCTATATGAACATGATTTGTCGAAAAACAGTTCTTGTAATAGCAGCGTTGCTCACCATTTATTGTGTAGGCGGCTGCGTTGGGCAGAGCCATGCCGGCAGGGGGGGGCAGGATTTTGCATCCACGGAAGGTTTGGGCGCCACAATCGGCTCATTAGCCAAGGTCTCGGCCCCTGAACCGGTTCCCGTTGAAGGGTTAGGCCTGGTAGTGGGGCTTGAAAGGGCCGGTTCTGCAGAATGCCCGCCACAGGTAAGGGACTATCTTAGACAATATATTCTAAGACATTTGCCCGCGAATAGCGGGCTGGATGTCGATAAATTCATCGACAGTCCCGATACTGCAGTAGTCTCGGTTGAGGGAGTGATACCGGCAGTTGCTTCGAAAAACCAGTACTTCGACGTTAGAGTAACAGCATTACCGAGCACACAGACAACTTCTCTTGATGGCGGTCGGCTCTTTACGGCCGAACTGAAAATGTTGGGAAGCTTCGGTGTAAATACAAGAATTATGGCTGATGCGGAGGGGCCGGTCTATATAGACAAGATTGACGATTCGGCAATCAATAAAAGAACGGGGCATATCCTGGCCGGAGGAAAGGTTCTTGATGAGTACAAGATTATTCTCACGCTCCACAAGCCCGATTTTGAAATGGCAAACCGGATTCGCAACCGCATAAACGGGCGTTTTGGCGATGCTGCAGCAAAGGCGGTTTTATCCGACAGGATCGAATTTGTCGTGCCGCCTAAATATAAAGAGCAGAGACAAAGATTTATTTCAATAGTCACGGCAATGTTTCTTACGCAGGAACCGGGAATTAACAGCAAACGAATAAGGGCTTATGTAAAAAGACTTTCCGGTTCCGGGGACAAATATTCGAGCGAGGTTGCTCTTGAGGCCATCGGCAATGAATGCCTGGATGAGCTCGGTGTTTTGTTGGATTCACCCGACGAGAAGATTCGGCTGCACGCGGCCAGATGTATGCTCAACCTCGGCAGTGACACTGGCCTGGTGGCTCTCAGGCGGATCGCACAGGAAAAAGATTCAGCTTACAGAGTAGAGGCCCTGGAGTCGATTACCATCGGAGCAAAGCGGAACGATGCGGTCTCGATCTCGCGGAAATTGCTGCGCGATGATGATTTTCGAATCAGGTTAGCTGCATACGAGCAATTGCGAAAATTAGACGATGTTGCCATAACGCAGGAATTCATTGGGCGTAATTTTTATCTGGAACGGGTCGCACAAACCGAACTCAAGGCAGTGTTTGTCTCTCGCAGCGGGCAGCCGCGTTTTGTGTTGTTCGGTGCGCCAATCAATTGTAACGGCAATATTTTCGTGCAGTCAGGCAGCGGTGACGTCGTCATCAACGCCCCATCCGGTCAGAAATACGTAAACATCATCCGCAAGCATCCGAAGCGACCCAGTGTCATAACACAATTGAAAAGCTCCTTCGAGCTCGGTGATATTATCAGAACACTCTGTGACGAGCCCATTGAGGAGGGCGAGAAGGGACGCGGCGGCCTGGGCGTCTCCTATGCAGATGCAGCAGTCCTTTTGAAACAGATGTGTGACAAGGGTGTCGTGGCAGCGGAATTTCATGCCGGGAACATGCCAAAAATCGGCCTAAATATCAAGAAATGACAAACCTTCGGCCGATAACAATATTGCGTAATTGGATTAATTAGCATGGCTTGAGTTTTTTAAGAATAGTTACCGGACGTTTACACCAGGAATAATAGATGAGACTTGAAAAGGTTATACTAAACGGATTTAAGAGTTTTGCCGACAAGACGGAATTTGTTTTCGATTCACCGATAACAGCCATTGTCGGACCCAACGGATGCGGCAAGAGCAATGTTGTCGATGCGATAAAGTGGGCCCTCGGGGAACAGAGCGTTAAAAGCCTGCGAAGCGGGCAGATGGCGGATGTAATATTCGGAGGCAGCACCAGCAGAAAACCTCTGGGGGCGGCTGAAGTCAGCCTGGTTATGTCAAATTCTGACGGCGTCGGAGCGCGACAGCTCCCAATTGAAGCTGACGAGGTACAAATATCACGAAAGATATATAAAAGCGGAGAGAGTGAGTACCGGATAAACAACAAAGTCTGCCGGCTCAAAGATGTCCGCGAACTGTTTATGGACACCGGTGTGAGTACCAAGGCCTATTCGATTCTTGAACAGGGACAGGTTGAGCATTTGGTAAGTGCGTCGAAGACCGACAGAAGATTCATATTTGAAGAAGCCGCCGGTATAAGCAAGTACAAGGCACATAAAAAAGAAGCACTTCGCAAACTGGAACGAACCGAACAAAACCTGCTCCGGCTTGCGGATATTTTAGGCGAAGTCGGCAAACGGCTGCGGAGCGT
>CAZTDF010000303.1:0-4269 GCA_964612465.1 uncultured Pirellulales bacterium
ATTGGCAGACGGTAACGGGAGCTACACCGCAGACCATCCCGATGAGCGCGAATGTTTATATCGGCTTAGCCTTAACGAGTCACGATGCCGCTCTGACGTGTCAGGCCGTATTCTCTAACGTCACGACTTCCGGCTCAGTCACCGGGCAGTGGGCGCACCAGGACATCGGCATCCTCAGCAATGATGCCGAGCCGCTTTACGTGGCCGTGTCCAACAGTGCCGGCACACCAGCGGTGGTAATCCATGATGATCCGGCCGCGGCACAGATAGACACCTGGACCGAGTGGGTCATCCCGCTGCAGACCTTTGCCGATCAGGGCATAGTCCTGACCAACGTTGACAGGATAGCAATTGGCCTGGGAACCCAGGGCAACATGACGATCCCCGGCGGTTCGGGTAAGATGTTCATTGACGACATCCGGCTGTACCAGCCGAGAGAAGCTGCTGAAGAGTAAAACCGCTTTTGCGGAAATTACAACAGTACTTGCATGATTTCGGGGCCTATACCATCAGTTCGGTATAGGCCCCGGCTGTTTCAATACAAAAGCAGACACGTTCTACATAAATAATACGATAGAGACTTCGACCTGCTCAGTATTTTCTGTGGAACTGCTAAGAGACATTTTATGAGCTTGACTGAGGAAAAGGATTAAGGAAGGGCTGCAAGCCTCCGCGCCAGCAGCCCCTCCTTGATTATGCACTATCTTTAGTATACAAATAAAATATGACCATTTCTATTGTGGTGACTACGTATTTTTCATACAAATTTTCAGAGCGTAAGAAACCATTTTTATCATCATAATCAGCCAAAAAATGTCAAAAACAGCTTTATTTGTCAGGCAGATTTGATACTTTAGTGACAGAGACGATTATTATCGGTACTGTGAGCATGTGGACAAGAAATGATATTATTCCTGGCACATAGGAGATAGCAGGTGAAAACGATTGATCTGCGCAGCGATACAGTGACTTTGCCGACGCAAACGATGCGGGAAGCGATTTACCATGCCGAGTTGGGCGACGATGTGTTCGGCGAGGACCCAACAACAAATCGGCTTGAGAAAATGGCCGCCGAGCGTATGGGTAAAGAAGAAGCAATAATGGTCGCCAGCGGAACAATGGGAAACTTAGTGTGCGTGCTGACCCATTGCAGACGCGGCGAAGAAGTCATCCTGGGCGATCAATCGCACACGTTCCTATACGAAGCAGGCGGCATGTCGGCTATGGGCGGCATCCACCCGCATACGGTCGTCAATCAGCCTGACGGTACAATGCGGCTGGAGGATATCGAGGCGGCGATTCGCGGTAGCAACCTGCATTTTCCGCGAAGCCGGCTGATTTGCCTGGAAAACACGCACAATCGCTGTAACGGCTCGGCTCTGACGCCCCAATATACCGAATCAGTTGCAAAATTGGCCGGCGAACGGAGCCTCCACGTACATCTCGACGGTGCCAGGGTATTTAATGCCGCGGTGGCCCTGGGGGTGGACGTCAAGGAACTGACCCGTCACGCTGATTCGCTGAGCTTTTGTCTTTCCAAGGGGCTTTCTTCGCCGGTGGGTTCGCTTGTATGTGGTTCGAGCGAATTCATTGCCGAGGCTCGTCGCAACCGAAAGGTGCTGGGAGGCGGCATGCGGCAATCCGGGGTCATCGCTGCGGCAGGGATTACAGCTTTAGAGCAGATGGTGGATCGATTAGCAGAGGACCATGAAAATGCGAAACATCTGGCCGAAGGAATCGCCCGCATCCCGGGTCTGTCACTCGACTTGAAGAAGATACAGACGAACATCGTTTATTTTGATATGGCAGACGATCGATTCGATGCCGCGACACTCGTGACACAACTTGCCGGCCGGGCAGTTAAAATGCTGCAGGTAGGACCGGGGCGTCTCAGGGCGGTGACTCATTACGGCATAAGCGCCGAGGATATCGACTTAGCGCTGGCGGCGATGAGTGAAGTAATGGCCAGGTCGTAGCAGCAGAGAAACAATCGGGGCCTATACCAAATCAATCGGTACAGACCCCGAAATCTTGTATAATCACAGGCTGACTCGGCCATGATGGCAAAGTCCTCGAAGTCAACCTTGCAAGCAACTTGTATATCGCCCCGCAAATCCGACTGCTCAATATTTTATCATCCAGCCGGGCTTAAAATAATCTGGTCAATGTATATGTGGTCCCTGTCATCGCCGGGCTGGCCGGAATCGGTGCCGTCACCCAAGCCGATAGTGATTTTCTTAACAGAGGTCAAATCTACACCGCCATCGCTGAACTGAACAAGGGCAATGACCCACTGACGCCATGAATCAGACTGACACGCATGGGTGAATGTCTCGACCCTGAAGCTTTGGCCGGCAGCATCCTCCAGCGTCAAATACATCAGGTGCTCGGTGTTTTCGTGTTCGCCAATGAATGACAGCGACAAATCCTCGACAGATCGAGCCGTCCAGTCCTGCGGACCGTCAAATGTCCTCGTGACCTCAGTAAAGTAAGGATCAAACTGATTCTGGAATTCAAACCGCATGGCGTTGTTCTCGCCCGCCGCCAGAAGGACGTATTCGACTCCCGGCTCTTCAATGTTGTCGACCCATGTACTTCTGAGGCCATCATCGCTGGTGTATGATTCGAAGTCATCCACGATCAGATAATCCGCTATCGCAAAGGTCCAGGTATGGCCTGTCACCGTGCCGGAGGGGCCGATTTGATCGACTCTCCACTGGTACGTCTGGCCTAATTCGAGATCCACGGGTGTATAGGTGGTTCCTGTCGGTGCGGGATCAACCTTTTCCATCGCTCCGGCTTTACCTAACCACAGCTCGCGGCCAGTCGCAAACTCTGCCTCGACCCAGCTCAGGCTCACATCGACGGGCACATCGATCGCCCCATCGGCGGGACTGAGATTCACGGCCGCCGGACCGTCTGAAACAGAGAAGATATCGTCAAAAGTGCTATGATATCCAACCGGTTCCCCGTTTTCATTCTGTGCGAATATTCCGCTTGCACCGCTCGTAAAGACTTCATCATTCACACCCTCGTCTTCCCACGGGTCGTTACCGTTAGTATCCACCATTGTTGCCGTCCTTGCGACGAGCGGCCCGCCTTTGTACTCATAAAGACTGCCGGTGACGTACACTGGCCCCGAGCCGACGACATCCAGCTCGGCATAGTAACTCCGGGCGTGATTGAGCCCCGGCACGAGAACGTCCAGATTCAGCTCCTCTGAATTTCTCATGATGTTTTGCATCATGATGACCTTCTCGAGGTCGATTCGCAGGTTGCCCGGGCCGTCTTCCCAGTTGATGTGCATTATATAAGTTTGGGCCGCAACGAAGCCGGGAGCCACGCCGGTCATCGAGCCATCCGGGTCAACGAAGTAAGTCGTGCGTGAGACCAGGCCGCAGTAGCGCCATGAGGCATCTCCGGTGACGTTGACGACTGCCCCGACACGGACATCGGTAAATACCTCGTCGGTCCCGAAAGCTGCGCCGAAAGCCGAGCCGCCGATGTCCACGGTGCTTGTCTCATCCAGGCTTAGATATTTGTTGCCGTTTGGGTCGGTCACGATGGTATTCGTGAACGTTTTGGTTACGTCGGGAAAACATTCGTACTGCCATGTTGCCAGGTCGGGCTCGTCGCCATCGAATGTTTCCAGCCAGTTGGCCCGTGCATCACCGCTTACGAATGCAATCAATCCCACGAGCACACAGATTGTTACTAAACTTCTCAATTCTCTGAACATAACATTCCTCCTTCAAAAATATGTGTTTTGTATATACGTTCAATGAAACCGTCATCCTCAATGAATATCTCGATCTCCACTACTGATTAACGATTTGACTTCACCTCCTACCTTTGAAAGCCCAAAATGAGCTTTAGGTTCAAATATAGAAGTCTTTATTGCTCCTCTTTAACGTCGAAACTGTAAAAGAATCCATCAGGCTAAAAAAGGTCAAAATTCCCAAATTTCACTTATATTATAAACCAAATCGGCCACTTTTTCATCAAAAAAATTAAAAAAGGCAATTGATTAGAAGATTCTTTATAACCATCTCCAAAATTGGCTCCATTCGACGTTGCTCAGAGCCTGCCCTGAGCTTGCCGAAGGGACAAGCTTGTTTGGCTTTGAATTGGCTTTGTTTTTTCGCCGCCCAAGACCACAAAATTCCTCATATCTCCCTTTCATATAGACACTTAAGCTCATTTTGCCCATTCGTAAATTGGGTTTGTTTTTTCAAATCGGGTTTTCAACCCCCAGATAAATCTGGGGGC
>CAZTDF010000304.1:0-4269 GCA_964612465.1 uncultured Pirellulales bacterium
TTATAATATGTTCCCTGTCCCGGCAGGACGTTCCAGTAGTCGAAGCCGGTCGGGTCGGTCTTGAGGTGCCACTTGCCGATCATAGCGGTTTGGTAACCGGCTTTTTGAAGCAGTTTGGGGAAAGTCTGCTGGCTGCCGTCAAACTTTTTGCGATTGTCGATAACGCCGTTGATGTGGCTGTATTTGCCGGTCAGAATGACGGCCCTGCAGGGGGCGCAGATGGAATTTGTGCAGAAGCTGTTGTTAAAAAGCATGCCTTTATTAGCGATCCGGTCGAGATTGGGTGTCTTGTTGATTTTGCTGCCGTAGCAGCTCATGGCGTGCGAGGCATGGTCGTCTGTCATTATGAATATGATATTGGGCCGTTTTTTCCCTGCTGTTTGCCCACTGCTGCAGCATGGTAGAACCGAAAGTGTCGCTGCTGAACCGGTCATATAACCCAACCGCTTCAGGAATTCCCTTCTTGTTTGCTTCTTCATGCTGGCTCCTTTCTCATACTTCTATAATTGCATTTGTATGGATTTTATTCTGTAAAATACAACAGCCTGCTACTCATCCTCATAATCAAAATGCAGCCGGACGTTACTGTATGATAGCTACGCTTCGGCCTAAAACTCCAGATTATAATATAAATTGTGAGTTTCTTTGTCCAAGTAATTAGCGCGTATGAAGAAGAAGTTGGTTTCTATCGGAACTACAGAAAAGAGCCTATGCCAAATGAATCGGCATAGGCTCCATATTAATTCATATCCTTACACCATTTGGTGAAGGAGTGGCGATTACTCACCGGCAACCTCACTCGCCTGATACAGGCGGATGTCGTCGAAATACATCTTACCCGAACCGCCGGGGATCGTCATGTTGCCCCGGGTGCCAAGACCAATCGCGATCCTGTCAACGTTGCTCAGGTCGATACCCTGATCAGCTAAGGCTTGCAGAGGAATAACCCACTCTGTCCAGGTGTCAATCGTTGCAGCGGCCGGGTCATCGTGGACCATCACGGCAGGCGTGCCGGCAGTGTTGGATACGGCTACATACAGCGGCTCAGCGTCGTTGCTGGTTATGCCGATATCCTGGTTCGCCCACTGCCCGCTGACTGTCCCGGTGGTCGTGACATTGGAGAATACGGCCTGGCATGTCAAAGCAGTATCATGGCTGGTCAGCGCCAAGCCTATATAGACATTCGAGGTCATCGGAATGGGCGTTGCCTGGCCTTCCTGTATCAACTCCCAGCTTGATCCGTCCGCTGAGTGGTAAGCCGAGAAGTTCCCTGCTACGTCACGCTCTAATTTCACCCAATAAGGTGCTGTGAAATCGGCCTGGTTCGTATTGAAACTGCCTTCGCCCGGCTGGATACGTCCCTGGAAGGCAACTCCATAGGCAGGTGTAACAGCCGCAAGAGCATGCTTCGAGCCGCCTTCAAGCGTTTCACGAATCATCACACCGGCCTTGGCCCAGTCGTTTGTATTCTGTATGCTCTCGACCTTCGCTACAATCGAGCCTGGACCGGTTAGCATCTTGTAAGCAAAGTGGAACTCATCGTGAAACTCGCCTGCCCCGGGCCCGATATCCCAGATATCTGTGCCGGAGCCGGTCATTGTGTAAGTACCGACCGGGCCCTCGGCGAAGCTGCCGACGGAAGCCGAATAGCCTCTGAACCACAGCGATAGTTCCGTAACGCCTTCTTCAGTCCAGTCACGCTGGTCTGTCAACGTGTACTCCACTTCCGAATAGTTCGAGTAACCCTGCTTGTTATTGTCGTATGCAACCGGCATGGATTTGCCGCCGCCGTGGACAATGGTTTCCTCTGTATAAGAAGGGGTGGTTTCATCGCCCACCGCAGCGCCGGTTCCGTTGCCGGCGAAGTAATCCGCAGTCCCCGGTGTGCCATAGCCGAGTCCATCGTGCCATGCGTACCATATCTGATTCTCGGCGGCATCGTAGTCCTCGAAGTCGTCGATGGCAAAGAAATCACCGGTCGTAAAGCTCCAGACGTTGCCGGCCCAGGGACTATCGGGACTATCGTTGACCTCATCGATGCGCCAGTAGTAAGTTGTATTTAATGTAAGCTTGCCGGGGTCATAGCTCTCTTCGCCGAGTGCCTTTGGCCCTTTGTACTCGGGCGAGGCTGTCGTGGCATCGGCCACGGCGTCCGCATCCGTACCGAAGTACACATCGTGTGAAGCGGCAACCGCTCCGGCATCCCAGCTAAGAATTACCGATGGCTTTACGTCAACAGCACCGGCAGCCGGATTCGGGCCGCTAACGGCGCCCAGAGTAGTGAAGCTCCAGACTTCGCCTTTATAAGTAGCAATGCCGTCGAACTCGTCGACACGCCAGTAGTAAGTTGTAGCCAGATTAAGCGGCCCGGGATTGTAAGTCCTGGTACCGCTGGAAATACTCGCGGCAGCGTTGTTCACTTCGTCGAAGTCTTCGCCGAAGACTATATTGTGCACTTTTGCGCCGTACCCCGGTGTCCAGCTAAGTGTTAAATTAAGATCGATAAATTCGGCGTTATCAGCCGGAATGGGTTCATAAGCGGTCTTTGGGGGAACAGTGAAGCTCCAAACGTCGCCTTTCCAGGGGCTATTCGGGTCCGCTTCATTGACCTCGTCGATTCGCCAATAGTAGGTCGTGCCATTAACAAGGCCATCCGGCAATGGAAATCCGGGAAAGCCCGCGACAATATACGTATCGCCTATATTGCCCCGGAATACATCGGCAATGCCGTCATTAACATCGTCAAAATTATCGCCTATATATACATCATGCGAAGCAGCGAGTCCTCCCGGTTTCCAGGTAAGAGTCACCCATGTATCCGCATACAATGCGCCGTCAAGAGGATTGGGGCGTGAGGCATACGGATATGATCCACCAATCAGCACAGTTACATTGTTGAGATAGCCGGAAGTTACCGTGAATACCACGTAATCAGTGGCGAAATCTGTCGTGCTTGTTCCGGATAACGTAAGTGTGTTGGTCGGATCACTGATTTGCGTAAAGGTGGCGGTAATTGTTAAACCGTCGTCCGTAATCACAAATTCCCAGTCAACTGCTTCATCGTCGCCGGGAATATTGGCGCCGTCTGAGATTGTGCTGTCCCATGGCCAGACACCTGCTGTTTTCTCTAATATGTCCAAGTTGGGCGGATAGCCCGAATCTACAGCATCTTGCCAAAAGTTGATACGAATGCCGCTGTCAAGGACGTGCCCCGCACTGCCACTTGTATTGGCAATGATATCCGCCCGAGTCCAGACATCCATGTCACCATTGGTTGCTAATGTAACTGAGCCGGTAATGGTTAACGAGTTTTCTGCCGGATCGAATTGGTCGGCAGTAGCAAGATAGTTAAGTTGAAGGACCGGTCGATTAAAAAATAGCTGGCCGTCGCTTTGAGTTATACTGACGCCGGGACCGTTAATGAGTTGCCATTTGCTGAGATCCACAGTATCGGCTTCGAAGTCATCCTCAATCAGGGCGCCTCTGGTTACAGAACCAGCAGTCAGGCCTAAAACCAAAACAAAAGGAATTAGGTAGATCAATCTTCTATTCATAACAATCCTCCTTTAGAATAAGCTAACAATTTACAATACTGTGGCCACACGCCAAAGCGATGGTCAATAATTTCCACTTTCCCTGTGTTCTATTTAATTTGCACAAAAAATTTCGACTTGAGACTACCTCCTTCTAAAGCCCAACAAGAGCGGCGGATTATAAAGTGAAAATCTCAAATAGATTTTAGAAATTACATCGTTTGTGGGACAAAAAAACCACAAAAAACGTCAATTTTATTTTACCAATTTGATCCTCTTACGGTCAAGGGAATTCTTATCTCGAACCTGGAATTCTATCATTTTTTCGTATTTCTCCTTAATAGTTCTCCTGGGATTGATTGGGCTGAATTTACTTGCAACAGCTATAGAAGGAATTCGAAATCGTACTTATGTTTAATGGACTGGTTTTTCTAACCGGCAAAAAAGGGGCCTATGCCGAACTTGTTGGCATAGGCCCCGAAATCAATCAAATCCTGCTGTTATTTCCGCTAAAGCGGATTTTGCTATTCAGCAACCTCTCTCGGCTGATACAGACGGATATCGTCAATATACATCTTGCCCGAACCGCCGGGGATTGTCATGTTGCCCTGTGTACCAAGGCCGATAGCAATCTTGTCAACGTTGCTCAGATTGATGCTCTGATCGGCAAAAGTCTGGAGTGGAATAACCCACTCTGTCCAGGTGTCAATCGTTGCAGCGGCCGGGTCATCGTGGA
>CAZTDF010000305.1:0-4261 GCA_964612465.1 uncultured Pirellulales bacterium
AGGATTTCAAATCCAATCTGAATCAAAACTCGCTGGAGGTCCTGACTTCGTGCCGGGTGGAGCCTTCACTGGCGGAAGCCGTGCCCCTGAGACGGTATCAGTTCGAGCGGCTGGGCTACTTCTGCGTCGACAAAGACAGCACAAAAGAAAAGCCCGTGTTCAACCGAACCGTCGGCCTGCGCGACACCTGGGCCAAAATCCAACAGTCACAGAAAAAATTGTGACTCGTCACTCGTGGCTCGCGAAATTATTCATCACCTGAAAATAATTTGAGTGGCAGCGCCAAGCACACGCGGCAATGGATAGCAGAATATAATGCTATCGAACTACTTATTGTTGAATCCCTATCAATACAGAGTTAATAAAATATTGGCCAACCTCTGTTACGAACATTCCAAGACCACAGTGATCAATTTCAACTCTGAAGTTGATATCGCCATGGCCGAAGTTCTGTCTGTTAAAAAACTTAAATGATCCTTGTTCCACATCAATCTCGAAATTAGCGTGTGCAAGTGCATGGCGCATATACTTCAAAAAGTCTATGGTGGTCATATTCTGGTTACCAACCTGGAAATCAAATCGGTTTCGAGTTGTAAATGAAAAATCCGGAAGATCTTGTCCCCTTCGTTCCCACATACCTCTTGGCACAACCAATAGACCATAAAGAAGCATTAGCAGAGTACCCTGGTTTTTTAGATGAAAACCTTGACAATTTTGCAATCCTTGCGAATTTTTGAAATCCTCCCAGAACCTTGCTATTGTTGTTTGAGGGTAATGTTCCAATGTTTCTTGAAAGCGAAAAAGGAATTGCCCAGTAAACCATACCCAACGTGGGATTTCATTTTGATATCCATTCTCTTCTCTAAATTCGTTGTAATCGCACATATCTTATATCCCCCAATAAGATGATAATCTCCCAATTTGTTTTTTACTCGCACTTTCAGCCCCATTTTACTTCGGAGGAAAATTTATATGACTTTAACGGATATTTGATTCTTGATTCGCGGTGTTCGACCATCAGATAACGAGTATCTTTATGTGATCTGTAAAATCCGTGGCTAAAAGTAGTTTTTTGAGGATTTTTCGCAATTTCATTCATATTTGTTCCTAAGAATAACGATATAATCCTTGAAATTTGTAAAGTACGATTTGCAATATACAAGGATGATTACAAGAGCTTTACAAAAGCAGATCGTACAGTTCTTGCAGCATTTCCCGGCGGTCGGACTCAAATATTCATAAGTCCAAAAATTAACCACAGGATTCTGGTCGGCACAAAAGGACCTTCAGCCTAAAGCCTGTTATGTGGTGTACCCCGGCGCAATCGCTTATCCATTGACTAAATCGGTCGAGGTATTGCCTTTAACACAAATTAACAAAATCTGGGAATAAGCAGTTTAACCATCAAAGGCAAATGGGCGGGAATCCACTAAAACCGTTACGTTCTTGGATCCCTGCTTTTGCAGGGATGACAGTGCGGATCGGTCGGTTTGAGTTGTTTAGTCACTTGTAAAAAATCATTCTCAGCGATGCAGCAAGTAATATTACCCCAAAAATCTTTCGCAGAATATCTTCCGGGATGTCGGTTGCGAATTTAGCGCCTACCAGGCCGCCGAAAAAGAAGCCAAGACAGATCAGCCCGGCTATTTTAAAATCCACAAAACCTTGTTTGTAATACGTCCACGCGGCGAGCAGGCCAATCGGCGGGACCATCAACGCTAATGTCGTGCCCTGAGCGGCGTGCTGCGAGAGACCGAACAACAGAACCAGCGCAGGAATGATAATTATCGCTCCCCCAATGCCGATCAGGCCGCTAAAAACACCGGTTACCAACCCCAGAAGTAAATAGAAAAATACGTTCATAATACTTTGACCTCGCTTCACATTTGGCCTGCGCTTTTTGCCACAAGCTTATAAATTCGCAATAAGGACCAACAAAAGAATCTCAGCCGAACAGCTCGGTGAATTTTTCCTCGATGTCGGGATGTTCACATAACGTCTGACCGATCAGAACCGCCTTTACTCCGGCAGACATGAGCTTTTCTACGTCGGCTCTTGTTTTTATGCCGCTCTCGGAGACCAGCTCATTTTGATTTTCGAGAAGTCCCCCCAGCCGGCTGGTCGTGTTCAAATCAACCTGCATCGTCGTCAGGTCGCGATTGTTGATTCCGATAACGCTGTAACCTTTCTTCGGGAAACCTATCATACTGCGAACCTCCAGCAGCGAATCGGCCTGATGGACCTCCAGCAGCACAGTGAGCGTCAGCTCGGCTGCGGCAATCATCAGGTCCATCAACTCACCCGGTTTAAGAGCCTCGGCTATCAGCAGTATCGCGTCGGCACCGGCGGCGCGAGATTCGTAAACCTGCCAGATATCGATAATAAAATCCTTTCGTATAACGGGCAAATCCACCTCCCGGCGTATCTGACTTATGTATTCGAGCCGGCCCTGAAAATACTTTTCATCGGTAAGGACGCTGATGGCGTCGGCACCGCATTTTTCATACGTTTGCGCGACTGCCACGGGATCGAAATCCTCACGAATCAGACCGGCCGACGGCGAGGCCTTTTTGACCTCTGCGATAACGTTTATGCCCCGACGGTTAGGCTTGGTAACGGCCTTGTAGAAATTGCGGCACTTCGGTAAAGAACGGACCTGCCGCTTCAACTCATCGAGACTTATCGCTGATTGTCGGCAGCGCACTTCGGCCCGCTTGTCGGCAATTATTTTGTCTAATATATTCGCCAATTTTGTTTACCCTGCGATTTTAACATAGCCCATACGAAGCTCGTTGAGAGTATTCTCAAGCACAGTTTCTTCTTCTTCCGTCAAATTGCCCTTGGTTTTTTCCTCGAGCACCTGGAGCATATCGATATTATATTTCGCCATCTCCAGATCGGGCTTTCTTTCTTCCTGTCCCTTTATCTGCAGCAGGCCCAGGGCGAATAATGCCTGCGTGGTGAGCATGCTTACAAGCGCGGCAAAATTACCTTCCGGCAAAGGGCCGTGAGAGGGCTCTTCCTGCTGCTCATCTTTTTTCTCAGCTTCTTCCTGTGCGGCTAATATCTCCTTCTCTTTCTGTGCTTCCTGTTTCCAGTCCTCATCGACGATGATCTTTTTCTCCTGCTCATTTTCTTTGCCCATAATCTTCAGGCTCCTTTAAATTCTGTTCTTCTCTATTTTCGATATTTTTTCATACTTCTATCAATGTCGCGTTTTTGGTCGCGCTTTGTTATAGCTTGTCTTTTATCGTATTGTCTTTTGCCTCTGGCAAGGGCTAATTCTATTTTTGCCAGGCCCCTGTCATTAAAATAAATCCGCAGGGGCACAAGAGTAAAACCTCTCTGTTCGAGTTTGGTTCTGATCTTGCGGATTTCCGCCTTGTGCAGCAGCAGCTTTCTTTTCCTGGTCGGGTCGTGCTGCCGGGCCCCGGCCTGCTGGTATTGGGCTACGCCGGCACCGACGAGCCAGCATTGCTCGCTCTCAATCCTTGCATAAGAGCCGCTCAGGTCCCCGCCGCCGGACCGAAGAGATTTAACCTCGGTGCCTAAAAGTCCAAGGCCTGCCTCGTACTTCTCGATAATCTCAAAGTTTCTGTAAGCCTTCTTGTTGACCGCCACGGGCCCCTGCTTGTTCTTGTCCTTGTGTGATTTTGCTGCCATTCACACCATGATAGCTACAGCAAGCTATTGTTGCAAGAATCAACTGCAAAATGAACACGCACAGCAGAACACGCACTTAAATAAAAAGCGGCCTTATGCAATTGATGCATAAGACCGCTTGTAAACAACCGAAGCAAGAATAACCTATACGTGATTAAACAAACACGTACGGTGTTCTATAAGCGGGTTGAATACCCGATAAACGCCGTATTAGAAATCACGTACGATTACGGAATCCTCGCCTACCATATACTGGTCTGAACCCTGGATCTTCAGATTGTAAACCTTGCCGGTGTAGCTTCTCGTTGTGATGCTCTTGATGCCGACCGTGCCGGTTAGTGTTTTCAATCTTTGACCGCTTGTCAGGTTTTGTGCGGCTACCCATTGCCCGGAATCGAGCATGAAGCAGTGTGCATCCACGACGCCGATGGTGTTTCCGCTCTCGAGGACTATGTCACGACAAACGAAAGTACCTTCGTGTTCTTGTACCGTCTCGATTGTCTGGCCCGCAGTTACCTGCGAAATCTGGATGTTCCTGCCGTTTACCATCGCGGGTGTATCAGCAACAAAACAGGTTCTGCCCTTCGCTGGTGGAGCA
>CAZTDF010000306.1:0-4228 GCA_964612465.1 uncultured Pirellulales bacterium
TGGAGATATCGGCATATATGAACTACTTACATAATCGATATTGACAGACTACTAGTGTCGCGACCGCTCCCATAGGACCATTCGAACGGATCGGTCAATGGACGAATGTTTGGAAGCTCGCTGATAGAGGGTAAAACAGGCTGCGGGAAGTTTGCCCCAGTATTCTCAACATCATAAACTAAGGGTATTTTCTGGCCGAATAAATCAGCAACCACAAAAATGTTAAATAGAAGTAATAACAGGATTGATTTTGTTCTCATTTTGACACTCCTATGCATGGATGTGTATTTTCACCATACCCTTTAGATTTGTTCCGTGGCTATCTGTCCAAATACAGGGCATTGGAGACAGAAGCATTGCACGATCAAGAAACACTAAAAGATTATGTTCTTCATAGTCATTACTCTCAAATAGTCATAGACAACTGTTGAATTCGACCATTTGCGGCAGTTTTGCTTGCCATTCTTTAACCTGATCAGATTTAATTGTCCGACTTTAATAGCTTCTTGAGGCGTGGATAGTCACGTAAGAGAATCCAAGCCGGAACGAAAGACTTGCTTCACCATGTACTCCTTTTAACGAAATATCAAATAATTAACACTACAATCTATCATCATTTATGCTTTATTATACAAGCCTTCTCAGTGTATAGAAGCTGAAAACAAAACTTCATTATAGAAATTATTGTAAGAAAGAATCAGGTCAACAGGTATTGAAACTGTCTCTCAATATAAGTTGATTTTTATTTTTTTGTGCTGAAGAAATACACTTTTTCACTTGACAGTAGGTCTTCAAATGTGATATAAATGATTGATATCCATTCTTGTATATTTTGAGGAGTGCGCACGTGTTTTTGTTATTTGTCCTGACTGGGTGAATAAAAATATATCCAGCCACCTTTGTAGAACAAAAGAAATTACAGCTATTGAGGTTTTCCAAGGGGATTATATGACTTTTCCATCTGAACAACTTTTGTTTTTTTAGGAGCCCAAAACAGAGATTATTGACGATTTACGTATTATAGCTTTGGTATATAATCCATCGTATATCGAAATATATCAATAATTCTTTCATTAACCCTTTTTAAGGAGATTTACTATGTGTATGAAAAAGACAATTCTAATCGTGTTACTCCTATATTTGGCAGGATCATTGACAAGTTTTGCTGATATTGTGTATGAGAACGATTATGAAGGTGAGACTGTGGGTGGTGTTTTTCCCGCCTGGAACTGGGGCGACAATGGGACAGTGCATAATGCTGTGTATGCAGACTATGATGGAAACATCGTTGTTGAGCATACCGGAACGATAGGCAATTCTACAACAGCAGCCAGAAACATGCGATTTGGTTCAAAGTGGGACATCACGTTGAGTGGAAATACCAGTTCCGATCCGGCCGATTACTTCATCGCGTTTGATATACGCAGCGTCTCTGGTAATTGGGACCCTATCAACTTGGAATTTTTTGTTCTCACAAAAGAGGGGCCTGACCAAGGATATGGTTCCGGCGTTTCGCAGTATGCTCAAGCCGACGGCTGGATTCGTGTAGTAGCTAACCTGGCTGACTTGTCAGTTAATTGGTGGGAGGGGCAAGCTTGGGACATGACAAATCCGAGCTGGTCAATTGAGGTTGGTGGTCCGCCGTATCCGGGTACATCAATACCTGCAGATACGCCAGAGTGGGATCAAATCTGGTTAATGGATAATCTCATTATTACCATGGGTGAGGAACCGCCATCTCCTGCAGCAGAATTAGCCACCGAGCCGGTTCCGGATGATGGTGCTTTTCATGCTGATACCTGGGTGAGCCTGAGTTGGCGTCCGGGAGATTTTGCCGTCTCTCATGATGTATACTTCGGCGAGAATTTCGATGATGTGAATAACAGCACGCGAGATTCAGATATATACCGAGGCAACCTGGGTTTGGGTATGGAATTTTTTATCGCCGGCTTTTCCGGATACCCTTATCCGGACGGTCTTGTTAACGGTACGGCCTACTACTGGCGAGTCGACGAAGTTAATGACGCCGATCCGAACAGCCCCTGGAAAGGCGACGTTTGGAGCTTCACTATTACACCCAAGACGGCATATATGCCTGAGCCGGTCGACGGAGCAGAATTTGTCGCATTGAACAAACAGCTTCAATGGACCGCTGGCCACGGCGCAAAAATACACTACGTAGTCTTCGGCGAGGACTTCGATGAAGTCAGTAACGCTGCTACGGGCACTCTTAATGGTACTACGAGTTACAATCCCGGACCACTTAAACTGGCCAAAACATATTACTGGCGTGTCGATGAGTCCGACGGCTCTGAAACGTATAAAGGCGAAGTCTGGAGCTTTACTACCGAAGGCGCGATCAGCGGCCCGAACCCGGAAGATGGCGCCGTTAATGTAAAGCCTTCAGTAATGCTGACCTGGGTTGCAGGAGCTGTCGCCGCTTCACACGATGTGTATTTCGGTATGGATTCTGAAGCCGTAAAGAACGCCACGAAAGCCTCGCCAGAGTACAAAGGGCCGAAGGCTCTCGGCGAAGAGGGCTACGATCCAGGCAAGCTTACCTTGAATACAACATACTACTGGCGGATCGATGAGGTTAACGATGCCAGTAGCGATAGCCCGTGGGAAGGTAACGTCTGGAGCTTTACGACAGGTGATTACTTTGTCATAGACGATTTCGAGGACTACGATGCCGCTGACAATCAAATATGGTTCGCCTGGCACGATGGACTTGGCGCCGGGACGCCTGGTACGCCTGATTACCTGCCCGGCAATGGTACAGGTTCGGCAGTAGGTGATGAAACTACCCTTTCTTACACCGAGGAGACAATTATTCACGGCGGAAACCAGTCTATGCCAATTGTATTCGACAATAACAAGCAGGGCTTCGCTTACTATTCGGAGGTAGAACTGACATTTGCAGATCAGCGAGACTGGACTGCGCAAGGCGTTGCTGAATTGTCACTCTGGTTCAGAGGTTATCCGGCATCGGTCGGCAGCTTCGTTGAAGGGCCTGTCGGTACCTATACAATGACCGCCTCCGGCGCGGATATCTGGGCTGTCAATGGCGTGGAAGCTGATGAGTTCCACTTTGCCTATAAGATGCTCACTGGTGCCGGTTCGATTATTGCAAAAGTCGAGAGTCTCGAAAACACAAACAACTGGGCCAAAGCCGGTGTGATGATTCGTGAATCATTGAACCCGGATTCGGCGCATGCCTTTGCTTGTATTACGCCGGGCAATGGAGTTGCCTCACAATATCGGCCAAGTACCGGTGGAACAAGCGAGAACTTTAATCAGACCGACATAACCGCTCCTTATTGGGTGAAGCTTGAACGTAGCATCTCCGGTTTCTTTACAGTTACACATTCGGCGAACGGCACGAATTGGCAGCCGATGACTGGAGCTACAGAACTGAACATCGCGATGGGCTCTAATGTTTATATAGGTCTGGCACTGACCAGCCATGACGCAGTACAAACTTGTCAGGCTGTATTCTCGAATGTTACGACTGCCGGCTCGGTCACTGGGCAGTGGACGAACCAGGACATCGGCATCGAGAGCAATGATCCCGAGCCACTATACGTGGCGATTTCCAACAGTACAGGCAATCCTGCGGTAATTATCCATGATGATGCGGACGCTGTACAAATTGACACATGGACTGAGTGGATCGTTCCACTTCAGGCTTTTACTAACCAGGGAATCGATCTAACCAATGTCGATAGGATTGCTGTTGGACTTGGTACTCAGGGCAACACGACAGTGCCCGGAGGCAAAGGCAAGATATATGTTGATGACATTCGTTTGTATCAGCCAAGAGAAGTTAATGAGTAGTAAACGATTTTTGTCGAAATAAAGCTAATTATTTAGGGCTGCGGGCATCCGCTTGCAGCCCTTCTTCCTTGTACAAAGCTTTCAGAATCTCCCAGAATAGGCTTCAGAGGTGTTTTATGGCTGTAGAATGGACGATCTTTTCTCGCGGATATTACCTGAAGGTCTATTCCACAATCGGTTGAAGCTTCACTGCGCAAACTTCCTTACCCGTATCGATAGACAGAGTCTTGGAAATCTGCAAGCACGGTTCTGTGAGGGATGTTGACGTTCTTTCACATGGCAGAATATTGTGACACTCTTCAATCGAAAGAGAAGAGAAACTGGGAAAACAAAGCTTGCCTAAGTATATGAGCTATAGTACATCTACTCGACTGCACCACAAGGCTGATGT
>CAZTDF010000307.1:0-4219 GCA_964612465.1 uncultured Pirellulales bacterium
TTTCTTCACGCTGACTGCCGTCCTGTCCGGTCCACCTGCGATTCGTAGCCATCCCGAAATCGACTACCGCCGTCTGGTTCGGCGTGTATGACAACTGGGGATCACGGGTCAGATTTCCCATCAGCAAAACTCTGTTAAAATTAGCCATACTTAACTCTTCTTTCTGTGTTAATCGTCCGATGAAACTTTTGGCTGGGAGTCTTGCTGCTCTTCAGCCTCAACTTCTTCAGCCTGTCCGGCATCTTCTTCTTTCCTGGTTTCTTCCGGTCGCTCTGTTTCTTCGGCCTGCGCGGTTTCCCCAGCCTGCTCAATATCCTCTGCTGTCTTAGCTTCGTCTACTATCTGTGCTTGCTCTGCTGCCGGTTCTTCCGGTTGATCCTTCTGCTCGCTTACTTTGGCCTCCTTCGCCTGTTCGGCAACGGCTTTTTCCTTTTCTGTCTTTGTCGCAGGAGTATCTCTCTCGATATCCTCTTTTGTCATCTGATCGGTGCTGAGAATCAGGACCCGAATAATATTTTCCGAGAGCTGAACGTCCTTTTCAATGCCCTGGATTTTCTGCCCATCCGCCTTGAAATAACAAAGCATATACGTCCCTCTCGATGTGCCTCTTATATCGTAGGCGAGCCTTCTATCGTCCCATTTTCTCATCGAGACAATCTCAGCCCCGGCCCTGTCAAGTATCTTTTTGATAGCTGCGTTAACTCCGTCCCAATCCGATGCCGCCTTGGCTGAATCGACAAGAAACATCCCTTCGTATAATTTTTTCTCTGCCATAGTTTCCAAGCTAATTACCTCCCATTAAATTACATGCCGGTTTTTGTTTTATCGCCGTACACATAACTGACAATGGTTACTCACTATAACTATTAAACTTATTCATCGCTGTTTCGATACCATGTTCGATCCAGCACAATACTGCATTCCGTGCCCGTTCTATCGCCTCGGCCAGCAGCGGTTTTTCGTCCTTTCGCGGCTTATCGAGGACATAACCGACGGCATCCGCCTCGTCACATCGCCCGATACCGACTCGACAACGGGCAAACTCATTCGTTCCGAGCTTCTGTATAATATCCGCCAGCCCGTTATGTCCGCCGGCCGAACCTTTATACCTGAGACGAATTCTTCCCGGCTCAATATCCATATCGTCGGTTACTACGATTAACTCGCCGATATTGAGCTTGTAGAAACCGGCTGCCGTCGCTACAGCCTGGCCGCTGCGGTTCATATACTGCCACGGCTTTAACAATATTAACTTGTTATCTGCAAATTCGCCCAAGCCGAAGCGAGAGCCGAATTTTCTTTTTCTTACGTCTATGCCCAACTCATGAGCCAGCGAATCAATGACCTTAAATCCGGTATTGTGTCTCGTATCAATATACTTGTCGTCAGGATTGCCCAGCCCGACGACCATTCTCATATCGTCCATTGTTCACTTTTGTCCGGCCCGGTTTATTATTTTTCCTGATCTTCGCCGGCCTCAGGTTCCTTTGTCTCGCCTATAACCTCTGGAGAAGCCGGCATCTCCTCTTCAACCTCTTCGGTACTCTTGGCGGCGGCAACCAAATGGCACGTGACCAAAAGAGTATCCGGTGAGCTTACCAGGCTTATGCCGTCCGGAAGCTCAATGTCGCTGGCATGCAGGTTGTCACCTACATGCACATCTTTTATCGAGACAACGATTGTTTCCGGAATGTCGGATACCTTGCACTCAATTTCCAGATGATCTGTTTGTTCCTCGATAATACCGCTTTCGTGAGTGCCGGCGGCCGTGCCTTTCAGCTCAATCGGCACTGTCACCTTCACCATTTCGGCTACATTGACCCGCATTAAATCCACGTGAATTATGTTTTTTCCCAGATGGTCGTACTGCAGCTCTTTTACAATTGTCTTTTCTTTCTTTTTGCCGATCTGTACATCTATCAGTCGTTGTCCGTGATGCAGTCCTTCGGTGAAGTTGTGTGCATCCAAAGAAATAGCTGCCGGCTCCTTCTTGTGACCGTACACAATAGCAGGGATTCTGCCTTGCTCACGTATCTTCCGAACGGTTTTTGAGCCGGTTTGTTCTCGAATTTCAGCTTTTAAAAGTAACGTTTTTTTCATGTCCCGTATCCTGATCAAATATTATTAAACAAGTTACTAACCGATTCGTTTCTGTGAATTCTCTTTATTGCTTCACCTAACATGGAAGCTACGCTCAAAACCTTTATATTTCTGATCTTTTTAGACATCTTGTCCTGGGGTATAGAATCGGTAACTACCACCTGATCGATCTGTGTTTTGGCCAGCCGGTCCAACGCCTGCGCAGCAAAAATACCATGCGTAGCACCGACATATACTTTTTCGGCTCCACGCTCCTTGATCAGAGCGGCGGCACTGCAGACCGTCCCGGCGGTGGAGATAATATCGTCGCACATCAGGATGTTTCTGCCGCGAACCTCGCCGATAATCTCCTGAGCTTCCACCTTGCTGCCGCTCAGGCGTCTTTTGTGTACAATCGCCAGGTCTCCGCCGAGGTGTGCCGCGTATTTGGACGCCATTTTCATATTACCCACGTCCGGCGAGACAACCGTCAGATTATTGATCTTCAAATCCCGGAAATATTTGCCCAAAACCAACTCGCCTGCCAGGTGGTCAACCGGTATATCGAAAAATCCCTGGAGCTGGTGTGCGTGCAGGTCAATCGCCAGGACCCTGGAGGCGCCTGCGGTGGTAATCATGTTTGCCACCAGTTTTGCCGTGATTGGCACACGCCCCTCGTCTTTTCTGTCCTGCCGGGCGTAGCCGAAGTATGGAATAACCGCAGTTACCCGGCTGGCACTGGCCCTTCGCAGGCAGTCCAGAAAGATTAATAGCTCGACCAGGTGCTCATCGACAGGATCACATGTCGACTGCACGACATAGCAATCTCTCCCGCGAACATCATCTTCCACCCTTATGGCTTTTTCCCCGTCCGGAAAACGTTCGATCTTTGCGCCACCCAGCGGAATTTCCAGATACTTGCAAACGTCGCTGGCTAATGCAGGATTACTGCTGCCGGAAAATATCTTCAGATTGTCATTCAGAAACATCTATCTTGGCCTTTCCGCTCAATTCGTTCCCACTTCCCTGTGAAACCACCGTTCCGGCACTTACGTTTGAGCCGTCTTTCAGCTCGAGGGGCGCTATCAATACGGTACCGGAGCCAATATAGCAGTTATCGCCTATGTTTGTCAGGTTAACTTTTTCACCGTCGAAATTTGCCGTAATTGAGCTGGCCCCGAAATTAACATTTTTTCCCACCATCGCGTCACCGATATAGCTGTGGTGGCGGGCTCGAACGCCATCGTCTAAAGTCGAGTTCTTCACTTCGGTATAAACACCCAACACGACATCGTTTTTCAGGACCGTGCCGTGCCTTAAAAAGGCGAACGGCCCGACCCGGCAGCCCTGACCGATTTTTACTTGACCGTGAATATATGTGAACGGCTCAATCACGGTGTCCTGTCCGATTTGCGCCCTCGCATCGATCCATGTATTGTCGGGGTCGACTATTGTCACGCCGTCTTCCATCAGCTTTCGTTGAATTCTCCGCTGCATAATTTTGCTCGCAGCGCTGAGTTGTGCCCTGCTGTTGATGCCTATAGCCTCGTCGGGCGGAACAGCAGTTATGGCCTCGACCTTATGACCTGTCGCAATTATGCCGGAGACTGCGTCGGTCAAATAATACTCTTTTTTGACGTTTTCAGGCTTAACTTTCTCTATAGCTTCGAAGAGAACCTGATTATCGAAAAGATAATTACTCGGATTGATTTCCTTGATCTTCAACTGTGCCGGGGTGCAGTCACTGTCTTCGACAATTCCCTGCATATTGCCGTACGCATCGCGGATGATTCGTCCATATCCGGCCGGGTCTTCGAGAACCGCCGTGGCCAAAGTCGCCGCCGATTGTCCCGACTCGTGCTTGTTTATAAGCTTTTTCAACGTTTGGGCTCGGATTGATGGCCCGTCGCCGCAGAGTACCAGTGTCTGGCCGTGGAAATCCTTGAGATGTTCCTTACAGCACGAAACCGCATGGGCGGTCCCTAACTGCTCATCCTGATGGACCCAGATAATATCGTCGGCTCCGGCGAATTGCTTTTTGATTTCGTCGGCGGAAAAACCGATAACGACATACATCTTTTTTATCCCGATCTTACGGCAGGCATCGAGCACATAGGCCAGCATAGGCCGGCCGCAGACT
>CAZTDF010000308.1:0-4124 GCA_964612465.1 uncultured Pirellulales bacterium
TGGTATCCTCGGCGCTGCAAACCGAGCGGTGAGCATTACCCGCAAAACGCCTACGGGGATGGCGATATTCTTTTCGAGAAAAGCGCCGATGGGCTGTTTATAATTCAACTATGTACCGGCCTGACGCAGCGGGGGCTGGCCGATTACAAAGACACAATAAAAGAAAAGATCGGAGTATTTATTAAAGCGGGGGGGATATTCGGCAGCATTAATCACGATACTTATGACGAGCATGAAAACGTCGCGTACTCGGTGGCGTTTCGCGTCCTGCGAGAGGCGGCCAAATTACTCGGCGACGAAAGAATCCGCAATTTTGCCTATGATAAATGTCTTGCCGGCCTGCAGCAGTTCAAGATGACCGATGACAGAAACGGCGTGCAGACCAAAGGCCTGCTCTACATGGAAAAGAGCTGGGACACGTCGTACCTGTGGGAGAATGCCGAAGCGGCCCTGGCCTATTTCGAAGCTTATATCGATACCGGCAAAGAGTCATATCTTGCCGACGGGCTGACCATCCTGCGGGCGATTGCCAAACATCATCACGGCCGGCATGGTTTCCTGACCGAAGGCGTGGACTGGAACAACCACGTAGGTAAACAGCATCATTTCGACGAAGCCGAATACGGGGACATCAAGTACACCGAACCCCTTCTCAATAACCTGCATATTGTGGAGCCGACCCTGTTGGTAATTAAACTTAAACGTGGAGTGCCTGATGCACTGAGCCGTTAAGTGGAATTTTACATTTAAGAAATAGAGGGATTGAAAAATGAGAAAATTATGGATAATAGTTGTTGGGATTATGGTATTCAGCTCTTTTCCGATGTTACAGCACGCGGCACATGCCGTCACGAAAGTACCGAAGCATCTTGTTCCCGCGGACAAGAGGCTCTCGCCGGATACGATGAAGCGGCTCTTCGAGCGGGGACAGCAGTTGGTCTATCGCGGCAAAGAGCTTGAGACAATTGGAATGCCGGTCGGCGGTATCGGGGCGGGCCAGCTATATCTAAGGGGCGACGGCACTTTCGCCCTCTGGCAAATCTTCAATCGCCACGTTTTCACCGGTTACGGAGCAAACTGTTACCAGACATACCGACCGGATTCGCCTGTCGATTCCGGTTTTGCCGTAGTCGTGAAAAAGGCCGGCCAAACTTCCGCAAAGACTTTAGACCGGGATTTCGGGACAGTGGATTTCGCCGGTGAATATCCGATTGCTTTTGTTCGATACAGTGATAATGCTTTCCCGGTGAAGGTCTCAATGACGTGCTCATCGCCTTTTATTCCACTGAACGCGAAAGATTCCGCTCTGCCGGCCACGATGTTAAGCGTCATCGTGGAGAATGTTTCCGATGAGAATGTCACTACCGGCATTGTAGGCTGGCTTGAGAACGCCGTACTGATTGATTCGGCCAAAGCGGTTAACGCTCTGCGTCGAACCCGGATAGTCAATGAAAAAGAACGAACCCTGATTGTTCACACTGCCGAGAAGGCGCCTTTGCCAAAAGATGCCGCACAGCCCCGAGCGAAAATCGTGCTGGCCGATTTCGAGGGCCCGGACTATGGAAAATGGGAAGCGGCGGGAGAAGCCTTCGGCAAAGGTCCCGCAAAGGGCACACTTGCCAGTCAGCAGGAGGTTAGCGGTTTTCTGGGCAAAGGGCTTGTAAATACGTTTCTGGGTGGAGATGCGCCTCATGGTACGCTGACCTGCCCATCCTTTAAAATCTCGCGCAAGTTTATCAACTTTTTAATTGGCGGCGGCGGTCATGCCGGCCAGACCTGCATCAACCTGATTATAGACGGCAAGGTTGTACGCACGGCGACCGGCAAAAATAACGAAAAGCTCGAATGGTATTTCTGGAACGTGCAGGAATTCGAGGGCAAGACGGCAAAAATCGAGATAGTCGATAAACATTCCGGCGGCTGGGGGCATATCAACATCGACGAGATCGAGCTCTCGGACGATTCGCACGAAGGACCGATAGGGCCGATTGAAAAGCTTCCCGATTACGGCTCGATGGTGCTGGCTCTTTTGGAGAATGGGGCTTCGTCTCAGGAAGCGAGCACACTTCTTGATGCCGTTGGCGATCGGGATGTAAAACTCCACGCCGAAGAGGATATCTCGTATCCTGTTACCAGCAGGCGCAGTGCAGCAATTGCAAGTCGCACTTTCGAATTGGAGCCTCACGGCAGACACGTCTTTAAATTTGTTTTGGCCTGGTTTTTTCCGAATCACGAGCATGGCCATGAATACGCTAACCGCTTCAACAGTGCCGCCGAGGTTGCTCATTACGTCTCGGACGACTGGAGCCGCCTTGCCATCGATACGGCAAAATGGTATAAAACCTACTATCAGGACAGCACGCTGCCGCGGTGGCTGCTCTTCCGCCTGCATTCGACCGTGAGCAACCTGGCGACGGGGACATGCCAGTGGTGGCAGAATGGCCGGTTCTGGGCGTGGGAGGGTGTCGGCTGCTGTGCGGGCACTTGTACCCACGTATGGAATTATGCTCACGCCCCGGCCCGCTTGTTCCCCGAGCTTGAGCGAAGCGCAAGAGAGATGCAGGATTTCGGGCAGGGTTTTGACGCCGAGAGCGGCCTGGTTGGCTTCCGGAGCAACCGCGCCTATGCAGCCGACGGCCAGTGCGGAACCGTGCTCAAAGCCTATCGGGAGCACCAAATGTCGGCGGACAATTCCTTCCTAAAGCGAAACTGGCCCCGCATTAAAATGGCGCTGGAGTTCTCTATCGACCGGGACAGTAACGATGACGGTTTGATTGAGGTCAGCCAGCACAACACCTACGACATCAACTTCGAGGGCGCTAATACATTCGTCGGCTCGCTGTACCTGGCGGCGCTTCGTGCCGGCGAGGAAATGGCGAAAGATATGGGCGACGAGCAGTTCGCCGAACGCTGCCGAAAGATATTCGAAAGCGGCAGCCGGCTCACGGTCGAGCGGCTCTGGGACGGCGAATATTTCATTCAGGACGTGGACCTGCTGAAGTATCCGAAATATCAGTATGCGAAAGGCTGTTTATCCGACCAGCTTTTCGGCCAGGGTTGGGCACATCAGCTCGGCCTGGGCTATATCTATCCGGCCGGGTATGTCGGTAAAGCTATGCGGTCGATCTGGAAGTATAACTGGGCGCCCGATGTCGGGCCTTACAATGCCGTGCATAAGCCGGAGCGTTGGTTTGCCAGAGCCGGTGAACCCGGCCTGTTCACCTGCACCTGGCCCAAGAGCGACTATATAGAAGAAGGAGTACGGTATCGAAGCGAGATATGGACGGGCATCGAGTACCAGGTCGCCGGCCACATGGTTTGGGAAGGCATGGTGGATAAGGCTATTGCAATTTGTTACGGCATCCAGAAACGTTACGACCCCACCGAACACAATCCCTTCAACGAGGTTGAGTGCGGCGACCATTACGCCAGGGCGATGGCAAGCTGGGGAGTCTATACGGCGCTGGCCGGCTACGAGTACCACGGTCCTAAGAAACACATTGGCTTTGCGCCGAAGATTACGCCTGATTATTTCTCTGCCGCATTTACCGCCGCCGAAGGATGGGGAAGATTCACTCAAATGCGGGAGGATACAACTCAGCGCGAGAAGATCACTGTGCGCTGGGGCAGGCTGAATGTTGAATCTCTTGCCTTTGCGATTCCTGATGATTTTGACGTAGCCGGAGTGACTGTTAGATTGGGTCGTACAGCTGTTAGGAGCAGTTATACGGTCAAAGACGGCCGGGTCGAAATCAAACTGGCAAACGGACTTCTCGTTAACGAAGACCAGACGCTGGAAGTGGCTATTCAGCGAAAAGAAAAGTAACCGGCTGTTTAATTGACTATTGACTATTTTCAATTTAACAATTATGCTCTTGACAATTCTCGAATAGTCAATATTCAATAATAAATAGTCAATATATTAAGGAGCTAAAGATGAGTTCGGATACCCTCCCCAAACTTCACAACGCCATGTGGCCCGGGTTGGTCGGCAAAGGAAATGAACCGGGCCAGGAGCCGCCGATCAGTCTCGAACGGATGCTCGAATTGACCGCCGGCGCGGAGGTGGACGGCCAGAAGTTCGACGGGATTGACTACTTCCTTTTCCTGCCGCACACCGACCC
>CAZTDF010000309.1:0-4121 GCA_964612465.1 uncultured Pirellulales bacterium
GGCTTGATGTCGCCGCCGGCTTCGACCGTTTTGATTTTGCCGAACTGCCGGACTTCGCCACTATCGCCATCCGGCAGCACAACCGCCTCAGCCCCGCTTTCGAGCGCGGCGATGGCGATATCCTTGCTATACGGAACAACATTTATCCATAACCTTTTCATTGTGCGTATCCTTTACTTTAATTTTACAATTCCCACAAAGACAGGAATCTATACTCTTTAGCACTTTTTCTTTACGCCAAGATTAAAATTCAATCCGAGAAACCTGTCAACAGTTTTTAGCCGCCAATACAACAGATGCAAAGCACAACCTCCGAATATACAGGAATGCATCTATTATTTTTATCGACATTGATTGCATAGCCGGTTATCATGTAAGCATATCGAGATGTTCGGGAATTGCAATCAAATGCACCAGTTGCCTGAAGTTGTCAGGCAGTTATGAGTTTTTAATTGTGCTGGAGACACTACTTGGCCGACGACGTAAACCTCTGCCTCGTGGCTGTCCTGCAAAAAAAAGATTCGTCTCTATTAAAATCATGAATGAAATTTTTCTCTTTTTAATATGGCCGATAATAATATTAATGGTGTTTCTCACTCACCGCGTGAAGCGTCGGTCTGTTCTGTGGATATTTATCCTTACTCCGCCCTTGTCTATGCTGAGTCTTTGGTGGATCCCACTGGCAAGGAATACGATGCATTTCATTTGGGTTCCGGCTATCATGGCTATGTGTATCTCGATATTGATTTCCTTTTTGCGGATATGTATTATTATTAAAGACTGGAAAAACAGAGCAACCGAGAAAGGACTGATTCGATTGATTAAACTTGTTCGCCCAATTATGATGGTTCTAATAATCGGTTCAATGGCTGCAAGGGAAAGGCTTGCTAACGAGTTATTTAGTAAATATACGGGAGAGTTCGGACAGAGCATTCAAGAGATATGCGATCTTGAAGGTAAATGCCCAAAAAGCATAGAGGGGTGGGACATCATTGAGGAAAATCCAACCTTTTGTGCAAGTGAAAGTTTTATTACAAAGTTAGGGCGTAAAGCCTCTGTACGATATGAGCATGGAATTATAGCCAATAGGTTTGAGATTTTCGTAAATTATGGCAATTTGTTTATTTATCATTTTCAAGGTGGAGTAGGAAGAAACCTGAAAGCTAAGGAGAATGGACAGAGCATTGATGCCGGATCAGAGCAGATATTTGATGAAGAAGAACAGAAATTGAAGAAGGAAATACTGGATAAAATAAGAGAATATCAGGAGAGAGAAAATAAGGGATCAGGTTTTTGATGCAGGTGCTGACGTATGTTTTCTCTTTTTATAGCATTAAATTGTGATATCTGGGGATTAAACAGGGATGAATCGAATAATGGTGCGTTAAGCGGCATAATTGAATCTCCATTGTGCTCTTATTATTTTCAATGACGGATAATGTTATTTTTTAACAGACTGATCGAAGTTCCAATCACATACATAAAGGAGCAGTACGATGGAAGATATGAAATATTATCATTCCCATGCCGCGGTTACTAATCGCAACAGGAGAGAGCTTCTTAAAACGTGCGCCTGTGCTGGGCTTTCATTGGCTCTGGGCTCGGCGTCTCTTTCATGCTGTCCGTGCAGTACAGGTCGCGAACAAGCCATGTCGGTCAATGAAGACTTTAAGATGGTCGCTTATTGCTGCCTGGAGTGTGACAAATGTGACGTCTATATCGCTACGCAGAACAATGACAACGAGCTGAGAGCTAAAGTGGCGAAGGAGTGGAAGATGAAGGCCGAAGAGCTTTATTGTGACGGCTGTAAGTCGGACAGGACACCTTTTAACTGTGAGGCCAAGAAATGTGCCATCAGCAGGAATCTGCCGACTTGCGCTCACTGCGACGATTTTCCATCCTGCGACAAAGAAATCTGGACGAAGTGGCCGCAGCTTAAACAAAAGGTCCAGGCAATGCGGAGCAAACTTAGCACTTAACCGGCATTTGGTTTTTTTGAAGAAATAGTTGTCCGCCGCCGTGCTTGGTGGTATTGTGGTAGACGGATATGCCCGGTTGCGTAGCTGGGCAGTGACGAGTCGGGAAACACACTTTTTCAGGAGGTTTATCATGAGTCGGATACTTCACAAAACAATCGGCAAGACTTTTATTCTCCTCTGTCTTATGTTGTTCGCGCAAACGTCGCTTGTAAGGGCGGCCGAGGACATCACAGGCCAGTGGGAAATGAAGATGGATTTCGGCGGTCGGGATAGCTTTGCCACGCTGACCATTTCCAAAAACGCAAACGGCAGTCTCGCTGGGAAATGGGGCTCCACAGATCTGGTCGATGTCAAATTCCAGGATGGCAAGCTCACGTTTGTTCGTATCATTCAGTTCGGTGACCAGGAGTTTACAATGGATTATGCCGGCACACTCAAGGACGGCAAGATCACGGGCGTAATGTCGAGCGACCAGGGCGAATTCGACGTCAACGGGGCCAGGTTCAAATCCATGTCCCCCGCGCTCGGCCACTGGGACATAAACTTTAATGTCGGCGATCGGGAAATTAATGCCAGGCTGTCGGTCTCCGAAAAGCCGGACGGCACGCTTGACGGCAAATGGAGCGAGGAAGGTGAACACGTAATCTCCGATATTAAATTTAAAGATGGAAAGCTTAGCTTTACTCGACAAAGCAAGATCGAAGACTTCGAGTTCGAAACTACTTATGAGGGTAATGTCAAAGGCAATGAGCTAACCGGAACGATGAAAAGCGATATGGGGGATATACCTGCTAATGGCAAGCGGGCAGGGGCGCCGCTTATCGGCAAGTGGGACCTGACAACGGAATCCGAATTCGGCACGAATAAAAGTATGATGCGGGTCAATGGAGACATGACCGGCAGGTATGAGTTCTTCGGCGGCGAGATTCCCATGAAGGACCTTAAACTCGAAGGCAACAAGGTAACATTCGCTCTCGAAATGGGCTGGGGTGACCAGACCTTCACTTTGGACTTCAAAGGAACGCTGGACGGCAAGAACCTCAAAGGCCAGATGACCTCGGACAGGGGCACCAGCGATATAACCGGTAAGAAGGTCGAGCAGGCTTCGGCCGCTGTCGGGATATGGGAATTCACGAGGGAATCCTCGCAAGGGACACGGACCAGCACGCTGAAGATCAAGCCGGACATGACTGGAACATACACCATGCGCGACAACGAGGTGGACGTTAAGGACCTGAAAGTCGATGGAAACAATGTGAGCTTCAAGCTTGAGTTAAGCTTCAACGACAGACAGTTCACGATGGACTTCAAGGGCAAGGTTGAAGGAAAAACCCTCAATGGCGAATTCATCACACAAAGAGGCGCCCGTGAGGCCGTCGGCAAGAAAATCGATTGACGGTAATAAGGTTGATAGTATGAATCACAGCGAATGCCGATTTGGCAGAGCAGCGTGCTCGCCAATCTTGGTGGGTTTGTCACTCTGTCTATTATGCTGTAGCATCGCAGCCGCTGATTTCATGGCGGCTCTTGCCCGGCCGCACGATGGACGCAGCATGCGCGCGACCTCAACGCACAAGATTGGAGCGGACGGCAAGCCCGACCCAAACGGCGTGCCCGATCCGAACAGCAATCGCGATAACAGCAGTGTTCAGCCAGGGCAGAAGAAAATCATGCTGGACGTTGAGGGCCCGGGGGTAATCACCCATATCTGGATGACGTTCCTCGGGCCCGAGCCGCACCCCTGGGCGAAGAACGGCTCGGCCAATCACCAGGAAATGCTGCTCCGCATGTACTGGGACGGCAACGAGCGGCCGGCGGTCGAGGCACCGGTGGGCGATTTCTTCGCCAACAGTTTCGGCAAACGCAGCGAGGTGATAAGTCTGCCGGTCGCGGTCGAGGACGCGGATTCCTACAATTGTTTTTGGCACATGCCGTTCCGAAAATCCGCCCGCATCGAGGTCGTCAACCAGAGCGACAAACCAATCAGCCTGCTCTACTACAACATCGACTGGATTAAAAAAGAGCACATCGGCGAGGAAACGCCGTACTTCTACGCGCAGTATCGGCAGGAATATCCGGTTGAAAATGGCAAGGATTACATCCTGCTCGATACCAAGGGCAAGGGTCACTACGTCGGCACCG
>CAZTDF010000310.1:0-4072 GCA_964612465.1 uncultured Pirellulales bacterium
GTTACAGGTTTTTAAGCCGTTGCTGGCGGTCGTAATCCTTCAGCGCTGCGATTAGTTCGGACAGGTCGCCGGCCAGCACCTTGTCGAGGCTGTAGAGAGATAAGTTGATTCTGTGGTCGGTGACACGATTTTGCGGGAAGTTGTACGTTCTGATTTTCTGAGACCTGTCACCCGAGCCGATCATGCTCTTGCGTTGTGAATCTCGCTCGGCCCTTTTTTGGCTCATATGATGTTCATAAATTCTGCTTCTCAAAACCCGCCATGCTTTGGCGCGATTTTTGTGCTGGCTCTTTTCGTCCTGCATGTGGACGGTAATCCCGGTCGGGATGTGTTCGAGTTTTATCGCGCTGCTGACCTTATTGACGTTCTGGCCTCCCGGCCCGCTGGACCTGCTGACGTGCTCGACGACATCATCGGGGGCAATTTCAATATCGAGCTCTTCCGGCTCAGGCAGCACGGCGACCGTCGCCGCCGAGGTATGAATTCTGCCCTGGGACTCGGTCTCCGGCACTCGCTGGACGCGGTGGCCGCCCCCTTCGTAGCCTAATTCGGACCAGACACCCGGGCCTTTGACACCGAAGATGACTTCGCGAAAGCCGTTCTTTTCCGTCGCACTGAAATCAAGCTGCTCGATCTTCCATCTTCGAGTCTCGGCGTACCGGGTATACATCCCGTACAAATCGCGTGCGAACAGAGCCGCCTCTTCGCCCCCGGTTCCGGCACGTATTTCAATAATGACCGAATCGATATCCATATCGTCGGCCATGATCATAGTGTTCGTAATTTCCTCGAGCAGGTTGTTCTTTTGTTCTTCGAGCTGCGGTATTTCTTCTTTTGCCAGGGTTTTGAAATCTTCGTCGGCGGAGCTGTCGGATAATATCTGCTCGGCCTCTTCAATACCGGCCCCCGCTATTTTGTACCGGCGGTATTTTGTGACTATTGTTTTAAGCTTGCCCTGCTCTTTGGATAGAGCGATAAACCTGTTCGGGTCGGAGGCGACTTCCGGCTTGGAAATCTGCTTTTCGATCTCACCATAGCGTGCATCGAGCTGGTCGAGTTTTGCCAGTAGACTGTCTTTTTGTTCAGCCATAAATACCGTCCGCTATAGGTACGAAATGACAGCCCAAAGCAATTGTGCCGTCATTGAACAATCCGTTTGCATTTTACCAAAAGAACAAAAAGCCCCCAACCCGGTTTTATCAGGATGGGAGCATGAATCGTAACCTGAGGAATCAGCTATTGTTGCTGGTCTTTTTTGTTCTCGTTTGGTTTTTTGCCGGCTGGGGCCGCTTTGATATAACTCTTGCCGTACTTCTTCTGGAATCGCTCTATTCGGCCGGCTGTATCGACATATTTCTGCTTGCCAGTATAGAACGGATGACAGTTCGAGCATATCTCTGCATGGATTTCCTTTGCCGTGCTGCGAGTCTCGAATGTACTGCCGCAACCGCAACGAACCACTACTTTTTCATATTTTGGATGTATTTTTTCTTTCATAACTAAGATGCTCCGAAATATCTAAACCGCTAATGATAACAGTATCGGCAAAATATTTCAATATAAATTTTTTGCAATTATCTGCTGTGGCGGTTATATTTTTTTTCGGTTTATTGGCAATACAATACAGGTAGAGCAAAATGGGAACAAAACTCGTCATTATCGGTGCCGCCGGTCGAATGGGTCGGCGTATTCTTTCGCTGGCGGCCGAATCCGGCCGATTCGATATTATTGCGGCCGTCGATAGACCGGGCCATCCCGATATCGGCAAGGTTTACAGCCTCGAATCGGCGTCCGGGCCGATCGAAGTCGTCCTGGCCGATACCTATCCTGCCGCTGCGGCCGATGTCGCAATCGACTTTTCACAGCCCGAAGCAGTGGATGAAACCATCGATTACTGCCTTAAAAACAACGTTGCCCTTATATCAGGCACGACCGGCCTTAGCGAGCCGCAGCGAGATAAAATGAAAGCCGCCTCCGCCAATATCCCCGTTATTTACGGGACCAATATGAGCGTCGGGATGAACGTTTTATTCGCCCTGGTCGGAAAAGCCGCTTCGATGCTCGGCGACGAATACGACATAGAAATCATCGAGCAGCACCACCGTTTCAAGAAAGACGCCCCGAGCGGCAGCGCTCTTACGCTGGCCGAGAACATTTGCCATGCGACCGGGCGGGATTTCCCCGAAGCCCTCGTTCACGGCAGGTCCGGCAAAGACGCCCTGCGGCAAAAGGGCACTATCGGCATGCACGCGGTCCGCGCAGGCGATATCACCGGCGTTCATTCGGTAATGTTCGGTACGCTCGGCGAGACGGTCACGCTCAATCATACGGCCAACAACCGGGACACATTCGTCCGTGGAGCGCTGCGAGCGGCAGAATGGCTCGTCGGGAAAAAACCGGCCACATATTCAATGGCGGACGTTCTCGGCATAAAAAGCTAAGAACAACCGCACCGCCCAAAGCCAAATCGTTGCTTCTACTTAAGTCGAAGGAAGCCTTTCTTTGCCTTTTTGGGCTTTTTCTCTTTCGGCTTCTTAGGCTCTTTGGGCTTCTTCTCTTTTTTGACTTTGACCTTTTTGGCCTTCTTCTCTTTTGGAGCAGCCGTACCGCGCTCGCCGGTAAACATGAAAGCCGCTACGACCACCAGGCCCGCCACAACAGCAGCCCCACCCATGATATACCATATAAAGGCCTGAATAGAGCTCACAATTGACGGCATCACTTCTCTTTGGCCGGCCCAAGCCACGACGGTGGTGTAAATAAGAATCGCCAGCGGCAGAAACAGCAGCATTCCAAGAGTGTTACTTTGTGCATCCGGCGCCACCTCCATCATCGGCCGAGCCAATGCCGTCATCTCAGGAACCGCCTGGGGAGCAACAATCTCTTCTTCGGAGATCATGTGATCTGCCTCGGCAGCCATTGCCGCCGCTGAGTCGCCCTCAGCTTCTCCCAGTTCCTTACCTTCGTCTTCCGCAGTATAAATCTCGTCGAGAATACCCCCTAACGAAGTGTCGTCAGCCTGCAGCGAAAGGTCCAGCAATCCGGAGCCGCTGCCGAAGGTATCAAGGTTAACATCTTCTTCAATCTCTTCCAGCGGTACTTCGGGCGTTGTCCCGCCTGCGCCGGTAGGAATCGCCGTCTCGGCCATGGTGTCATCTGTAATGGCGTAATCCTGGTCTGTCTCACCGAGGACGCTGGTTCCCAGGCCGGTCAGTGCCGTGTCCGCGTCGGTCAGATCGTTCGACATAAGCGGAGCGCCTGTCTCGGGCGCCAACAGGATTTCATCGCTGTCCGCCGCCGATTCCGACGGCTTCGGTGCCTCGGGCTCCGGCGCTTCGGCTATCGGCGCTTCCGGCATCAATTCCTCGGCTTCCGGCTCCTCGGCCTCCGGTTCTTCCAGCCCGGCCATTTCCGCCTCAAGTGCTTCGAGGGACGGGACCTCATCTTCCGGTAGAGCTTGAAGTTCAGAAATATCTTCTTCAGGTTCTTCCGGTTCCGATATTTCCACTTCCGGCTCCGGCATCTCTGCTTCCGGGGCTTCCGGCTCGGGGGCCTCAAGTTCCACTTCTGTCCCTTCTTCAACCTCCGGTTCGGATAAATCGAGTTGCAAAGCCCCCTCTTCTTCGGCCTCCGGTGCCGGTATTTCCGGTTCGGTAACTTCGAGTGCCGGGGCCTCAAGCTCCGCTGCTTTGAATTCCGGTATTAACGCCTCGACTTCCTCGATTTTGAACAGCAAATTCGGGCCATCGCGAAACTCACGCAACTTGCCTTCCTGGGCTAATTCTTTGAGCTGCTCGGCGGTCAGATTGAGTTTTTCGGCGGCTTCCTGTAAGGAATAGAACATTCCTGCCATAATCACTTACCTCCAACAAGCCGACAATGCGGCTGTATGACGTTCTTACAAGCGTGCCGCGGGCATCTTGCCCGCGATCCGAGGGCGGGACGCCTTCGACACAAACCTCTGATATTATGTATTGTATCCGAACCGCCTGAAAGATGCAACCTTTTTTTTGCTGAAAATTGCCCTAATCTCCTTATTAGACGGATGTTTTGAACAATTTTTCGCTTCCCG
>CAZTDF010000311.1:0-4009 GCA_964612465.1 uncultured Pirellulales bacterium
AAGGCTGCCTGGCAAAATATGCCGCAATGGCAACCAGCGCCGACACCGGCGCCGTTCTGAAGTGGTAAGATGTTGGCGAAGAAAAAAACTAAATGGTACGTTGCCGGATTGCATTTTGAGTGTCAGGAGTGTGGGTGCTGCTGCTCTGGGCCGGGGGAGGGGTATATCTGGGTGACGAGGCCGGAGATTGAAATCATTGCCGATTTTCTGAAAATGACGGTGGGGCAGTTCCGGCAGAAATACCTCAGGCGGGTGGGGCTTCGTACGACGATTATCGAACATCAAACTACCAAAGACTGTATATTCCTGCAGGCCGGGGCCGGCGGCAAACAGTGTGTGATTTATTCTGTTCGGCCGAGCCAGTGCCGAAGCTGGCCCTTCTGGGCGAGCAACCTGGCAAGCCCGGGCACCTGGAACAAGGCGGCACAAAAATGTCCCGGCATCAATTGCGGCAGGCTCTACAGCTTTGAGGAAATAGAAGATATCAAGAGGAACAAAAAATGGTGGCAGGATTCGATGCAACTGGGCAACTGCTCGAAAGAGTAGCCGAAGTTTATAAGTGGCTGGACCTGCAAGTGTGCTCGGGTGGTGACCTGGCCGGGTCGTGCAGGTCCTGCGGGGATTGTTGTGATTTCGATGGATTTGACCACCGTCTGTTTATCACCTCGCCGGAGTTGATGTATCTGGCGGCGAATCTGGGTGACGAAAAAATCAAGCCGATGCCGTCAGGCCGGTGTCCATACAATATTGACGGTAAGTGTAGTGTTTACGAATATCGGTTTTCCGGCTGCCGAATCTTTTGCTGCAATGGAGATGCGGATTTCCAGAGCAGGTTGAGCGAGGAAGTTCTCGAAAAGCTGAAATTAATCTGTGTAGAATTTCAAATACCCTATCGCTATACCGACCTGGCGGCCGGATTGAATAGTCTTGCAGGCATCTAATATTTATCAATCGGCAGGGATATCTTGTCACGCGGATCGCGCAGGTTGATGTATCTTGCGCCGCCCGAAAGCGAGCCGTAATCTTCATAATAGCCATAGAGCTTGGCTAATTTTTCCTGGTCTGTAGATTCCAGATGCTGTTGCCATTTGCCCACTTCGGCACCCCAGATAATTTCGGTGTTGTCTTTCGAGTAAAGAATAATATGAGCGTGGCGGCTGTTTTGACGGCCGTTGAAATTGCTCACGTCGATGCGGTCGATTTCATAGAGCAGCGGCTTGCCAGAGGTGAGAGTTTTGTCTCTTCGATCGAGCCGGTCTAATATCACCACAGCGGCGGCGAGGTCGTCTCGTTGCCAGACTTCCCCCAGCGGCGGTATTTTTGTAACCGGCGGCAGTCCCTTTATCTCGACGATTGGAAGATCCGGTATCGGCACAAAGTCCAGCACAACCCGCTCGGCGTCAACGTAGAATTTGATCAGGCCCGATTTGACCAGAGCCACAGGTTTTCGCCACTGGGCTTCGACCCGCAGGCGGTCGTGTAAGGTTAGTACTTCTACTTCGTCCAGCCAGACGATGAGCTGCTCGATGTTGCGATGTACGTATAATGCGGTATCTTCGTCAAGTCCAAGATTGACACCATTTGCTGTTGCTGCGGCGCGAACTTTGTCCTTGAGCCGGTCACTGGCCCAGATGGGGACATCGGCAAGCTCCAGGTCGACCGATCCTCTGGCGGCGGGAACAGTCTCTTTCACGTATTTCTCTAGGAACATGAGCCCGATAACGATCCCGCAGAGAACGCAGACGACGGCCAGTACTTTCAAAATAATTATCAGGCTCGGCCCAAACCAGCTTGCTCGTTGTCTTTTCTTTTTTTTGAGGCCGCTGAGCTTGAATGATATTTTTTTGGGCTTGCTCTTTTTTCTTTTTCTACTTACTGCCATGGTTCTGCGTCTTGCCTTATATTTTATGCCCGGCGAGCGATGAATATGCCGCCTCGACAATATTGCTGCACAGATCGCTCATCGAGAGTCCTGCTTTTAATGCTGCCTTGGGCAACAGCGAATGACTTGTAAAGCCCGGGATCGTATTGGCTTCCAGGGCGTAAGCGATTTTTTCACCGCTCAGGAGGAAATCGACTCTTGCAAAGTGTCGGCAGCCCAGCGCATTGAAACATTCGACTGCTGCCCGGCTGAGATTTTCCGCTATGGCCGTGTCCGTGATTGTATCGAACAGGTACTTTGTTTTCTCGTCGGCATATTTTGCGTGATAATCGTAGAAGCCGCCTTTTGTTCGCACCTCGATTATCGGAAGGGGCCGGCCATGCAGGATGCCAACCGTCATTTCCGTGCCCGGCACGAATTCTTCGATCATACAGTCGCCAAACTCGCTGAATGTTTTCCGGGCATCAACTACAGCTTCGTGCGGCGTCGAGACAATAGTCACGCCGACGCTACTTCCCTGCCTTATGGGCTTTACAACGTATTTCTGCGCAAAATCCCGCAACTGTTCTTCAAGCAGGCTGATATCGGTTTCGGGGCCGAACTCAATAGCCTCGGGTGTGGCAATACCGGCTTGCTCGAATAGCTTTTTGCTCGCCACTTTGTCAAATGCCGCTTTGCTTGCTTCTGGCCCGCTACCGACATAGAGAAGCGATTTGTCCTCGAGTATTTGCTGGAGCTGGCCGTCTTCACCGAATTTGCCGTGCAGTGCCGGAAAGAACACATCGACGCTTTTGTCATTCAATATATCAAGATTGTCCGGACGAATGTCAGCTGTGGCTACTTCGAAGCCGGCTTCTTTTAATGCCTGAGCAATACATTTGCCGCTCTGGAGACTGATTTCCCGCTCGGAGCCAATACCGCCGGCAAGAACGGCTACTTTTAGTTTGCTACGTACTATTTCCAATTTAAAATTGCTTCGGCTTACTAATCCCAGATTTCGATTTCAAGTTCCAGTTCGATGTCGAACTGTTCTTTAACTCTCTGTTTTATGGCTTCTATCAGCCTGGTAACATCGCGACTGCTGCATCCGGTGTTGGCGATTATAAAATTAGCGTGTTTCTCGCTGACGACAGCTCCACCAATCTGAAGTCCTTTCAGGCCGGCCCTGTCGATCAAAGCGCCGGCCGAAGCTCCTGGCGGATTCTTGAATATACAGCCCGAATTTTTCGTTTTCAGCGGCTGATTATTCTTTTTATAAATCCAGATTTCTTTGACCGTCCGCATGATTTGCTCCGGATCGGCGGAGTTGAATTTCAGTCGGGCGCTCAGAACAAATTTTGCTGTAATGTTGGTTTTGCGGTAGTCAAATGCCAGTTCCGGTTTGCTCTTTTCAAAGACTTTACCGGCACTATCCATGAGCGTAACAGATTCCACTGCTGCGCCTATGTCTCCGAAATTACCGCCCGCATTCATCTTCACGGCTCCGCCCACCGAGCCTGGTATCCCCGTCAGGGCTTCGATGCCTGAGAGCCCTTTTTCCACACACTTTAGAACCAGCTTGCTCAATTCCGCTCCGGCCCAGGCGGTTACTTCCTGGGCATCATACTTAATTTGTGCAAACTGCTCAGCTTCGAGTTTGATCACTGCTGCCCGCAGACCGTCGTCACCGATAAGAAGATTTGAGCCGAAGCCCATTACGTAGATTCGGATATCATTCTCGTTGCACCGTTTGACTACTTCCTTGAGCTGCTCGGTAGTTTTGGGTCTGATAAAATAGTCGGCCGGTCCGCCAAGGCCGTACCATGTTCGTTTGGCCAGCGGATAATCTGTCTCAACGATTTGCTCTAAGCCACTGAAGATACTCATCTGCCACCTTCCAAATATCGCCTGCACCCATGGTAACTACCAGTTCACCGGGACCTACGTTGTTCTTTAAATAATCGCAAATCGCTTCAAAGCTCTCTATGAATAGCGCCTGCGTTCCATTTTCCTGCATCCTGTCGACTAATATCTGTGCGTTAACCTTTTGTTTGGTCGCCAGAGAATCCCGGACAAAATAAATTTCCGGTACAATCGTTACATCGGCAAGCTTAAAGCTTTCTGCAAAATCATCAAGTAAAAATCTTG
>CAZTDF010000312.1:0-3985 GCA_964612465.1 uncultured Pirellulales bacterium
ATTGTACACCAAGCGCGTGTACCGGTGCTCCGTTGTCGATCAAATGATTAATCAAATTCTTGCAATCTTCAACGAACCAACCATTAGCTATCACTCCTGTTTCATTTACAAAGAGTATGCAGTTAGGATCTATACGATTAGCCTCTTGGAACATCCATACTCTTATCGATTCACCAAGGCGATCTGCATAGAATGATTCGCGGAGCATTTCATTATTGATATCCCAATGAAGATATTTACCCTTGAAATGATTGACGGCGCTGTTCATTCTATTTTCGACTGCCGTTCGCAGCTCGCTCAAAGCTGGAAGTGGGGCATAAGTTAGATCTCTTACCCAGGCCGGTTGATTTTCGGCTACAGCCCAGAAGAGGCAATGACCTCTCACTTTAATTTCATTTGCCCTGCAGAAATCGTATATCTTGTCGGGTTTATCGTAGGTAATATAACCTTGTTGTGGTTCTGTATGTGGCCATTTTGATTGCCATCCCACTACAGCCCACTCAAAGTGATTCTTGAAAAAGTCAAGATAATTACGATCTTCAGTATCGTTAATTTCACTCCCAAACCCAAACGTGTGTCTGACTTGTCTAATATGCAGATCCGTATATATTTCCGGCTGTTCTTTGGTCGAAAGAACAGTAATGCAAGCGTTTCGCTTTCGAGCCCGATCAATCCACTGATTAGCACCCGTTCTCCAGTCAGCAAGCTCCACCACTTCCACATCATCAACATAAAAATCCACACCAGCTGGCGGTCCTTCAAAGTATATGGCAAGATCCTTTATAGTACCATTAATATTTAGGGTAAAAATACCGCTTAAATGAATCCATTGGTCGATATATCCTGTCGACCAACATCCAGGGGGCTTATACCAATTCGATCCACTGGAATCCTCTTGTAGTATGGTTATTCCTATTGAGCTATGTTCGGCATTTTGTAAACGGACCCATCCAGAAATTTGATATGCCTTGCCATTTTCTAATACTCCAACAAGTGACTGTCTGGGCCTTTCCCAATTTGCAGTTCTATTACTTGTTAACACACTGAATTTGCCGCCATGGGCGTTGCCGGTACGCCCTGAAGGTACAATATTAAGACCAGGACCCCACCATCCGGTAGTATCTCCAGTTTCAAAGCCCGGATTGGTCACGAGATTTTCACCTTTTGCTGAAAACACAAGATCATCAAACCACGTAGAGTCATTGTCCTGAAGTTCAGAATCATCTTTGGATTGAAGCGTTTCTATATTCCCGACTAAAACGGGCGTTATAATACTCAAGACCTGGTCTCTAGCATGACTTGTAAGCCCCAGCGTCAAAACCGTAAATGTAATAAAAGACAATATTTTAGACACCAATTCCTCCTTCTGAATAAGCAAAAAACCTTCAATTCACGTCTTCCGATCCAATACCAAAAGTTTAACCTAAGCTGGTGTCAATTGCAAGCGTTTTGTAGGCATTTAGAACGAGCATTAAATTTCGTTGCAAAACCGGCCTCAGATCGTGTAACATGTTCTGAGTTCATAACTACGGACTAAATTGAAGTTTTGGAGATTAGAATGAAGAAACGGATTTTACTTTCGGTATTGTTGCTTTTCGTCGCTTTAGCATTTAGCTGCAGAACTCCCACGAAAGAAGAAACCAAAACATCTTATGACAGGCCTCTGCCGCCCGGTCAGTACGCGCTGCGGAAGATAACGAATCCTCTCGAAATTCCGGATTTTACAATGGCCTGTCTTAATCTTACCGACCTGCGAGCGGCCATCGACAACAGCCGGAGTTATCTGAATAAGCCATCCAGCCGGCAGTTCTTTCCCGTCAGCGGAGTCACTCACCACCGGACGCAGGAGAGTCTGGATGCGTTCGCCGAGCTGCTGGATTCGGGGCTTCGCGGCGCACAATTGAACCAGGCCATTCGAGAGAAGTTCGACGTCTATATCTCGATCGGATGCGATGATATCGGCACGGTCCTGTTTACAGGCTACTATACACCGATCTTCAATGGCTCGCTCACCCGCACCGGGCAATTCGAATATCCGTTGTACAACCAGCCGGACGACCTGGTCAAAGGACCGACCGGCGAGATTCTCGGCCGAAAAATGCCCGACGGAACAATCACCCCCTATCCGCCCAGATCCGTCATCGAAAATTCGCGAATGCTCAGGGGCAATGAACTGGCCTGGCTCAGCGATCCGTTCGAAGCGTATATCGCTCACGTGCAGGGCTCGGCCAAGCTTCAACTGCCCGACGGCAAGCTGACCACAATCGGTTATGCCGCCAATAACGGGCACGAGTACGAAAGCGTCGCCCAGGCATTGGTCAGAGACGGCAGAATCCCCGGCGACAAAATCAGCCTCTCGACAATGATCGATTACTTCAAACGATATAAAGACCAGGTCCAGATGTACGTCCGGCGGAATCCGAGATTCGTATTCTTCCGAAAAGAAGGCGGCCCGCCGCTCGGCTGCCTGAACGAGCCGGTTACGACCCTTCGGAGCATCGCTACCGACAAGGCGATCTTCCCGCGGGCGTCACTTACTTTTATTTCTACTACCCTGCCGAAAGCTATGGGTACAACAGTGGTCAATCAACTCTATAGCGGCTTTACACTCGACCAGGATGCCGGCGGGGCAATCCGCGCTCCGGGCAGGTGCGATGTCTATATGGGGCTGGGTGACATGGCCGGAAAGCTCGCCGGTCAAACGTATCAGGAGGGCCGCCTGTACTATCTGTTTCTAAAATGAATCGTCGAAGGCGGTGACTACCGACAGATTTGAAGGAACCTGAAATGGTTAAAAGAATACTTATACCAGTTGTTCTGATTGCTATCGCTTTTTCGTTTATCGGCTGCCAAACAGCTAAAGGAATAAAGGGAGACGCCCAATTCATCGGCGATAAAACTGTTGAGATACTGGATAAATAAATCGTGGCAAAAGAAATAAATCGACGACAGTTCCTTCAGGAATCCGCGCTCGCCTCGACAGGTGCGGCGCTGTCTCTGGCGCTGGAAGAAAAAATCCTGCTGGGCCGGACGGTGGCAAAAGCAAACGCGGCAGAGCGGCAAACCTCCGGTAAAGAGCTGCCGGCGGGAAAAATCGGCAACGTCAAAATCAGCCGGCTCATCTGCGGCGGCAACTTGATTAACGGCTTCGCTCACGCCCGTGACCTGATTTATGTCTCTTCGCTGCTGCGGCATTATTTCACCGATGAGAAAATCATGGAGACATGGGAGCGGTGCGAGGAAAACGGAATCAATACGATGATCTCCACCGTCCACAGCCCGTACGCCGACGGCAACGATCCGACCATTCGCGTCATCAACAAGTACCGTGACCAGCGAGGCGGGCAAATCCAGTGGATCGCGCAGTGCTTCCCGCAGAGCAACGACCTGACCGGCAGGGTCAAAATCGCCATCGACAACGGGGCAGCCGGTGCCTTCATCCAGGGCGAGATCGGCGACAGATGGGTCAAGTACGGCCGGTTCGACCTTATCGCAAAAGTAATCGAATTCATCAAGGACAACGGGCTGATTGCCGGCGTGGCCTGTCACGACTTGGCCGTGCCGATGGCGCTCGAGAAAGAAGGCGTCGACGTCGATTTTTATATGAAGACTTTGCATAGCGATAATTATTTCACCGCCCCTCCGAAAGACCAGCGTCCCGAGACCGGCCTGCCCAGCCACGATTGTATGTGGTGCATCTCACCGGAAAAGACCGTCGAGTTCATGAAGAACGTCACCAGGCCCTGGATCGCGTATAAGGTCCTGGCTGCCGGCGCTATCCATCCACGGGACGGCTTTAAGTTCACCTTCGAATCCGGCGCCGACTTCGCCTGCGTAGGAATGCTCGATTTCCAGGTAATCGAAGACGTCCTGATCGCCAAGAATATATTATCAAACAATCTCAGCAGAAAACGCCCCTGGCGGGCATAGAGCCGCCCATAGCTCTTTCGCCCGTTCGTAATCCTCATCGTTGCGTTGGAAATTG
>CAZTDF010000313.1:0-3978 GCA_964612465.1 uncultured Pirellulales bacterium
TGCCATATTGTCAAAGAACGCTGCTCCGGCTACAACTGCGAGAGAGCATTTAACGAACGCACCGGCGGTTTTGCCGAATACCCCAAAGACAAGGCGTATCGCACGCTCAGTCTGACTTGCGGCGGCTGTTGTGGCCGGGCGACCCACCGTAAGCTGAGCAATTTAATCCGCCGGATCGATAAGGCCGAAGGAATAACAAAAGATCGAATCGTCGTGCAACTGTCCTCCTGCATAACCAAAGATAATTTCCATTCGACACCGTGCCCGCACCTTGATTATCTCAAGAGCCTGATAGCAAAACTCGGGCTGGACGTATACGATGACACCTATATAGACGAGAAGTCTGAGAAACGTCGTAAGGAAGGATTGTACAGTACCAGTGATTAGCAAATGAGTAAACACCAAATGGACAGCTTGTTCGCAACAGAAAAGGAGGCGTCGGCGATTTTCAGTCACGTCATTCGAGTGGCGTTCGAGTCGGCGGCCGATACGGAATTTGACTATGGGGTGCCGGATGAGATTTGGCCGATCCGGATCGGACAGAGAGTCGAGGTTCCGTTCGGTAGAAAAAACAAGCTGGAAAAGGGATTCTGTGTCGAAGCCGATGTCCCCTTTGAAAATTCTTTTGCCGCACATGACAAAAGGCATAAGCTGAAAACAGTAATCAGTATGATAGATAAAGAGCCGTTGTTGAACGCCGAGCTGATGGATTTGGCCCGGTGGATCAGCGGCTATTATGTCTGCCCTCTCGGCCAGGTCCTGGCAGCGATGGTGCCGGCAGCGGTCAAGAAAGGGGCCGGCGTTAAAACACTGCAATACGTTTTTCTGAAAATCGGTGCCGCTCAGGTCGAAAAAACAATCGACGAATTGAGGGGCAAAAAACAAAAGCATATCATTAAACACCTTCTGGAACGGCAGGCTCTCGGCCCGGATTCGGCGATGGAGCTGCAAGGTCTATTGGATGTGGTCGGCTGCGGCAGGGAACCGCTGAAAAGGCTGGCTGAAAAACAACTGCTTAAAATCGCCCATAAGACAATATTAAAATCCCTGCCCGCCATCCCGAAAGGGATATCCATCAAAGCAGAAGGTCACATCCTGCTAAACGAGGACCAGGAGAAGGCACTCGCATCGATCAAAGCTCAAATCGCCTCGGATAAATTTGGTGTCACGCTTTTGTATGGTGTAACCGACAGCGGCAAAACCGAGCTATACATAAGGGCCATCCAGAAGGTTCTTCAAAAAGACAAAGGTGCCATCGTGCTGCTTCCCGAGATTGCTCTTACGGCACAGACGGTTCAGCGATTTAATGAACGGTTCGAGAAAATCGCTGTAATGCATTCGGGACTCACCGCCGCCCAACGCAACGTGCAGTGGCAAAAAATCAAATCGGGCAAAGCGAAAGTTGTTATTGGCGCTCGTTCGGCGGTCTTCGCTCCCCTGGCGAAACTCGGCCTGATCGTCGTTGACGAAGAGCATGAGCCCAGCTACAAGCAGGACACTGCGCCTCGATACAACGGCAGAGATGTCGCTATCAAGCGATCACAACTGGCGAATGCACATTGCATTTTAGGCAGTGCCACCCCGTCTTTGGAAATGCTGTCGAATTGCCAGAGCAAGAGACATTTTACTCTGCTGAATCTACCCAGAAGAGTGATGGACCTGCCGATGCCGCAAATGAAACTTGTTGATTTAAGGCAGGGGGAAATCACGCAAAAGGGCATAAACCTGATTAGCGAGCCGCTGGCTAAACATTTGAAAGAGACACTTGCGAAAAAAGAGCAGGCAATTTTGCTCCTGAACCGGCGCGGCTACAGCAGTTTTGTGTTCTGCCCTTCCTGCAAGCACACGCTGCACTGCCGCAACTGCGATGTCACCCTGACCTTTCACAAATCTAAAGCCCCCCGCTATAAGCGGATGCGAACGGTCACGGGCGAGCACATGAATTACGGCTACGCGATCTGCCACTATTGCCTGGCGCAAACGCTGGTGCCCGAAAAATGTCCCCTGTGCGGCAAAAGATTCGCCATGATCGGGCTTGGTTCTCAGCGGCTCGAAGAGGAACTGGCTAAGAAATTCCCCGATGCCCGCATCTCGCGAATTGACAGCGATTCGATGGCGAGCAAGAACTATTACCGGCTCCTCCAGGATTTCGGCGAGGGCAGAATCGATGTATTGGCCGGCACGCAAATCCTGGCCAAGGGTCTGCATTTTCCAAACGTGACCCTGGTCGGCATAATCAGTGCGGATACCTGTTTGTACCTGCCGGATTTCAGGGCGAACGAACGAACCTTCCAGTTAATTTCCCAGGTGGCCGGGCGGGCGGGACGTTCCGCGAAAAAGGGGACGGTCTTCGTCCAGACATTTTTAGCTAACCAGCCGGCGATAAGATTTGCCGTCGCCGGGGACTTCGATGGTTTTGTCAGAGAGGAATTGAAACATCGCAGGGCCTGCAACCTGCCGCCCTTCTGGCGGTTGGCCGTGGTCGGATTGCGGGACATGAAGTTTGACAAGCTCGATGCAGCGTGCAGGCAAATGCGTAATAGAATAGACCGGATCATCGAGCGGGAAGCTCTGGAAGTTACCGTTCGCGGCCCGATGCCGGCCGTCATCAGCCGAATCCAGCGTTTCCACAGAATGCAAATAATCATCCAGGCCCCCGAAGCGACAACCATACAGCGGCTGTTTTCCCGCCTGCGGGCCGAGCCGCCCATCCGCCCTGCCGTCAAGGTCGCCATAGATATCGATCCAATAAATTTATTATAGCTTGCATCGCAGCAATAGATGTGCTATATTCACAATTCGGTTTGACCGGGGAGTAGCTCAGTTTGGCCAGAGCGCCCCTTAGAGAAGGTCGCTGGCTCAAACCGGGAGCGGAATCAAATCTAACATTTGAATAGATTATATTCATATATTACGTTTATATTCTTCAAAGCCTTAAGACAGGTAAACTCTACATCGGACATACTGACAATCTGTCTCGTCGGCTTGAGGAGCATAATACCAGTCGGGGCGGAACGTATACTCGACAGAATAGTCCGTGGATTTTGGTTTACAGCGAGAATCATCCGGACCGATCCTCCGCAATAAACCGGGAACGATACCTCAAAAGCACAAGGGGATCCCAGGAGAAGAAGAAATTAGCCTGTATTTTAATGTGAAATATAATTCTGAGCATATTAAAAAGGAAGTTGACTGTAATTCTGAAATTGTTATAGTATATTCTTGATTGTTGTTTGGCCGGGGAGTAGCTCAGTTTGGCCAGAGCGCTGCGTTCGGGACGCAGAGGTCGCAAGTTCAAATCTTGTCTCCCCGATTAGATTGATAATATGGTTAACTGGAGAGTAGCTCAGTTTGGCCAGAGCGTCCCTTAGGGAAGGTCGCAAGTTCAAATCTTGTCTCCCCGATTCCTGCGGAGAGTAATATCCTAATACATACCCCTTTTTACCTAATAAGCTATTGCTCAACAATTTGAAAAGTCGGCCGGAATCCAACCGAATCTGATAATGAACCAGTTCACAAAAGAATAAAGAGAGCATTGTTTCGGTAAATATAACCAGCATAATAAATATATTTTGAAATATGTACGTTTTTATAGGACTTTATCATTGACGAGCTTTGAACAATATGGCACAATTATTTAACGCTTGATTCCTGGAGGAGCGGTGGAAAAGATTTTGGTCATTTGTATCAAGCTAATGCCGGTATAACGAGTTCTAAATTTGCAACCTTTCTAAGCCCCTGCCTTACTACTCCCCCCTTATCCTCCGAAAGGCAGGGGATTTTGATAGACAGAGCTTTCCTATTCGTTTCTAAAAAAGGTCATTTGAACGTGTATCGATCTTCCTTTCATTAAATTTATTGTAAAATTCATAATCTTCTAAGCGCTTCAGCGTATTTACCAGTATTTCCTATTTAACCCAAGTTCGCCCAGGTATATCTACCCAGCTACGCTGCTGAGCCTGATTTTTCAACCCCCAG
>CAZTDF010000314.1:0-3844 GCA_964612465.1 uncultured Pirellulales bacterium
CTTCTACAACTCGGCCGCATCTGTGCAAAACTCAATGAACTTGATCAAGCGAAACAGCACCTGGAGAGGGCGTTGGAAATTGATCGGAAAATCAATATATTCACACCTGACGAACGAACTGAGATTACAAAAATTCTCCAGCAAAGTGGATAACATCCCGAACAGACACAGCGAATCCGGCCAAATAATCACGCTTAAGTACAATCAGTCCGACTCTGAGATTTCTGAAATTAGAAGCTCGGATCTGAATTCTTTCGAAAGTCACAGGCGTAGTTATATGGAAAATCGAAATCCAGAATCACAAAGCACAGTAAGAATCTTTGCTGTGATTTTACTTACGCTACTGTGCTGTGGGGGAGCCTTTGCGCTGGAGCCTGATGAGATTCTGGTTATAGCAAATAAGGATATAGCAGAATCCATGCGCCTTGCTCGATACTACTGCGCACAACACGGCATGCCTGACAAGAATATTCTCGCATTGCCCTTAGGTGCAGACCTTAAAGGTACTATTAGTAGGGACAATTACAATAAGCAACTTGTTGAGCCGATTCGTAGGAAATTCTTTGCTGAGCGACTCATGGGAGAAATTAAATGCCTGCTTACGATTTATGGTGTGCCAATAAAGGTGGGAGGACGAGGTGTCTTAGAGAATCAGAAAGGTAAGCTAAAAGAATTGAACAGGCTGTCTGAACAAGAGAAAAAGACTATGGAGAGGTTGGAACAGACTGGTTTGACGGACTCGGCAGAGCACAAACAAGTCAATGGACGTCTGGCTCAGTTACAACTTACAATTGATCGTATCAACGGCAAAGAAACACATGCCTCAGTGGATAGCGAGTTGTCGCTGGTCTTATTCGATTCGTACGATCTATATCGTTGGCAGCCGAATATGCTCAAAGATGAAGTAAGAAGCCAAAACTCAATAACGCTAATGGTAAGTCGTCTTGATGGACCGAATTATGATATAATCAAGGGCCTCATCGATAAAGCGATAACAGCAGAAAAAAAGGGGCTAAAAGGCATCGCTTATATCGATTCACGGGGTATTACAAGCAGAAATATGTACGGTCATTTTGACCAGTCTTTGCGCAATTTAGCAGCCTTTACAAAATCCGAGACGGAAATCCCCGTTATAGAAGAGCGAGCAGCACAACTTTTTGCACCCGGTACTTGCCCCGAAACAGCTCTCTACTGTGGCTGGTACAGTGTCAAGAAATATGTCGATGCCTTCGATTTTGTCGACGGGGCAATAGGGTACCACATTGCCAGCTTTGAAGCTGTCAGCCTTCGCGATCCGAACAGTAGTCAATGGTGCCCGTCAATGCTCATGGATGGAATAACCGCAACATTAGGGCCGGTGGCGGAACCTTATCTTCATACATTTCCGGAACCAAGAGCGTTCTTCCCGAAACTGTACGAAGGCAACTGCCTTGTTGAGGCGTACTATCGCACAAAGCCAGTCAATTCGTGGCAAATGCTCCTGATAGGTGATCCGTTGTACAGACCATTCAAAACATTTCCTCAGAAGAAAGACTAACATAGTTTAGTGAACGAATCGTTATGATTGGAAACTGACCTGCCCGTGAGCGTAAACAGCATAATCGATCAATCATAAATTGGCCTAAGAACTGATTTGACCAGATTAAATTTTCTCTAAAGGAAATTTTATGAAGATACTTAATGTAGTTGGTGCCCGGCCAAATTTCATGAAAATAGCCCCGTTGATGGCTGAGTACAGCCAACACGAGGACATTCATGCTATCCTTATCCATACGGGGCAGCACTATGATGAAATAATGAGCAAGCTGTTCTTCAACGAACTCGGGATCCCGGAACCCGATATCAATCTTGAGGTCGGTTCTGGCAGCCACGCCGTACAGACGGCTGAGATAATGAAGGCATTTGAACCAGTTGTCCTCGAACATAAGCCGGATGCCGTCCTGGTTGTTGGTGATGTTAACAGTACAATTGCATGCGGATTAGTCGCCGTCAAGCTCGGCGTGAAACTTATCCATGTAGAAGCGGGATTACGCAGTGGCGACAGAACTATGCCGGAAGAAATAAACCGAGTATTGACGGATTCGATCAGCGATCTGCTTTTCTGTACAGAGCAAAGCGGTGTGAATAACCTTCTCAGAGAGGGAATCTCACCAAAAAGAATCCACATGGTCGGTCATGTAATGATTGATACTCTGCTAAGAAATAAGGAAAAAGCCAAGAAGTCAAATATCTTAAATCTCTTAAATCTTGATGGGGATGATTTTGCAGTCCTTACTTTGCACCGTCCCTCAAATGTTGATGATCCGGTTATTTTTGGCAGAATTCTTGATGCCCTTACAATCATACAGAACGATATGCCTGTAATTTTCCCCATCCATCCTCGAACCCGAAAGAACCTGGTTTCCTGCTCGCTCGGTAAACGTCTCGAAGAAATGCCCGGTTTTCGTCTTACTGATCCTCTTGGGTACCTTGACTTTCTTAAATTGATGTCCAATGCAAAAGTGGTTCTGACTGACTCGGGCGGTATTCAGGAAGAAACAACGGTGCTCAAAGTTCCGTGTATCACTCTGCGAGAGAATACGGAGCGGCCGATTACAGCAGAGATCGGCACGAATCAGATTGTCGGCACAGATCCGCAGAAGATTCTCGCTGCATATCGTAACGCTACCAGCGGAAATTGGAGAGAGCCACAGATTCCTCCGCTCTGGGATGGAAAAGCTGCAAAAAGGATTGTAGACATCATCGTTAAGTCAATTTAAAACGGAACAATCCCGCCATCCTAAACGGGTTCTACCCGGAGCGTTATAATACTCCCCGACCGGTCCCAGTTCTGCGGATTCAGCATATGAACATGAAATCCGATTTCATAGATCCTATTCGTCGACACAAATGTTTTCGCAATCACAGTCTTTTCTGAATCTGCCAGGCCCAGCGTAACCGGCTCATAGGTAGAAATCCGGCCCGAATCGGTAGGGCCGATCACCGTACCGGCTACGAGCTTCTGCTTTAGTCCCGGTTCGCTTTGTCCGTTGATGGAAACCAGAGTGAACTTCAGGGCAATTGCCCCATAACCGCGTATATCAGTCCCCACCAAACTTCCACTTCCCCCTTCACCGCTTGAGACGAAGTCCAGCGAGCAACTGCCGGGATTATTGCTCGGAAAATAGATGTCGAATTCGACGCCCTGACCAGCCAGAATCCTTTTATCCTTCACACGAGCCCCGCTGCTATTCGAACTGTGCCAGTCCAGCAAAACGAGCTGCTTTTCGGACAACGTCAAAATCCGGCCAGGCCTGCTCTGCCCCGGTTCGCCCATCCCGCCCGATTCCTCCGAGCTGCGCACCGAAATATCTTCAATCCACCCCCCGTGGGCACTTCGCCACTTTTTCATCTTCTGCCATTCAAGCTGCCTTTGCTCTGGCGTAAGATCAGAGTCCTTCTGAACAGTGGAGTCATTTTTTGGGCCACTCAAGACAGGTGCACAACCGCAAACAAAAACAACTGCGACGATTGCAACGACAGCAAACAGACACAGCATCATTATTTTGCAATAATTCATTTATGCTTCCTGTATTTCTCTCCCCATCATAACCAAGCTGGTAATCAGCATGTAAAACAGGCAAATCCTGATGACGATGGCAGGACCGCGTTTTTAACTACGCCCGGCAGGATTCGAACCTGCGACCTTCGGTTTAGGAAACCGACGCTCTATCCTACTGAGCTACGAGCGCTTTAATCTTAACTCATTGCACTATAACGATTTCCTACACACGCTGTCAATCCTTTTTCCGCTCCAAAAGGGGACGTATCAAAACGTACCAATTTTTGACGCAAGTCTGGGCAG
>CAZTDF010000315.1:0-3835 GCA_964612465.1 uncultured Pirellulales bacterium
ATAAGATCTTGATATTCAAATGGGTGATCGCGAGATTTTTGTCTCTTGAATCGTATATTTCTGAGTGGTATAATCGCTTCTGTATTACTTGGACAACTTTATGCTTTGTTAACCTTTACTCGGGAAGGGATACAAATGAAGTCAAACCAGGCTGAACAATCCTCAAATATGAATCAACATTACCCTCAATTACAGAAGAAGTTGATTTTCCGGGTTCTCGCTTCCTTGATCTTTAGCTCATTGCCTGCAACCGCCCAGCCTTCCGCCGGCCCGTATGGCCCGATTTGGCAAAAATACAATTTACCACAAGTGGAGGGCCGGATTTATTATGTCGCGCCCGATGGACAGGCCGATGAACAGGGAACGACACTTGAGAAGCCGACAGCTCTATCGGCGGTAATAGAGCGAGTCAAGACCGGCGATGCGATTATTCTACGCGGCGGAGTCTATCGGACTGGAGGTCTGCTTTTGAACCAGGGGATCACCATTCAACCCTATGCGGACGAACATCCCGTCCTTAAAGGAACCATGGTCGCAACCCAATGGGAGCATCCTAAGGACGGATTGTGGAAAACATCCTGGTCCCGTTTGTTCCCTTCCAAACCTGCGGAATGGTGGCGGCCACGGAGGTCGACGCCGCTTTACCTTTTTAATAATGACATGGTATTTATCAATGGCGAGTTATTGAATCCGGCCGGTGACGTAGAAGGCGTTAACGAGAACTCATATTTCATCGATTACGATGCAGGACAAGTTTATATCGGCACCGATCCGGCGAACAAACTTGTCGAAATCACCGCCTTCGATAGTGCAATAACACGAACAACCGGAGACTGTCACGGCAAAAGTTCCGACGGCAAAGGCCCGGTGATTCGTGGAATCACCTTCACCCAGTATGCCTTCCGTGCGTTCGAAATCGAGGGCAAAAACCCGGAGGGATTGTCCGATGAGTCCAGCCACGGAAAGGACATGACAGGCATGACTTTGGAGCATTGCGCCCTGACCTATTGTTCCCGTGTGGGCGGCTACTTCAGGGGCGACCATTTAACCATCCGGCATTGTTTGGTGAGCGATACCAGTACGGAAGGGATTTTCATCCTGAGCTCGTCCGATGTTCTTTTGGAAAAGAATATCTTCAGGCGCAACAATATCGAAAATATTCAGGGATACTTTCCGGCAGCGGTGAAAATCTTTAACCAATGTTATCGCGTGACCTGCCGGGACAACCTGGTTCTTGACCATCCCAATTCGAACGGTATCTGGTATGACGTGGGTAACGTTGACGGAGTATTTATTAACAACTGGATTGATGGGACGGATAACGGCTTTTTCCTTGAAATTTCGAAAGGAGTTATTTGTGCCGGAAACGTCTTTGTCAATTGTCCGACCGGCATTAAAGTACTGAATAGTTGTGATGCCCGGGTTTATCAGAACACCATGATCAACAGTGGAGTCTCGTTCGAACGTACGGCCAGAAGCGCTGTGGGCGACCACTTCGGCTGGCATCCCAGCACCGGCCCGGACGTCGAAGAACGGGACGGGCATGTTTTCGTAAATAATCTGCTGACAGCGAATGAACAATTTCGCAGGCCGCTTCTGCAGGTTCGCCAGCCGGCAAATATGTATGAACGACTCAAAAAGCCGCAGTTCAGTCAGCTCGATTACAATGTATATGTACGTTTGAAGAATCCGGATTCGCGGCCGGTGATTGCCTGGAGCCCGGTCCCTGCCGGCAATCATAGCGTGCAATTAAAATCGCCGGACGGTTTACATAAATTACATCCGGAATTTTCGGCCCATAGTCGGAATTTCGCAAATTATGACGGCCCATTATTTAAAAGTGCCGAACTTGGAAATTACGAATTATTAAAGGCATTCCCGGGCTCTGACACAGCATCTGAACTTCCGCCCGAAATCCGGGTGCTTCTCGGCCGGGAGAAACAGGATGTCCGTTTTCCGGGTGCATTTCCTTTATCCCCCTGAGCCTGAAAGGAAGAACATCGGCTATTTTAACAGCCCCGCTGTCCCTGTTTTTTACACAGAGAAATAATAAATTTATGCCATAGGTATAATAAATGATAAGGGCTGATCCTGGTCTTCCTAAAATAGTAAATAATCAACAATCAATGACAAGGGCTGTCCCTAATTTTTCCTAAAGAATACGGCTAACTATTTGGGACTTATCAGATAAAGCCCAGCCCCGTGGTAAGCGATAGCTGGAGCAAACATACCTTCAATTTCATCCAGATTTTTATGCTTCCACAGGTCACGAACCTTACAGGAACCCGTGAATCCAATGTCTGCTAGTTTAAGAGAGACGTTTTCGGTAAGGCGACCTTCTGCCGCATCACGGGCATTAAAAAGTCCCACATACTTATCTCTGGAATCAGGGATATCCGCCACCCAGATGATGTGTCCGTTGTTATTAGACAGCTCACGGCTGTTACTGCATGTTTGATTTACGGCGATGACTTCGTTATTAGTTATAATCGACTGGGTAAATGTGTCATTGCTCGGTAAGTCACCACCAAACATCAAAGGCGAACGAAAGATGGACCACATACTCATAAGGGTGATTTGCTCGTTCCTGGTAAAACGCGTACGCCGATCGTCACCGCGTTCGCCGCGAATACTGATGCGTCCCAAAGGCAGCATATCCGCATCGGGCCAGTGCCCGGGGCCGCTATGCGGGGCCCAGTTCCTGCAGCGGCCAAACATTTCCTTGATGTCCACCCAGCGATCCCAGAAGTCATCGGAGATGCGCCATAGATTGGCATGGGTCTTGACGTGCTCGGCTGCCTCCAGTGGAGTCGCCCCCGGCGAGGTGCTCAAAACAATCCTGCGGCCGCACTTATCGATGGCCCGGCGAATCAACTCGACCTCGGCCCGGTGATAAGGACGAGACAGATCGTCGATCTTAATATAGTCTATATCCCAGGAGGCATAGAGTTTAAAGATCGAGTCATAATAGGCCTGAGCTCCATCCCGATCGGCCACGATTGTATACATATCCCGCAGCCAGGGACATTGCTGCTGCTTGCTGTAAATATCCGCGGCCCGGGCCGTGCTGCCCATGATGGGAGTGTTTTTTTTGACTGCCTCGACCGGGATGCCCCGCATGATGTGAATTCCGAATTTCAAGCCCTGACTGTGGATATAGTCCGCTAAAGGTTTGAAGCCCTTGCCGCCCGCGGCTGAAGGGAAACGGTTTTCAGCGGGCAGGAAACGGCCGTACTCATCCATCACATACCTGGGATCGCGTTGATTATAGCCCTGAGCCTTGGTGTTTTCCACGAACCAGCGGATGTCTACTACCACATACTGCCAGCCGTGCTGCTTCAGATGCTCGGCCATATAATCGGCATTGGCCCTGACTTCATCTTCACGGACTGTTGGGCCGTAGCAATCCCAACTGTTCCAGCCCATGGGTGGTGTTTTAGCCCAGGCTAAAAAACCTTCCGGCTCGGCCTGCTGCGGCATTGAATTGGCATTGCAGGAGGCCGTTACACCTATCGCGGTCATCAACATTAAAACTTTCATCGCATGCATAGTAAATCCTTTCTTCTAAAACTCCAACTATCCAACCTGAGAATAAAAGGCTTATAATTGCCATGGATTTTCTATATTCTATTAGGGAAAGTTACCGTTTGCTGTGTACTGTCCCGCTGTTCTTAGTATTTCTTAGTTTTTCTAAATCGAAAATCGTCAATTTATGTCCCAGATATCGAAAACATGTCCTGAGCGAAGTCGAATGGATCGTAAATAACAAAGTCTGTTACCAACCATTAAAACTAATTTTCAGTTTTACCTCAGAGAAATAATAAATAGAAAATAG
>CAZTDF010000316.1:0-3790 GCA_964612465.1 uncultured Pirellulales bacterium
AAAAAGATAAGAAGAATGCATAAATGCCCGGCGGTGGACACGGTTAAACAAAGCCATTGACGATGCGGCAGAGATAGCTTTTTTCGCTTACTAAAATTGTAGAGAAGTCCCGCCAGAAGCATCAGCAGTTGTGTTGTATCGATATCCTTTCGCCTGCACAACTCCTATCCTTTTACAACCTCATGCTTTTTAATGAAATCCGGGTCAATATCAACGCCTAAACCCGGACCGGTGGGGACTTTAATCTTTCCATCCACGACGGACAGGGGCGATGTTTTACATTCGAATTGCACATTCGTGTTTAATCCTTTGAATTCGTGATGAGCAGACGCATTGGCAAGGGCGGATACGAAGTGTATCATGTATAGGTATCCGAGTCCTCCGCCGGACATGTGCGGCGTACAATTTTTTCCGAAGGCCTGTGCCATAAGTGCCACTTTCATCGAACGAATCATTCCGCCGAAATAATAAGTATCAGGTTGAACAATTTGAAGGCCGTCATTGGCAATAAGCCAGCGAAATCCGTGAAGGCTGTATTCCTGCTCGCCGCCTGCGACCGGCATCGTCAGTGCATCGGCGACCTGTTTGGTCTCTTCATACCAGTCGAAAAGAACAGGCTCTTCAAAAAAACCATAGCGGTATTCTTGAAGCAGTTTGCCGACGCGTATCGCCTCATCCACCGAGTAAAAACCATTTGCATCGGCATACAAAGTCATCTTATCGCCAAATGTTTCGCGGATGAGTGGAATCATTGTTTCGGTCCGCCCTTTTGGACCTATGGCAGTAATATCCTTCGTCATGAACATAAGTCCGCCGACTTTAATTTTAACCGCATGGGCATTATATTCCGCGACATCCCTTTTTATCAGCTCCAGCGACTCGGCTACTGATTTTTCTCGGTATTCTGTGGCTTGGTATACGGCTACTCGCGGGTGGTGGATTTCTCCGATCAACCGGCCGATGGACTTGTTGGCAATACGTCCCAGCATATCGAGAATTGCAAACTCAATTGTAGCAAGGGGTATCCCGAGAGCCAGGCCGCTTAATCTGAAATTGAGATTGTATATGTACACCTTTTCAAGCAGCAGGTCCAGGTCGCGTGCGTCTTTATCAATAAAAAACGGTTGCAGTGTATTGGTAAAAATTGGATAGAGCGACCTCATCGTGCCGTGAGCAACCGAAACACCTTCTGCGCCGTCAGTAGAACGCACCCGGCACAAAAAACTATTCTTATAACGAAGCAATTCGACGCTCTTAATGATCACGGGTCTGGCAAACAGCTCCTTTTTCAGTACCGGCTGTTTAAGTATTTCATCGAGCCGGGCGTAATCGGTTTTCCGGGCCCCCGAGTCGGATCCCTGAGCTTCGGAGCCGGGCAATGCGGCGGCAAGACCACCTGCAAGGCCAGCGCTTATAAAGTTTCGACGATTAGTTCTCATAATTAAATTCCCACTTTCCGCAACAGTTAAGGACCCACTCATTTAGAAAAGAATTTGTAATCTCCTATTTATCTTTTGAGAATACATCGACTTGACGTGCGGATTTTATGCGATTTTCCATTTCTGCGAGATGGTCCACACATAATCCCGACCATGTTTCTAAAGTATCTTTAACCCCCTGCAGTTCAGCAGAAGTCATAAAGGCCATTTGCGTAATCATCTGTTCCCGCTTGCTAACGTTTGGAGCGTCCAGGGCCCAATAGTGAACTATTCCAAGATGCACACTACCGACCTCATTGGACTCGTCATTAAGAAGGGCAACGATATGATTAGTATGGCTTGTTTCTACAGAAACCTCCTCGGCCACCTCACGATCGACAGCAGCAAGGTAGGTTTCAGAAAAATCCGTATTAAATAACGGCATGTCATCGGCCGGATTGATATGGCCGCCGATGCCGATCGACCTGTTTCCGACCAGGCGTGTTTCTCCGGCACGCTTTCCTCTGACATAGCTAAGATATTTACCATCATAACCCATTATTACGTACGGAATAAGTTGCTTATAATCGGGATTTTCTTCTACCTGCGATCTATTCATGAAACAGGGAACTCCCTGGACGAAGATTTCGCGAAGATAACGATCCACATCGAACATAAGTCCGTTAAATATGCCTACTCGCTCAAGAACTTTCCGTTCTATCACTAACACTTGTTCTTCCTGATTCATGCGATGTCCTTGTAACGTATTGAAGATTAACTTTATGGAGACTCTTCAAGGAGTATTACGTATTACTGCAGGAATATATCTTATTTTACCCCCGCCGTAAAGGAATTCTATGTAATATGGGCATGGTCTTAAAGTTAGGGCACATTGAGGAAAGGCTTGATAATTGCATTGTCCGAGGTTTATCAAAACACAAATATCAGGGCTGGTGAGGTTAAATAGGGATGGTTACCGATTTCGTATATTCAACTCTTTTTCTTCTTGTTCTATACGTCTTTAAAATCCCCTTTCTTCTTAAGCCTCATAAATTAGTAAATGTCACTAATAAAATCATGAGCTATGGTATCGCTATGTGCCTGAATCGGGCAATTGGCATGGCGGGACTCTCCCCCGCTGGATAGCGGCCTTGTCGCCTGCTCCGCTGTCCATAGTTTCTTGCTCTCCTGAAGGATGTTGGTGACACCTAAATCAAAAGACTGACCGTTAGTTGTTAGTAGCGACGTCCGCCACGACCGCCACGGTCGCCACGGCCACCACCGAAACCTTCTGTCTTGCCTTGGTTACTGCGATGGCTTATTACCCTCTTACCCTCTTCAACCTTAATGGCGTTTCCCTTCAAATTTTTGCCATTCAGTTCGCTGATTGCGGTTTGGGCTTCATCTGCAACCGGCATTCCCACAAACCCAATTCCGTTTGATTCGCCCGTAGCCCTGTTTCTTAAGATCTTGACGGATATGACCTGGCCAAAAGCTTCAAAAGCCTGACGCAAATCGTCTTCCGTTGTCTCGGGGGACAGATTTCCTGCATAGATATTCATATAGATTTCCTTACTCTTGTTTCTAACAGACCTTCTTGCCGTTAAAAAGACTTGACTTAACGGCTGATCTTTTCTTCCATTAGGATAGCAACTTTCGCTAACAAGTACAACTCTTTTTGATTATTCTTCGCCAGTATTATTCTTTACCGGCTGTATCCCCCCAAAATAGCCCTTTCCTCGTCTCACTACCACGACAAACACGGATACCAATTGCTATTACAGAAGGCGTCATTACTATCCCAGCCATACTACAATTTGCCATGATTGGAAGTCCATAGTCGGATGGGCACATCGTTTGCCCATTACACAAACTACAGACTCTTTATAAGGTTTCCGCATAACATCGCAAGCCTCTCGGCATAAAGCAAGAAAGCACAAACTACGACGTTACCGCTTCAGAGCTATCATATCCGCTATGTTCAATTATAGATGTGTCTGCTTGTTGAGCAAGGATGAAATGGGAGAAAATGTCTTTTTGGGCAGGAGTTACAAGATTTACACAGATTTTTATCTTTTTCTTTTCATTATGTTTATCCTGTTATTCCTGTCTACTTTAAGTTGATTATTGCTTATCCACAGCACGAAGTACACAGCACGCACAACGAGTTTCGTCTCACGGAGATTTTTTGGAATTTTCTCTCTGAGATGTTCAACTAACTGTTTTTTATTCTATGGTTCAAACAATGCGTCGTGGAAGAGGAAACACATTCCGTACCTTTCATTCAAGCTGTGACTCTATTGCTTTCGAAGTTCCCCGATGCATCTCGCACATAGAACCTGGCCGGAGTCTATTTTCGTCCCGCCTCTGTC
>CAZTDF010000317.1:0-3772 GCA_964612465.1 uncultured Pirellulales bacterium
GTGCGCCTCTACACGAAGGCGCTTTCCGCAGCAGAAATTCTCGGTGCTATGCAGGGAGTAGGTGGACTATGGCCGTACGCCTCAAAGCCAGTCCCGGCAGATGGTGCTCTTTATCCGGATACATGGGCATCCATATCATGGAGGCCGGGAGCTTTTGCGGTTTCACACGATGTGTATATGGGTGAAAATTTCGAAGACGTAAACAACGGCACCGGCGATACGTTCCGAGGTAATCAGACTGATGAATATTTTGTTGCCGGCTTCCCGGGATATCCTTATCCGGACGGTCTTGTTCCGGGTACGACATACTATTGGCGAATAGACGAGGTCAACGAAGCCGACCCGAATAGTCCGTGGAAAGGCGATGTCTGGACCTTATCGATTCCACCCAAAACTTCGTATTTCCCCGATCCGGCTGACGGAGCCGAGTTCGTCGATCTTAATGTAGCGCTTAGCTGGACGGCAGGTTACGGTGCAAGATTACACTATATAGTCATCGGCGAAGATTTCGACGAGGTAAGCAGTGCTGCCACTGGTGTTCCTAATGGTACAACGAAATACAGTCCCGGCTCGCTTGAGCTGGCTAAGACTTATTACTGGCGTGTCGATGAGTTTGACGGATTTGAGACACATAAAGGCGAAGTCTGGAGCTTCACTACTGAAGGTGCCGTCAGTGGCCCGAATCCGGCCGACGGTGCTGTGGACGTAAAGCCGTCAGTGGTGCTTGGCTGGGTTGCCGGAGCCGTCGCAGATTCGCACGAGGTGTACTTCGGCTCGGATGCGGACGCAGTTAAAAACGCCACAACAGCCTCGCCCGAGTACAAGGGGACAAAAGCCCTTGGCGAAGAGAGCTACAATCCCGGTAAGCTTACATTTAATACGGCGTACTACTGGCGCATCGATGAAGTCAACGCCATCAATCCCGATAGTCCCTGGCCGGGCAACGTATGGAGCTTCACGACCGGCGATTACATTGCTATAGACGACTTCGAGGACTACGATGCCGGCGAGAACCAGATATGGTACGCATGGCACGATGGGCTCGGCTACGGCGCGTCGGGTACCGCGGATTACTTCGCCGGAAACGGAACCGGCGCTGCAGTAGGCGATGAAACTTCCGCTTCTTATACCGAGGAGACTATCGTCCACGGAGGCGGCAAGTCTATGCCGGTTGCATACGACAACAACAAGCAGGGCTACGCCTACTATTCAGAAGTGGAGCATACGTTGACAGACCAGCGTGACTGGACAGAGCAAGACGTTGGGAATTTGTCGCTGTGGTTCAGAGGCTACCCAGGAGTCGTCGGCAGCTTCGTCGAAGGCCCGGTCGGCACCTTTACGATGACCGCCTCCGGCGCAGATATCTGGAACGTGAATGGCGTAGAGGCTGATGAGTTCCACTTCGCTTACAAGATGCTAACCGGCGCCGGCTCGATTGTCGCAAAGGTCGAGAGTATCGATAACACAAACGTCTGGGCAAAGGCTGGAGTGATGATTCGCGAGACGCTCAATCCGAACTCGGCGCACGCGATGATGATTGTGACGCCCGGTTCGGGTGCTTCCTTCCAGCGACGTCCCGGCACGGGCCAGACCAGCGCTAATACGGATGCAACCGGAATTGTTGCACCGTACTGGGTGAAATTGGAGCGTAGTATTTCCGGCAGCTTTACAGCGTATCATTCAGCTAACGGCTCTACGTGGGAGTTGCTGGGCACAGAGAGCATCCCGATGGCTTCGAATGTCCACATCGGTTTGGCGCTGACAAGCCATGACGCTGCTTTAACGTGTCAGGCTGTATTGACTAACGTCACGACTACCGGTAATGTCACCGGGCAGTGGACAAGCCAGGATATCGGCATACTCAGCAACGATGCCGAGCCGCTTTATGTAGCCGTGTCCAACAGCGCCGGCAAACCTGTGGTTGTGGTCCATGATGATCCGGCCGCGTCACAGATCGACACCTGGACAGAATGGATTATTCCGCTGTCGGCTTTTGCCGATCAGGGCATAGTCCTGACCAACGTCGATAAGATTGCGATTGGCCTTGGTACCCAGGGCAATATGGCCACGCCCGGCGGTTCCGGCAAAATGTATATTGATGACATCCGGTTGAATCAGCCGAGTACTGCTCCATAGGAGTAATTGCGACATTTGTTAGAATGACAATACAATTTGTATCAATCAGGAGTCTATGCCGATAAACTCGGCATAGACCCCGCTTTTTTATAGTGTTAGATGACACTCTCGCATTTGTGTTTAGATTGAAAATTCCTTGACATCAAGACAGCTCACTTGATATAAGTAGTAAAACTTGTAGATTATAGGTCTTTCTCTATAGAACGGTCAAAATATTCGGAAAGACAAGTTGCTATGCAAAAAATAGGGCTTCAACTACAGTTATCCCTCTCCGCGATGAAAATTCCCTTATTTTAATTGATGATTCCTATTCAGTTCTCCGAAAAATAGAGGTGGTATCAGACGGGAATATGTTCATATACCACACAAACAGCAAAGAGAAAGCAAGAATTAATCGGTCGCTTTGGTGTGTAGCCTGAGCGTTATAATATTAATTTTATTGTAAGGAGGATTATTATGTTTAGAAGACTGATTTATCTGATTTGTTCTATTTTACTGCTCGGTCTGGTTCTCACAAGCATGGCCAACGCGAGCTTCCCCGGTCTTATCGCTCACTGGCGATTAGATGAGGGCGCCGGGACCATCGTGGGAGATGCGAGTGGTTTCGGCAACAATGGCACTCTTAACGGCGGCCAATGGACGGCAGGGAAGTTGGATGGGGCGGTCTATCTCGATGGAATAGATGACTATATTGAGGTTCCCAATGTCCTAACAGAAATTGGCACCCTCGCATTCTGGTTCAAACCCGATTGGGATGGATCTGATCCGGCAGACTACAGACTCTTTGATGCAAGCTTAGGCGGCATCTACTTCTTCATATCAAAAGGAGCAAACCATGCCGATATCAATCCGGAGGAATTCGGATTCTATCTGGAGGATGCCTCAGATGCCGACTACCAGGGTATCGAGTTTGATCCGGCAGGTGTTATCAATGCCGACACATGGCATCATGTTGCTGTAACGTGGGAATTTGGCGGTGGCCCTGCAATACTGTATTTTGACGGCCAGGAAGTATCGAGAGCCAATTCAGTAGGTGGTTTCCCGGCACTTGACCCGAATCCCCGCTTTGGACTGGAGACCTTTACATACATTCCATCTGCAAATGGTGCAAAAGCCGTTATAGACGACATCATGTTCTATGACAAGGTTTTAACAGAGGCCGAAATACAGGTCATTATGGTGGGTCTCGGAGAATTCCCCTATGCCTGGAATCCAAACCCGAAGGATGGGACTCTTCTCAACGATACATGGATTTCTTTAAACTGGTCGTCGGGTGATTTTTCAGTCTCACACGACGTATACCTGGGTGAAAATCTGAACGATGTCAATGAAGCCACGCAAGATTCGGATGTGTTCCGTGGCAACCAGGGTGATTTGTTTTATGTTGCCGGCTTTCCCGGATATGCTTATCCGGACGGCCTTGTTCCGGGAACGACTTACTACTGGCGAATAGACGAGGTCAATGAAGCTGAACCCAACAGTCCGTGGAAGGGTAAGGTATGGAGCTTCTCGATTCCTCCAAAGACCGCATACGATCCCGTCCCGGCTGACGGCGCCGAATTTGTGCTTACAGAGGCAAGACTTAAATGGACGGCAGGTTTCGGCACAAAATTACATTATGTATTCTTCGGCGAAG
>CAZTDF010000318.1:0-3772 GCA_964612465.1 uncultured Pirellulales bacterium
AAAGTAAAAAGGTAAAAGGAAAAATGAAATCAAGTCCGGAGTTTCTCCGGAGGGGCTATTTGAAAAAACAAAGCCAATTTGACGATGGGCTAAAATGGCGCAAACTCTTATTTGAAAGGAGATTATGACAATAAACCGGCCTGCGGAGCACGAAAAAACAAAGCCAATTCAAAGCCAATTAAAACAAAACAAGCGTTTAGTTTCGTATTTTATCGTGGTAGCCAGAGGGTTGCATTCAAGCTGCCTTTGCATAGCTTTATTGCTTTTTGGAGCTCTCGCTGGCATAGACGACTGTCGTGGTCGCAGGGCCCGCCGGTATACGATTCGGTCAGCACCGGTAAAGCACGTTTATCGCCGATTTGGCCGAGCGCCCAGACGGCAAGATTTCTTTTTCTGAGGCTGTGATCTTCGCTGTTTACGTATGTTATTAATGCTTCGACCCTGTCGCCGGGATATAGCTGTGTAGCTTCGGCACTGATTTCTTTGACGCCCGATCTGATAGAAAAACAGATCATAACAAATGCGATAAAAAGAAATGCAAAACAGGCCAATGCTCCGTAAACAACGACCTTTTTAACTTTGGCTAATCGGTTGTTGCTTTTAGATTCAATTTGTTTTTCCATAACGGGTCTCCTTTAGCTCTGGACGATTTCAATTGATTCAGGGTGCAGCCGTTGCAGTTCGGGCAGTTGGTTTCGTCCTAATTGTGCTTCAATCAGGACGGAGCTATCTGCGTATTGCTCTTTTATAATTCGGCCGCGGGCGCGGAGAAAACTCTGGACTTTGCCGTTCGAATGGCTGCTGGTGACACGCACAAGAAGTTCTGTGCCCTTATATTTCTCGGTTACTGCTTCGCATAAGCTGTCGAGGCCGAAGCGCGTTCTGGCTGATATGCTGACCGCATCTCGATAGAGCGTTTGCAGAGTCTCCAGGTCGCTGATATTTCTGACGACATCGACCTTGTTGAGGACCTGCAGGATTGGTTTTTTGCTGCAGCCGATTTCGGCCAAGACGTGTTTGACGGATTCGATTTGCTTGAGGGCATCGGGATTGGATACATCCACGATGTGCATGAGCAGATCGGCGTTTACGGCCTCTTCGAGCGTTGCCTTGAACGAGGCGACCAATTGGTGCGGCAGATTTTTGACGAATCCGACGGTGTCGCTTAAGAGCACTTCGGTGCCCTTTGTCGGCGTCCATCTTCTCGTTCGAGTATCCAGCGTTGCAAAGAGCCTGTCCTCGACAAAAACGCCCGCATCGGTGAGCGTGTTGAGCAGCGTGCTTTTGCCGGCGTTTGTATAGCCGACAAGGCAGATTTTGAAGAGACTTTTTCGCCCGTTGATCTCGCGAATCCTGCGCTTGTCGATATTTTCAAGCTCGCGTTTGAGTTCTGTGATTCGCTTGCTGACGAGCCGGCGGTCGATTTCGAGCTGCTGCTCGCCGGTGCCCCTGGTGCCTATGCCGCCGACCGCCCCGGCAGCGGTTGCGCCGCCGGCCCCCGCGACGCTGTCAAGGTGCGACCACATCCGGGTCAATCGTGGATATGTGTATTCCAACTGGGCCAGTTCGACCTGGAGTTTGGCCTGCCTGGTTTTTGCCCTGGTGGCGAAGATGTCCAGAATCAGTTCGCTGCGATCGAGGACTTTGACTTCGACGACTTCCTCAAGCTCACGGATCTGGCCCGGCGAGAGGTCGTTATCGAATATGACGACGTCGGCATCGAACCGCTTGACTCGCCCGGCAAGCTGGTTGGCTTTGCCCTTACCTATGTATGTGGAAGGATTTATCTTGCGAATCTTCTGCTGAAACCTGTCGACGACGACCGCTCCGGCACTTTCCGCTAAGGCCGTAAGCTCGGCTAAATCGTCCCCGGAATTCTTGCCGCGGAGCACGGCGGCGACCAGAATGGCCCGCTCTTTTTTGACTCTCAGTGTCTGACGAAATTTTTCCAATTAAAAGATACCTCTAAAACTGAATTTTATTTTATCATATTTGCTCTTATTGCTCAAGAAATCATCAAAACAGGCAAACATACAGGTTTTTTGGGCCAAAGGGCAATATTTATCGGACAAAATTGAAGTTTTTCAGCAAAAACCGGCAGTGAAATTTATTTTTGTCTTGATAAAGCGAAAAATCTGCTTTAATGTAATGGGTTGTACGATTTTTGACGAACTTAATGTATTGTTGATTTGTGGTAACTTCTTATATCAGAAGGATAATAAGGGTATTTTTTTTATGTTGAAAGTTAAATCGCGGGCAGGCGAATCAGTACAGCAAATGATACGGCGTTTTAAGAAAATGTGCGAAAAAGAAGGTCTAATAAGGGACATGAAGAGAAACGCTTATTATGAGAAGCCTTCTGAGAAAAATCGTCGGCGTATGCGCAAAGCCCAGCGTAATGTAAATCGCTTTTAAAAGTTTTCATACGCGATATTTTACGCAGCATTTAATCCGAGCAGTTAGAATGAAACCTGCTCGGCTTTTTATTTGTGAATCGGCAGTAATTTCGTGCCGGCGTCAATTGGCAGGGTCTCAAGCAGCAAAATCCATATTCCCTCCCCTGCTAATCGATACCGCACAGCCCCAGAATATTTCCTCCCATAATTTTTGCCTTCTGATCCTTCGTAACCTCGCCATCCAGCAGCGCATCGTACATCGCCACGCACACGTGCATCAATCCGAACGGCGCATCGCTGCCGAAGCAGACTCTCTCCGCACCCAGGGCTGTGACCGCATTAAGCACGGAAATCGGATTAATCTCACTGCCGATCAGCATCACATTCGAATGTTGCCGGGCCAGTTCGATTGCCGCCTTGCTTAAATCCGGCACCCTCACCCCGCCCATGTGAACGCACAGTATCTGCATCTCGGGATAACGCCCGGCGATCCTGGCGATACGTGCCGGATGGGTTCTTTCATATGCATCGGCGCCGCAGTGAAAGGCGATCATTTTTCCCGTGGTGGCGATTTCGTCCACCACCGGCATCGCAATATCCGGGTCATCGATAAAAAACTCATTCTGTGCGCCGTTAAGTTTCACGCCGAAAAAGCCGTACTCCTCGACGCATTTTTTCACCATGTCTTTTGCCTTTTGCACGCCCAGCCGCGGATCAGCCCAGCCGAAGCCGAGCAGCCTGTCCGGATGCGTTCTGACTGCCTCGTACACGTAAGCGTTGGATTCATCAATCTGACGCCGGTAGGGCGGTGTCAGCCAGACAAGAGCCTTGTCCACCCCCGCCCGATCCATCATGCGAATCAGTTCATCTACAGTAATATGGTTTCGCTCTCGAAACGGCGAAATATGGCAATCAGCATCAACGATCATTATCAACTCCGAATATAATAACAGAAAATAGAATTCAAAAGAAAGCATACAGAAAACAGAATGGATAAGCAAGTAGCTTGTCTTGTATCATTACTATTGAAAACTGTGATGTTGAACAATCAGCTTCTTCGGTGAACGCCCGGTTGGGTGGGTTAATAAATGCTCAATATGCCCATATATATTGTTTCGTAAATATTGAAAATCGCGATTGATATTTTGCTGTGGTTTGCTATATTCTATTTCGGGTAATTTCTTCGACAAAGGCGTGAATTGAACGGTAATTTCTTATACATAAAAAGGCAACTTATTATTGTTGCTTTGTTCAAACTTTGTAATCATTGTTCGGTATGAAGAAATGAAAATGAGACTAAAGCATATCCTTTCGAAATACTTTAACAGTAAATGGATTCCAACTGTAACTTGTCTTGTTTTTCTTGCGGGGTTTAC
>CAZTDF010000319.1:0-3770 GCA_964612465.1 uncultured Pirellulales bacterium
CGTGCTTCGCACGCTCGTTAAGGGCAAGTGGCAACGTTACTTGCTGCCCAAGGCCGGCCACACGTGGGATCACGCCTGGAATACCGAATGGATGCGGATACGTCACGCCGTGACGGAAAGATTATTGATGGACGTTCACGGCATGTTTTACGAATTGCCGGCATTTTCTTACGAAGGCAAAATATGGGGCATCCGTCCGATTTGCACCCATCTTCGCGTCGTTCCGGATTTCTGTCACTGGCGCGGATTGTTCGTGATGGCCAGCGACCAAATCGATCACGACGAGGGCCAGCCCCAGTCGGGCCTTTGGTTCGGCAATATCGACGAGCTCTGGTCGATGGGCAAGCCTGCCGGCTGGGGCGGACCATGGTGGCAGACGCCCGTAAAAGCAGGCACGGTCTCGGACCCGTTCCTTATGACCGGCTTCGATAAGAAGGTGGTGCATCTCGCCCACGATTCTGATCGAATTATAAATTTTAAGATCGAGGTGGACTTTCTTGGCAACGGGACCTGGAAAGTATATCATACTATCCCGGTATCTTCCGGTGCCGGATATGTGCATCACGAGTTTGAAGATGCATTCTCGGCCCATTGGGTGCGTGTCAGTGTAGATAAGGATTGCACGGCAACAGTGTACTTCATGTATAATTAATATTATGAAAAAAGAGCTTGTCATTCCGAGCGGAGCGAAGCGCAGTAGAGGAATCTAATAAAAAGTTTATCGCGAAGCAATATCAAATTTAGGTTTGTAGTTATGCGGGAGTAGAGAATATGAAACACACAATGCGTAAACGACAAATCAATGTAGTATGGGTAGTGTTTTTGTTCTGTGCCGTAGCGGCGGCAATCCCGAAGCTGGCGACAGCACAGGATTTGGCGGCTTTCGAAAAGCGGATGACGGAATTCACGCTGGACAACGGGCTGAAATTCCTTGTCCTCGAACGGCATGAGGTGCCGGTGGTTTCGTTCCATATCTACGCTGACGTCGGAGCGGTCGATGAGGTCCGGGGAATCACGGGTCTGGCTCATCTGTTCGAGCACATGGCGTTCAAGGGCACCAAAACCATTGGCACAAAGAACTACCAGGCCGAAGCCAGGATGATGGCCAAAATAGACGAGGCATTTCTGGCGCTTAAGGCCGAGCGAAGAAAGGGCGAGCGGGCGGACAAGGCCCGGCTTCAGCAGTTACAAAGCCAGTTCAAAGAGGCCCAGGATGACGCCCAGCAGTATCTGGTTCATGATGAGTACGAGGAAGTTTTCTCGCGCGAAGGCAGCTCGGGTTTCAACGCGTACACAAGCCAGGATGCGACCCAGTACATAGTCAGCCTTCCGTCAAACAAAGTGGAACTCTGGATGGTGATGGAATCGGACCGGTTCGCCAATATCGTGCTCAGGGAGTTTTACAAGGAGAAGGACGTGGTCATGGAAGAACGGCGGCTCAGTGTTGAGAGTCAGCCGATAGGGCGCCTGCTCGAAGAATTTATGGGCATCGCTTATAAGGCCCACCCATACGGGGATCAGGTCGTCGGTCACATGAGCGATATTGAGACGCTGACCCGTGCCGAAGCGGAAACCTTTTTCGAGAAGTATTATTCGCCGAGCAATCTGACGATCGCGATTGTCGGGGATGTGGACCCCGGCCGAATCAGGGAGCTTGCAGAGAAATACTTTGGCAGGATACCCAGTGGCCCCAAACCCGACCCCGTCGAGACGGTGGAGCCGCCGCAACTGGGGCAGCGACGTGTTATTGTGGAGGACCTTGCTCAGCCGTTCGTTCTGATAGGCTATCACAAACCGAGCATCCACCATCCCGATGATGCCGTGTTTGATGCCATCACGGACATAGTAGGCATGGGCCGGACGTCCCGGCTGTACAAAAGCCTTGTGAAGGAGAAGAAGATCGCCGTGTATGCATCCGGATTTCAGGGAATGCCGGGCAACAAGTATCCGAGCCTGTTTTTGTTTTATGCCTACCCGGCCAGAGGTCGCACAAACCAGGAATGTGAACAGGCAATCGATTCGGAAATAGAAAGGCTAAAGAGCGAGTTGGTTTCCCCGGAGGAATTGGCCAAGGCAACAACACGGGCGCGTGCAAGTCTGGTCCGGCAGCTTGCCTCCAACTCGGGGCTGGCGGCCCAGTTGACATTTTATCAGGTCGTCACCGGCGATTGGCGCAACCTGTTTCGACAGCTTGACAAAATTGACAAGGTGACGGCTGAGGACATCCAGCGTGTTGCCGCCGAGTATTTTACGACTAAGAATCGCACTGTCGGTATCATCGAGACAACGGTAGCTGCGAATCAATAATTAGAAGGGAGTGTCACTATGACAGGCCATAGATCATTTGTCATTCAGGTTGTATTTCTCACGGTTTCCGGGCTTTGTTTTTTGTGGTCCGGCTGTGCCGAACAACAGGTGATCGATTACAACAGTTTGAAGTATCCTAAACTGGGGGACATCGAGGTCCCTGAGGTCCGGCAGGTCACGTTAGCCAACGGGATGCGTCTGTTCCTGTTGGAAGATCACGAACTGCCGCTTGTAAATGTCTCGGTAATGATTCGGGCCGGTTCGATATATGAGCCGGCCGAGAAGATCGGGCTGGCGTCGATCACGGGCGAGGTGATGCGAACGGGCGGCACGGCGAGCAGGACCGGCGATGAAATCGATGAAGAGCTGGAGGCTATTGCAGCTTCGGTGGAGACTTCAATCGGGCTGAACTCGGGCTCTGCCTCGATGTCTGTGCTCAAACGCGACCTTGACAAAGGGCTCTCGATTTTAGCCGACGTGCTGATGAATCCGGCTTTTCGCGAGGACAAGATCCAGCTTGCGAAGATGCAGGTCGGCAGTTCTATAGCCCGACGTAATGATTCTGTTGGTGCGATTGCCGGACGCGAGTTCGACAAACTCATTTATGGAGCAGAAAGCGTTTACGCCAGGCACGCCGAGTACGCCACTATCGGCAGCATTACCCGTGATGACCTTGTTGGCTTCCACCGGAAGTACTTCGGTCCCAACAATGCGATGCTCGCCGTATGGGGTGACTTCGATACCAGCGAGATGATCGAGAAGATCGAGCAGGTATTCGAAAAATGGGATAAGATCGATCTTCAGTTGCCCGGGGTGCCTGAAGTCAAGTATGAGTTTCGCAAGACCGTCAACGTGGTCCGCAAAGACGATGTCAATCAGTCGAATGTATACATGGGGCATATCGGAGGCCTGCGCAACGACCCCGACTTTTTCTCGCTGATTGTGATGAACAGAATTCTGGGCGGCGGATTCACCGGGCGACTGTTTAAGAATGTTCGCTCGCGCGAGGGCCTGGCCTATTCGGTTTACGGCGGTTATTCGGCCAACTATGATTATCCCGGCGAATTTTACGTCGGATGCCAGACCAAGTCTGAAAAGACAGTCTATGCAATTCGAGCGATGCTCAGAGAAGTTGAGAAGATGAAGGAAAGCGAAGTGACGAACGAAGAGCTTGCTCTTGCGAAGGACAGTTTTCTTAACTCTTTCGTCTTCAATTTCGAGTCTAAGGGTCAAATCGTCAGGCGGCTGATGACCCTGGAGTATTTTAGCTATCCGGCGGATTTCCTGCAGAAGACCAAAGCTAATGTTGAAAAGGTCACCAAGGCCGATGTCCTGCGAGTTGCCCGAAAGCACCTGCGCCCGGATAAGCTGCAAATCCTGGCCGTAGGCCGGCCCGACGACTTCGATGAGCCGCTCTCGGTGCTCGGCCCGGTCAACGAAATCGACATCACGATTCCGCCGCC
>CAZTDF010000320.1:0-3770 GCA_964612465.1 uncultured Pirellulales bacterium
TTGAAAAAACAAAGCCAATTTTTGAAAGGGTGAAATGACATACATTCTATAATGACAAGGGTTTATGGAGATTTTGGCCGGCCGGGGCGGCGAAAAACAAAGCCAATTCAAACCCAATCTCTGTTAGCCCCTGGCACTGCCGGGGGTTGAAAATCAGAGCAGACAGGGGATGATTCCGGGTGCGATTATTCCGTGACAAGCCATGCGAAAGCGCACAGGATCAGGGCGGTAATAGCCATGAAAATGACGATGGAGCCGAATAAAACGACCGATTCTTTGACAAAATGGACGAATCTGATTTTGGGCAGCTTTGTGGTTTTATATACGACGGAAATCGCCGCTACCAACGGCAGCAGCCACAGCATGGATTTCGGATTTACGCTGATATTTTCCGGCGTAGTAAAAGTGGCCATTACAAAAGCTGCTATCATTGACATTTTATTCTCCCGAGGCCCCGGTTCTTCGCAGATGGGCCCAGTAAACGGCGTTTACAATACACAAAAGATTGAGCAGGCCGGTGATGCTCGTGTAAATCTGTCCGATTTCGTTCGGCCTGCCGTAAACGGGATAATCCCCCGCTCTGGTAATTTGGCCGATAGCTGCCACTGCCGGCGAGTTCATAAGCTGTGCGACGTACCAGGGCTTTGCTCCGACGGGATTGATAACGCCGATCGAGCCGATATATAAACCTGTAGCGAAAGTAAGGGCGATGGTTACGAAAATAATAATCGCGTGCTTCTTTTCTTTTATCGCTAAATGTCCGGCTCCCGGCACGAACCAGCCGAGTAGGCCGACAATTATCAAAAACATAATGTGGCTTTCTCTCGAACGTGGCGCCATTATGATGCAGCCTCCGATTCGTCCGGCGTATTGGCGTCCGCGGGTTCTTCTTCGGACTCGGCCGCCTTGAAGTTCATGCGTTTGAGTATGTTCTCGGGATTGAAGTGGATTACCGCCAGGGACTGCGATTGAATGTAGTCTTCTCGGAATAATCGGGTGGCTTTCATTTTGTCGAAGTCCTCTTTAAAGAGGCGTTTGACTGAAATGTTCTTTATCACGTAAAAACTGAGGTCCGGCTTGAACTCCATGACCAGCGGCAGTGTCCCCGCGGTGTCGTTGTCCTGCGGGACGAGCGAATAAAGCTGATCTACGAACTGTTGATTTACCTTGCTTTCGCTCAGGTAAAACGACGCCATTGGATCGCCCTGGCCCTGCAAGGCTAAGGTCTCCAGATTCGCTTTTGAGATTCTTCGCATGTCCGGATAATTTTGCAGCCGGAACGCGTTGGGATCGTTCGGGTCGCGCTCTTGCAACTGGCCGTAAAGCTCTTCGAATTTATTGATTGCGCTTGTCCAGCCGTCTTTTTTGGCCAGAGCAATGAATTCATCGGCCTTGCTTTTTGTGGTATCCAGCACGGCGAGTTTCTTTAAATCTTCGGTGACTTTCTCCTTTACCGAATAAATATTTTCGCCGGCCTTTTCTTCGTTCGGGTCGAATTCGAGCGAGCTTAAGCTGTAGGTTTGATCGATGCTTTCCGGCTCGGCAGCTTTCTGGGCGTCAATCACCCGTAGAATTGCCATTATTCCGCTGGCGTCGCTACTATACATGCTCATCATGTCCTTGACCGGCCCGATATTCTCGAACATCCTCGGCTTCGGCACGTCGAACGGACCAAGTTCGCTCACAGCCAGTTCATCGACGGCAAATACGACCTTGCTCAACCGAACCGGATTCTGCCCGTAACCCTGTAAAAACAGGGTCGCCAGTTTCTCGTCGGACTGCATATCGACCGGGCTGAGCAGCCCCGTCTGGCCGGTATAGACCTTGATTTTGTATTTTTCGCTCAATTGGGCGGCGGCGACTTTGTAATCACCCGCCTTTTCTCTGAGCTGTTCGGTTGTCACTTTCGCGGACTCTATCTCCAAATCTTCCAGATCCGCTTCGGTAAGCGTCCTGGCTTCCTGCAGGATATTCTGTGCCGTGGAATTTATTTTGTCCTTCAAAAGCTGCTGTGAAATGCTGCTGGCAACTTCGGCATAGCTTTTGGATTTCCTAATCGGCGGCGAATTGGGATCGTTCGGATCGGACGGCACCTCCTCAGTGAACAATTGCTCTTTATTTCTGCTGAAATAGTCTCCGAGTTCATCCTGGGTGGGCCGTTTTACAATTGTCTTAACCTCGTCGAGCCTGCACGCGATGTATTCGAGCTGGACTCTATCCGGCAGTTTATAACCGAAGCCGTGCGGATTTTCATCGCTTACGGTGCCGGGAGCAATTGCCTTGTACTTGTCAAAGTGCTCGGCGATTTTGTCTGCGCCCGGCTCATCCTGCTTGGCGGCAAAGAAGGCCGAATCGAATTTTACAAACTCAACGTTTACTCGTTCTTCCTCGGTGCTGGCCGTTTGCATTATCTGCCGGGTGGTCAGATCTTCGTTAGAGCAAACTATAGCCGAGTATTGCAATACCGCCAGCAATTTACCTAATGTTGTTAGTATCTGCTGCTCCGGGATTCGCTGCCGCCTGATTATCGCACCGATTAGTTGCGAATATGTCTGACCTTCGAACAGTTGCGGAATGACTCTTCCGAGCAGTTCGCCCACCTGGGCATTTGATATTCTGATCCCGGCGAGCTGTGCCTCGTTTTCCAGCAGCAGCCAGTATATATCGGCCGGTACCCGGCGTCTGTATATGTCGTTGATTTGCTTTTCGCTGATTTTGTACTGGTTTGTTCTGATTGTTTGTTTAAGGCGATTTATCAATGCCGGTGATGCCTTCTGGTCGGAGAATAGCAGTTCTCCCAGGAAGATCCCATGAAGATCCTGCGACCTTAGCAGAGCATCGGCCCGCAGCATCCTCAGGATTTCCAGCTCTCGGCGTGCCACGAGTCGGTCGTAATCTGTTATCTCATTCTTTTCTCCGAAGTGGGCTAACGCTCCGGTTCTTCTTTTACTAAGCTGCTGTAATAATGTGCCGCCCCCGATGAAGCCGAACATTATGACTATGACAACGACAGCCATTACTTTCTTGTTATTTTTACGAAACCACTTGACCAAATTCATATCGTTGCTCCGGTTTAGGCCGGCCCTAACGTGCCGAACCAGGTTATCAAAGCTTATGAGTATAGATAAGTTTGCAGACTTTGCAAGAAAAATAGCCCAATATTAGCCAAGCGGGGAGTTCTAAGACCCTCCCCAATTGCCAATCATCCATAAAACGGGCGGCCTCGTGCTCCGCAACACAAGACCGCCCGTCAAATACAAATGCAGGGACTATGTCTATGCGATCCGGCAATCGAACGATTGCGCCCCATTAAGGCAGCGGATTACCAATCGCGTACAACGACTCCATCTTTACCCACTAAATACCGCTCCGAATTTTTGACCTTCAGATTGTACACTTTGCCGGTGTAGCTTCTCGTTGTGATGCTCTTGATGCCAACCGTGCCGGTTAGTGTTTTTAATCTGAGCTTGCTGGTCAGGTTCTGTGCAGCAATCCATTGTCCGGAATCGAGCATGAATCGGTGTGCATCCACGACGCTGATGATATTTCCACTGTCGAGTGCTATATCACGACAAACGAAAGTACCTTCGTGCTCTTGTACCGTCTCGATTGTCTGGCCTGCAGTGACCTGCGAAATCTGAACGAGCTTGCCGTTTATCATCGCGGGTGTATCAGCAACAAAGCAGGTTCTGCCCTTTCCCCCGGTATTCGTAACTTGTGGTGCGCTGCCGCCATCGTGTACCAGCAATGAATCCAATCTACCCCCCGGC
>CAZTDF010000321.1:0-1712 GCA_964612465.1 uncultured Pirellulales bacterium
GCAGGATTTAAGCCGGAGCATGATTACTGAATATCCTTCATTTCTGAACCGATACTTCTTCGCCTATATTTTCGATATTCTGATGATAGGATATTTTCAAGCCGCTGTTATCGGCACGCACCCACCTGACTGTCAATCCCGGGTCTTCGCTCTCGGGCCATTGTTTCTGAGACCATGTTTCATCCGTCACTCTAACATGATAAAGCGGAACAAATAATCGGGACCATACCGGCACATACCAGTTCAGATGAAGATGGCCTGCATAATTCGTATCAACGTTGTCCTTATAGTCATTAAGGAAGCCCTTAATCTTATCCATATCGCTTTCTGAATAAACAAACCGGTCTGCAAATTTAAATCCGGTGTTAAACATCCCGATATGCGTCATAATGACTATGTTCTCCTTTTTAGGCTTGGGGCATCGTTCGATATCATTTTTGAACCAGGGCCAGCTACCGCCTGCGAAATCATGAAGCTCGCCGCCCTGGCCGCCGGCCTTCCTGGTATTGAAATCGGGACACACGAAGTGACAGCCCTTATAATCGAAGGAGAAATTCTGAAGATACTTACCCGCAATGGGAACAGGGGCTTTTCGCCAATTGTCGAGAACCCGAGACAGGGTATTAAAGTGCGGCCCGAAAACCTCCTGAAACTCCTTCTCACACCCGGCCTGGATTTCGTTATCACCTATGACGGGAATATAAGTAATTCCGTTATTACTGAGACGGCTGAGTATTTTCTTTGCAGTCCCGAGATTTCGATTTCTTCGGGAGCCGCCCCATGCAATATCTCCCAACACGAAAGTCAGTTCGATATCTTTACTTTCCTTATTGTCGATGATCCAGTCAACCGCAGTCTCGAACTTTGCCCTGTGATCCGGATTTCCATCAATATGCGGATCCGCGATGATTGCAAATGAAAACGTCTCGCCATACGCCGGGGCAGCAGCCGAAACAACCACGCATAACAGCAGCAGTGCAAGGTGCTTCGAAAACCACGTTTTTTTATCCACCGTAGGGACGATTAAGGTCTCCGGCACTGTTCTCAGCCCTCATCTATACTATAGTAATACAGTTATTTTAATTGGCGATTGCTGTTGATAATAACATACCCGGCTTCGATATGCAGATAAAAAGATTGAATTTCAAGATGGATGTGGTATTATTCGAGTCAAGGAAAAGTGAACAAAACGAATATGCTGGCATAGCCGTGAAAATTTATCGGCTCAGCGAATAGACAGGGAGTATTATGAGTAAAGAATTATCATCACACAATCCTGAAAGCGTATCGATTGTTTTATGCGGGCAGGCGGGTCAGGGCATCCAGACGGTCGAGTACCTCCTGACGCGAATCTTCAAACTCGCCGGCTATAACGTATTCGCTACAAAAGAGTACATGTCTCGCATTCGCGGGGGAATGAACTCAACCAGCATCCGGATAGGCTCGGGGCCCGTCCGCGCCGCCGTCAGCTCGGTCGATATTCTTGTTCCTCTGAACAAAGGCGCCTTGCGGCACGTCGAGCACAATATCTCCGCCCGGACGATTATTCTCGCGGACAAAGAAATGATCGGCGAGGATATCACACAAGGCAAGCACAAGATTGTCGATGTTCCCTTTACCGGGACGGCAGCGGAAATCGGCGATAAGATTTATTCCAATGTCGTTGCCGTAGGGGCCATTGCCGGTATTTTCGGAGTCGAACTGAAAATGGC
>CAZTDF010000321.1:1812-3700 GCA_964612465.1 uncultured Pirellulales bacterium
CTGGCCGGCATAATGGAGAGCCCGATGGTGGTACACCTGGCCCAGAGGCCCGGCCCGGCCACAGGGCTGCCCACGCGGACCGAACAGGGCGACCTGGAGCTTGCTCTTTATGCCGGGCACGGCGAGTTCCCGCGAATCATTTTCGCGCCCGGAAAAATCGAAGATGCCTTCAGCCTGACGCAGAGAGCGTTCAACCTTGCGGACAAATACCAGGTGCCGGTCTTTATTCTCACCGACCAGTATTTCATGGATTCATACTACAATACCACTGCTCCCGGTTTGTCGAAGTTGAAAATTGAAAAACATATCACCCGAACGAAAAAAGACTACCGCAGATATGAATTCGCAAAGAGCGGCGTCTCACCGAGGGGCGTGCCCGGTTTCGGGACCGGATTAATCGCCGCTGACAGCGACGAGCACGACACGGAAGGACATATCACCGAGGACCTCGACCTGAGAATCAGGATGGTCGATAAAAGGCTAAAGAAAGGCGAGCTGCTTAAAAAAGAAAACATCCCGCCGGAGCTGACCGGAGCGAAGAATTATAAAAACCTGATAGTCTGCTGGGGCTCGACGCAAAACATCGCAGAAGAAGCCCTGCGAAAGCTCGGCAGAAAAGACGTGGCGCTGCTGCATTTCAAACAGGTCTATCCGCTGCCGGACCAGACCGCCGGTTATCTGCAAAAAGCTGAAAGGACAATCATCGTCGAGAACAACGCCACCTCTCAATTTGCCAAACTGATAAAACTCCAAACGGGAATCGACTTCGACGAGAAGATTCTCAAATATAACGGCCTGAGCTTTTTCGTCGAAGAGCTGGCCGAAAAGTTGAAAGAAGCATTAAATTAGGAACGAAGCTGTGGATACTAAAGTTTTCGATATGAACGATATTGACATTGCCTGGTGCCCGGGTTGCGGCAATTTTCCCATACTCAAGACGCTGAAACAAGTCCTGGCCGAACTGCAAATAAAACCGACGGACCTTGTGCTTGTTTCCGGGATCGGCCAGGCGGCTAAGATTCCCCATTACTTAAAGACGAACGTCTTCAACGGTCTGCACGGCCGGGCCCTTCCCGCGGCAACGGCGATTAAGGCCGCCAATCCGGCACTGACCGTGATCGCCGAAAGCGGCGACGGCGATATGTACGGCGAGGGCGGCAACCACTTCATCCACACGATACGCCGGAACCCGAACATCACCAATATCGTTCACAACAACATGGTCTACGGCCTGACCAAAGGCCAGGCGTCACCAACCAGCCAGAAGGGCTTTGTCACTCCCGTCCAGGTCGGCGGCGTGTTCCTCGAACCGTTCAATCCGCTGGCGGTGGCTATCGCCCTGGACGCGAGCTTCGTCGCAAGGGCCTTCGCCGGTGACATCGAGCAGACGACGGATATCCTGAAAAAAGCAATCGAGCATAACGGCTACGCCCTGGTCGATATATTTCAGCCCTGCGTGACATTCAACAGGGTCAATACGATTCAGTGGTTCAAGGAGCATACGTACAATCTCGAAGACCACGATCCGTCGGACAGGCAGAAGGCTTTCGAGAAGGCTACCGAAACCGAAAAGCTGCCGCTCGGCATTTTCTATCAGAGTTCTCAAAAGCCCTCCTTCGAAGAAAATGTCGGAATCTACGAAGAAAAACAAACCCCGCTGTATGAACGTGACCTCGATAAGAAGGAATTGAAAAATCTGATAGAGACATATAAAATGCGGCTTTAGACTTACGGCCGGAATAACAGTCGAACATTAATCCTGGAAGGAGTTATCAATGAACGTGGAAAAAATAGTAGAGATACTGGGCAAAGACAGCGATTATCTGCTCGGCTTTAAAACGCCCAAGGTGAAAAAGGACCAGCTTCATGTCCCCGGCCCCGACTGGAT
>CAZTDF010000322.1:0-3674 GCA_964612465.1 uncultured Pirellulales bacterium
TTCCTCGGCGGCCACCTTGGCAAGGCGCCGCTTATGACGTTCTGCGTTGCTGAACTGGGCAGACAGGAAAATTTGAACCAGGTACCAAGCCAGCGCATAACCAATAACGCGACCGCCCAGGCAAATCACGTTCATATTGTCGTCTTCTACCCCTTGACGGGCTGAATAGCCTTCGTGAATAGTTCCGGCCCGAACCCCCGGAACCTTGTTGGCAGCGATGCAAGCCCCTATGCCGCTCCCACAGATAACGACTCCTCGCTCCACCTCTTTCCGGGCAATGGCCTTCGCCAGCGGCACAACAAAGTCGGGATAGTCATCACTTGGTGCTAATGAATAGGCGCCAAAGTCCACTACGTCGTATCCAGAGGTACGAAGGGCCTTGGCCAGTTGCTCCTTCAATTCAAAACCTCCATGGTCTGCTGCAAGTGCGATACGCATTGTTTTCTACCTCGCTATTACCCCATCATGCTGTTCTTGGAAGTCCCCTACAGGGGCTATGCATATTGTGAAACAACACTTTAATTGCGGATTTCCTTACCTGTTCAATTAGATTTTTCTCACGCCTATCCACATCGGTCATCAGGTCTGTTTTCCCATACTGAGTCTTCCAAATTGCCCGCCCTGATCCTGTCGAGCGTTCTGCGTGTGAATTTCTGAGCCACACAGCCGCTCAGGTAGATCTTGCCGTCCAGTAGTTGACGGATTGCATTTATGATTTCATCAGCCACTTCCTCTTTGGTGATATATCCTTGGGCGCCGGCTTGAAAGGCATATTTAACGTAGTGCGGCTCATCGCTCATGGAGAATATCAAAACACGCAAACGAGGGTATCTCGATTTAAGGTCCTTAGTGACTTGAATACCGGTTGTGTTCTTCAGCAGCATGTCAACGATAGCCAAATCAACGTGCTGTTTTTCAACAGCTTCTAAAGCCTGTTTGGCATTTCCGGCTTCGGCACACACTACAAGGCCTGGTTCCTGGTTTATGAATTGCGTCAATCCCTGGCGGACAACAGGGTGGTCATCGACAATTAAGATCTTCTTGTTCGTGTGGCTGGTCCCGTGTTGTTCTCTCTTGACATTCATAAAAGTTCAGCGTTCCATTTTTGGGGGTATTGCGGATTAGTACGACCGTTTGAAGCTTTCAATGATCTTGTAAACTATACCTTTCTTGCCACTGATAACCTGTATGCCGGCTTTGCACAACATCTGGCGTATATCGGGATCAAAGCTCCCCGCTAAAACAGCGTCCACGCTATTCTGTACAAGCACCTGTGCGAATAGTATTCCCGCCTTGGGCCCGTGTAGGGTAAGGAGTGGATTCTGTACGGTTAAATACTGCAGTGAGTCGAGATCGACAATTAGCAAGTATCCGGAACGTTTAGCCTGTGCTCCTAAGTAGTTTTCGAGGATTGGTCCAGTTGACATCACTCCAATTTTCATAAGAAATCTTTACTTCCACATAGAAACACAGAGCCTATAGTTTACTTAAATATAGGGATGATACCCGGACTTCAGTTTCTGTAAATCGGGTGCGCACCTGTTTTTGCTGTAGGTCATATCCAGTTTGTTTGTGTAGGTGAAAACCTGTACAAGATGTGAGATAAGATACTGCGGGTGAGTGATTGTCAGAGAAAACTATACGTTGATCGTATTATTGCAGATTGCGGCTCAACTATTTTTATCGTCACTGCTTACCCATTTAATGGCATATCGCAGCAATTTAGAGGCATCTGAAAGGCTCAGTTTTTCCTTGATGCGTGCGCGATACGTCTCGATCGTCTTTACACTAAGATGCATCCGATCTGCTATTTGAGAGACCTTGTAACCACTGCCGATAAGGCGAAATATTTCGAACTCCCTGTCACTAAGCTTAGCAACGGGATTGGCTCCTATATCTGATTGCCGCGAGAAAGCATTATCCAGGAACTTCTTCGCCATTTGGTCACTGACGTATATTTCGCCACTTAGAACAGTGCGAATCGCCTTTATGATGTCATTCGACGCCGCTTCTTTCATGAGATAACCTGAAGCACCTGCGTGCAGAGCCCGTTCGGCGTATACCGATTCATCATGAATAGAAAGTACAACCACGGATATTTTTGGATATCGTACCTTGATATTTCTTGTTAATTCAATGCCGTCTGAACTTTTAAGACCAATATCCACAATAACGACATCGGGTTTTAGTTCAGAGATGGATTCAAGAGCTTCTGCAGCGTCATCGGCATCCCCGCACACCTTGAAGTCCTGCTCGTGCTCAATGAGTGTGATAAGGCCGTCACGTACTACAGGATGGTCGTCGACGATGAAAACCTTTTTCTTACTATCGGAAGCCGTGCGTAGCCGTCGTTTCTGTGTCATTGTCTTTGTTGCTCTTTCCGGAATCAATCCACATTTGGGAATGTGCACGTAACTATAGTCCCACCCTTGCGGCCTCTACTAATATCTAACGATCCGCCTATCATATTTGCGCGATATTCCATGATTCTTAATCCCAATCCCTTTTTCCTCGTATGGCGTTTTGGGAAATCCTTGCCGTTATTTTCAACTTTCAGGATCGAAGTGTCCTCGTTCGAAGCCAACTCTATCCTTACATTTTTTGCCTTGGCGTGCCTGGCTGCATTGGTGATGGCTTCCTGAGCTATGCGGTAAAGGTGTTTTGCCTTTATCGGATCTCCAATCGGAACTACGTTTTTGTGCTTGAATTGACACGATATTTTCAAAAGGTCTTCGGCTTGGGATGCGAGGGCCTGCAAGGCCGATACAAGACCACCCGCTTCGAGGTCAACCGGGTAAAGCATTTTCGAGAGCCGACGCGTTTGCGCTATGGCTTCACTGGCCAGCTTGCAGATTTCCGCTGCGTCGATCGATTCCTCCAATGATTTTTTATTGAGTTTTAATTCCAGTGCCTTACTCTTAACGGCAATACCCGTAAGTATTTGGCCCATACTGTCGTGCAGCTCTCGCCCTATCTGCATTCGTTCTTTCTCTTTCACTCCAAGGATTTCTTGTTCAAGGTGTTTGCGCTCAGTGACATTAACAAGACATAGAAGAAGTCCATCTATTTTTCCGTGAGAATCCTTTACCGGATGAAGGGTCCAGTCCCAATATGTTACGCCACGTTTAAGATGTCCGGCATATACAAATGGCTTTGCGTAAGCAACGTACGGCTCACCCGTTTCCACCACACGCTGAAAAATCGCTTCATTCTCCTCATTGGGATAAATTTCAAAATGGTTCTTGCCCATGAAAAACTTTTCATTGCGGCCGTCCGACTCCGCATAAGCACGGTTTACACGGATGAAGTTGAAATCGGTATCCATATAAGCTATACAAAGATGGGTGGTAGAGAACATCTTTTCCATAATCTCGCTTGTTTCCACCAGCACTTCTTCGGTTCTTTTTCGCTCAAAAACTTCTCGTTTTAGCAGTACGTTCGATTTGTTAAGCTCCGCGGTCCTTTTCTGAATTTGTATTTCCAGCTCATCGCGCGCCTTGCGAAGTGCCTCTTTGGCATGCTTGTGCTCTCTCTCCTTTCTATCTCTCTGCAGTCTCGCATTTAGGACAGGCGCTATGTGGCCAGCAATAGTTTCCAAGAATTCCCGCTCCTTCTCGCTATAGTCAGTTATTTTGTTGGCGACTTCCAAAAGCCCAATTACATCTCCACCATAC
>CAZTDF010000323.1:0-3613 GCA_964612465.1 uncultured Pirellulales bacterium
TTGCGCACAAGATTTGCGCCCTTATGGAAGACAAAACAAATAGGCAGGTTTGAAAGCTTTATCATAATTTAGGTTGTTATCATTTTCACTTGTTGTTTCATATCTTCGACCTGCCTGCCGGATGTTCGGCTTAGATTCTTATCACACAATCAGCCTTAAGGGCGACTCGGCCTTAATTGCGCAGAGCCTCCCGGCGAATCCGACTTTACGAGTTTGTTTGAGCCGACCGTTTTAAGCTAACAATTGGTGCTAAGCGCGATTTGTTATTTGTAGCATGGACTTTATGAGGAGTATAGGAAATGCAAAGAATGATTGTTGATGAGATAGTTAGCGGGGACATAGTTGACAGCGAAACTCTGATGCCCGTAATAAACCACATTCCGGCGGATGGTTTCTTATCGAATAGTGGCGCACCAGCTATCTCCAGACAAGCAGGCATCAACTGGCTGATGCTGATATATTTTGCTTCCGGCGCATGTTCTCTGATAGATGAGGTAGTATGGGTACGGCTTTTGAAGCTGACGCTCGGTAACACGGTTTATGCATCGAGCATTGTCGTGTCGACTTTTATGGGAGGACTGGCGCTGGGTGCTTTTATAATGGGTCGATATTCAGACCGTGTTATAAGACGGCTGCGGTTGTATGCTTTACTGGAAGCCATCATTACAATATCGGTTATATCTTTGCCATGGGTACTGAGAATAGCAGATAAGTTCTACGTATGGTTCTATCGTGTATATGATCCAACGCATAGAGAGCTGCTGATAGTCCAGGTAGTCATATCCGGGCTGATCCTGATTGTGCCATCGATGCTCATGGGCAGTACATTGCCGCTTCTGGGCAGGTATGTCACCTCTCTTGAAAAGGAAACGGGCCGTTTGGTGGGCAGACTTTATGCGTTTAATACCCTTGGGGCGGCTATAGGCTGCTTCCTGGCTGGATTTGTTCTGATTCGGGCTTTTGGAGTCATGAGTACATTGTACGCTGCGGCTGTTCTCAATCTTCTTGTGGCATTCAGCGGATGGTTCTTGTCCAGACTTTCCGGATTCGAAGTTAAAGAACAGGACAAAGAAGCTCGAGTCAATAGCGTGGAAGTTGTCACGACGATGGTAGCCGATGGCAGGATGTTAGTATTAGTTTTCGCTTTTTTCCTTAGTGGTGCAATAAGTATAGGCTATGAGCTGCTATGGATGCGCAGTATCGTGCATCTATTTAGCGGATATACTTACGTATTCTCATCTGTGCTTACAGTCTATCTGCTGGGCAACGTAATTGGAGCGGGAATAGGCAGCGGACTGGTCAAACAATTGAAGTGCCCTGCTGCAGGATTTGCGATAACACTTTCTTTGCTGGGACTGTGCGGCATCTTTTATCTGCCGGTTCTGATACTCTGGACGTCGAAGCTTCTGCCGGGTATAAGTCGAGAAGTTGAGCTGACTCGCAGGCTTATACCGTTTTCGACCTATATGATTAAGCCGCTCGTGTACAGTATCTTTTTGTTCCTGATACCTGCCATTATTATGGGGGCAGGTTTCCCCATAGCCTTGCAGTCCTGGGCCAATCGTGTGCATAAGGTCGGTTGGTCCACGGGGACGGCCTACGGGACGAACACGATAGGGGCTGTTATAGGCGGGATTGTGACCGGCTTTATTCTTATCCCACTTCTGGGGACACAGCTTTCAATGTCAATTCTTGGTTTGGCGGGAGTTTGGATAGCCGGATTTATGTGGCTCTTATTTGCTCGCAGCTCAAAGACTGCAGGACGGTTTGGTTTTTTGGCTACTGCCGGCCTGTTGACGGTAATCGCTCTGAAAATGCCGTCTGATTTGTTCGATGCCGTGGTGAAAAGCAATCCTATGCTCCCAAAGCAACTTGAGCTTTTAGCTGTTGAAGAGGGTGTTTCAACGACGGTGTCCCTGTACAGGGACCCGCAAGAAGATACTTTATATCTTTATACATCGGGCCAGAGAGTAGCAGGCGATACCTATTTTTGGCGCAGCGACCAGAAGATGCTGGGACACTTTGGGATTTTGTTAAACAGTAGAGCAAAAAAGGTGTTGTCCGTCGGATTTGGCTCGGGCGAGAGCATGGCCTGTATGGCCTTCCATGGACTTGAAAGAGCTGCTTGCGTTGAGATTGCTCCGGAGGTGGTGAATCTTTCTTTAAGATTTTTCAAACACATCAATCTTGGCGACAAGCTGAACGACGAAATAGATATGATTTATATGGATGCGAAAAATTATATCCACCTGACGGACGACAAATACGATGCGATTGTCAATGATTCTATCCATCCCAAGCACTTTGCCGAAAACTCGTCTCTTTATGCTAAAGAATATTTTGAAGACGCCAGGAAGCGCCTCAATAAGAATGGATTGTTTATTTCCTGGATACCAACACACAACGTGGAGCCAATTTCTGTCTTAAACAGCATAGTAGGAACGATGATGGAGGTTTTTCCGCACGTTACGATATGGTATATGACTCCCGACCCAGCTCAATACTTTCTCGTGGTGGGCTCGGAGCAGTGGCAGTATTTTTCGCCGAAGCACATGGACACCGAGTTGTTGAAAGATAACGTGAGCAACAGTCTTTCCGAAATAAACATAAACAACAGCAAGGACATTATGAGCTGCTACATTGGTGATGAAAATGATCTTAGGCGCTTCATCAAGTCTTTTTCTATAAATAGTGACTTCAGGCCCTTCATCGAATTTACTACGGCCAACCGGCCGGCCGGCGACTCTGTGTTCGGGAAATTTATTTCCAGCGTGAGAAACAACTCTGTTTATGAACATATTGACTGGAAAGGATTCAGTGAAGAGGAGAAGACAAAGTGGCTTTCAAACTACGAGCGAGTACATAACGCCTCAAGCTACTTATTGATGTCAAACAGTACCAGAAACTTCCTGGACAAATTGAAGTACTGCACGGAAGGATTGGTTGTTTTGCCGGGGAATCCGGCACTTCTTGACGTGAGGAAAAGGACCGAGAGAGAGATGTACTACTCTTACTCGAAATTTCTGCTATCCGGCAGAAATGAGGCGGCTCTTTTGCAGACTGAAAATATCCTGAAGATTCACCCCAAATCGGCTGTGTCCTGGATGATTAAGTCACGCTGCATGCAGGCGATGGGTAAGACGCAGAAAGGGCTTGAAGCGGCAGCAATGGCGGTGTGTCTGGCACCTGATAACGCCGACACGCACTTCCTCCTTGGTTCTGTTATGTTCAGTGCCGGGCAGTTGGAAGACGCCATTGCAGAATACAAAGAAGCATTGCAGCTTTCTGAAGAGCACCGGAAGTATGCCATATATAGTCAAACCAGCATGACGGATGCTTTGTCACAAGCCGGTGCTGCTTCCGGGAGGCACGAGACAATTGAAGCTGCCTCGGATGAGAAATTTGAATCAATACTGTCAGGCAGACTGAAAAAAACGACTGAAGACAACTCGCAAAGTAAGGTTTTATTAGAAGTCGCGGGCAGTCTTGTGGAGTGAAACAAGAAGTGATTTGACGAACCATATAAAGAAACCGTTTTTATGAATGAGTTTTTACCGACCGTTTTTGAGCGGAAAAAACGAAACATGGAGATTCGCTAAGAAACGGCGTTTAA
>CAZTDF010000324.1:0-3605 GCA_964612465.1 uncultured Pirellulales bacterium
AAGGTCGGCGGTCGCAGGTTGCGGCACGCGAATCCTTTGAGATTCAGCCAACAAATGCTCCAGGGCGGCAAGTTTTTCTTCCGGCCCTTCGACATCGTCCGGCAGCTCCAGGGCGATCAGCCAAAAACTTTTTTCCAGATGATCGTAGGCGATAAACTGGTCGTAGAAACACAACCGGATCAAAGGCAGCCCAATATCGTCTATTGCAACAGCCGGCAGCTTTTCGATATATCTGCCAAGCTCGTAGCCGAAATACCCGATCCATCCGCCACAAAACATTTCTTTTGGAAGGTTACTCTCACCGTTTTTTTCGAGTTTATATTTGATCATGGCTTTCTGTAATTTCCCGAAAGGATCGTCCCCCCCAGCCTCAAATTCAAATATCTCTACTGGCTGCGCAGCCCAGTAGCTGAATCTGCCTGCATCCGTCCTGGCCGAATTGCCGCCTATAATCGATGCCGATTCTAATCGGGAAAACACTTCACTGAGACCCGGCAAATTTGCCAATGCGCAGACTATTCTACGGTGTAACCTGCAAAGGATAAGTTTATCTTTTGCAGTTTCTTTTTTTGTTATTACGGTATCGTTCCTCATTGCGAGTGCAGCAAGACAATCCCTGTTTTAACTTCTGTTAATTGCGAACAGCCACCATCTTACTTTGTCTTGGCGTTTTGATCTCGCCTGACGCTCGAAGTACAATGTCATCTCCAATCCACTGTCAGTTCTGATCTTATACCAGTGTTTACGTAAATATTTTTCAGAACCGCCGCTGCGACAAGGTCCCAATTCTTTCCATGCCTCAAGCACATCAGCCACTGCGTATTCTTTGTCTCTCCATCTAAACCGCTCCGGAAGTCCCGGCTCGCCCCTGGTCATTGCAGTCGTATCGAACGTACCTGCGAGAGGCTCGATTGGCTCACTGACAAATTCTTCGCTCATAAGTTTATTGTCCGGCTTTGAATTCTGTCATAATCTGCACACCCGATGAAGTGCCTATCCTTTGTGCTCCCGCGGCTAACATTTCAAGTGCCTGTTTTGCGGTCCGTATTCCACCGGCGGCCTTTATTTTGCACCGGGGGGCAGTTTCCTTCATCAGCTTAATATCTTCGATCGTCGCCCCGCCAGCCGGGTGCAGTCCCGTGCTGGTTTTGATGAAATCGACTCCGACGTCGTTTGCGATTCGGCAGGCGAATATTTTCTGCTCGTCGTTCAGGGCGGCCGATTCGATAATCACCTTTAGAACCACGGCCGGCCTCATCGACCGGCAGACCTTCAACACGCTCGCCAGTTGGTAGGCGAGATAATTCGAATCGCCCTCGATGATCGCCGCTAAGTCCGCGACCATGTCAATCTCGTCGGCTCCGGCAAAGATCGCTTCTTTGGCCTGGGCGACTTTGATTTTTGTGGTATCGGCTCCGAGCGGAAGACTCACGACGCCGCCGACGGCAACTTTCGAGCCGACCAATAATTCGGCAACCAGCGGCACCCAGCGACCGTTGACGCAGACCGTATGAAAACCGTAGGTTTTTGCGTCCCGGCATTGCTGCTCGATTTGTTCCCGTCTCGCCGTCGCATCGAGTAGCGTGTGGTCGATATAACCGGCCAATTCCTTTTCTGTTATATTCTGTTCAATATTCGACATTTACCATTTACCGTGTCCTGCTGGATACTATTCAGCAGTTTGCCTCGACGTATTTTTTCTTCTTGAAAAAGTCCACCGCGCCGTCGATGCTTTCGAAGACTTTTGTCGCCGTCTGGGTCACAAAGACCGAAGGGCTCTGCCTGGCCGTCCAGATTACGTATACTTCTTTTGCCGCTTCGTGGGCGTGCTGGAGTTCTCTTTCGACGCCGCTGGAGATGGCTGCCCGTCCGTCTTCAAGGCTCGGCACAAGGCTGATAATCATCTCAGACTGGTCGATCAGCATGAAATCGCGGGCATACGTCTGACTGTTAATATCTCGCTGGATCTGCCGGACCTCGTTTAAATTCAGCCGAACCTGCCGGCCCAGAGCCGTGGCCTCGACATAGTCCAATCCTTCCTCGCCGGCCCGCCGGGCCTTGTCCGGCAGGTAACATTCCTCCAGGTCGCCGGGATCAAAGCAGATAAACAATTGTTTCATCAATCGCCTGAATTCGTTAATCTCCTTTTGCACGTTTTCTATGTTACTGACGGCGGTCATCGGGAAGCTCAGATACGCTCTTTTCATACGACCGTCGAAAACAAGTCTGTAGAACGTTTCAGCAGTCCCGGCTCCGGCGCCGCGGGCAAGGCAATAAAACGGAGTGGTATCGTTAATACCCTTGCAGAGCATTTCCGTGCCGAGAATCTCTTCTTCCCGCCAGACAATCAAGTCTTTCAGACTGTGCTCGACGGTATGATCATCGAGGAGCCTTGTGTGCAGGGCGACAACACCGTCTATCAGGCAGACATACATATCGGCATTAAGTTGCCTCATCTGGTCGAAGTCCACTGCCGGGAACAATCCGTGCCGCCAGCGGAACGTCGCGTGAGTATTGACGATTAGGTTGGGGGCTTTGGCTGCTTTTGCGATTATATCCTTAAAAACACTCCGGCGAAGCGAGCTGAGCCTTTTCATCGGGATGTCCAGAATCTTGCCGGGCGGAATATCGGGCGCCTCGGCGTACATCCGGTCGCCGACGTTGCAAAGAAGCACATCTTTGCCCTGCCCGGCGGCAAATTGACAGACATCCTCAAGGTAGCTCTTCTTATTAACGCCGACCATCCCCGTAACAACAATAATCATATCCAATCCGACCTCACAATGTACCAATAAGCTTGCAAAACTGTACGATAAACGATAACCATCCAATTGGCAAATGAATCTTCGCTTAACCACCTCTGGTGCAGCAATAACGCACGATATTTCGGCACAGTTTTTTCTTGGAAATCCCATTTTATGTTGTAGATTAACTATTAATACAGCGGTTATACATTGGATTATCAGCTTCGCGGCGGCACGCTCTTACTTAGGATTACTTGAAGATGTATAGAAATAATGAATGAAATCAAAACATTGCAAGTCGTTCGCTGGATAGCGAGAATTTCTTCTGGATTTGCGGCCGCATTGATTGTGCTCATCTTCATCGGTGAAGGTCTTATTAAGGGATTTGAACCTTTGCTTCATATGACAGCCCGTGAAACCTTAATGGTGGTTGCATTCATCGCTCTGTGGCTGGGACTGTTGCTGGGTTGGAAATGGGAACTCTACGGCGGATTACTTACAGCATGTGGAGTCGCAGCTTTTTACCTGGTGGATTACTTGTTCACGGGCACACTTCCGGGAGTACTTCTTCCCTTAATCTTTGCGCTTCCAAGTCTGTTATTCCTCTATTGTGGATTACAGACCAGAAAAAAACCAGGGGCTAAGAGTGCCTAAAAGGCTTCCATCCGACGATGCTTACATGGCTTGTCAGCACCGGCCACTAGCACGTATTAGGTAGTTTTGCCTTGATGGTGACTTACTCCATTTGAGGTTTCAGAGGATGAAACCAAAATCAAATTTATTTTTTTCCAGTAACAAGTAACATTGTTACAGGTTTTTAAGCCGTTGCTGGCGGTCGTAATCCTTCAGCGCTGCGATTAG
>CAZTDF010000325.1:0-3562 GCA_964612465.1 uncultured Pirellulales bacterium
TGATGCGGACGCGTATCCCACCAGTAGTCATCCAGAAACAGAGGGATATTGGCGGCACCTTTGACATCGCGATTCCGCCAGTACCACTCAGCCGGTCTGCCGCCCTCCCGGCCCGGCAGAGGATCGGTAATACATATATTGATTCCGTAGCTGCCGTGCTCATCGTAAGAATTCGTCCAGGCTCCGAATGTGTTGTCTGCTCCTTCCTCGCGGGGTTTCGTTGCCGTAGGGCAAAAGCATAGAGACGGATTGTCCAGATAGTACGGGCGCATTACGACCATCCAGCTATCTTCATAATATGCGCCGTCGTTCCAGCCTCTGTGGAAATGCCCGTTGTTGTCGTCCGTATATAGAGAAAAGTAGAGGGCCCACTGGCGCAGGTTCGATTGGCAGGAAACCGCCCTGGCTTGTTTCTTGACCCGTTGCAGTGCCGGCATCAATATCGCCATCAATAACGCAATGATAGCAATCACAACCAAAAGCTCTATTAATGTAAAGCCTTGTGGTTTGCGCATGATGCTAACATCTTAGAACTCCGGTATTGGTGATCCGCCTGGCCAGCTTAATTTAAAAGAATTACCGACCGGATAAGCCGAGACCCGTTCGACGTGCGAATCCACAAACGACGCATTGGCGTAACCATGATCCATGTCTTGACTGGGAGCATCATGGAATGTAGCAAAGTGGTCGTCTCCAACGCCAGGGGTAGCACGTAAATTGTTGTCATTTATTGGTGCATTCCCCAATTCCGGCACACGCCAACAATTCTCCTCAGAGAAGAAAAACACGCGCGAAGGATTCTTGACCTGGGATTCATTCCTGATTCTTTCTATATTAATGCGATATTGTTGGGGCACCGAATTCCATGCATCTCCATTGAGGTAGGAATTCATAGTGTAACCATATTGAGGATCGACTGGTATAGCACTGCCGTCACAATTAGCACAGCCAAACGTTCTGGCAACAAGGTCGAAGTCGGGACACAGGTGAATCTCTTGACTCTTCAGATATGGCCAAAGTCCGCCGGCAAGGTCCGGATTCTGGTTGAGATTCTTGCTGGCATCGTGCCATCGGCATCCTGTGCCCCCATCTGCGTATAGCCATTCGAATGAATAAGGGAAATTGCCGTCCCAATCGCCTAAGTACATATTCGACCCCAGGCCGTACTGTTTCAGGTTGTTTCTGCAAATGATTGCTCTTGCCTGCTTTTTGACCCGCTGCAGTGCCGGCATTAATATCGCCATCAGTATCGCTATTATGGCGATCACTACCAGAAGCTCAATTAACGTAAAGCCCTTTCTTTTCTGCATGCTGCCGCTCCTTTCTTATCCGAACGTCTTAGTATTGTTCATAGTAACAAATGCATTTGGGGCGGATGACAAAGTAGCGACTTTTTGCCTCTATCACATTAATAAAGCTTGTCACTATCTTTAATCAAAACCTCATGTACTCCTCAGTCTCATTTGTCTTGACCCAATATATATTATAACACAATTTGTTACGGCAATGCAATCCAACAATTATAATTTTTTTATGGCCCGAATAAAACCGGATTAATCCCTCTGCAAGACATAAAAATGCCTCCAATCGTAAAAATCCGGGCTATATTCCGATTTCCGGCAAAATTTAGCTCCATCATCCGCGTTTTTACCGGATACATAATTTGACCTGAGAGGGAATGAATCTAAAGCCCGATGGCAAATGGAAGGTCGTATATGAAAAGTCGATGCCTATGGCAACCTTCAGGCCAAGGGCAATGGCAAGGGAAAAGTCAAACATAAAAAAGGATACAGTAACGATTGGCAGGCTGCCCTAACGGGGGTTTTGTCCCCCTAAGATTGTCAAATTCAGACTAACAGGTATCAGGGGCAGGATTATTTATCCGATTCGGCCCTTTTTTACCTGATTCTGTTTGGATTTGACGATTGTTCGACTATACTTTAATTAGAGGGGCGGATAAAAGGCTATTCCGATCATAAGCATTAATCCGGCCCAGGCAGCTCCACACAATATTAGGGGGGGTAAAGCAATGGGAATTCAGAATTTTTCAGAAGATATACTTTTAATCACTTTGCCTCAGCAGCCGCAGCGCGGGCAGGAGATCGAAATTGTCAACAAGCTGCTAAGTGACTCAGTGGACTTTGACGTGATGGTTGACTTCTCCGAAGTTGAAATCCTGACTTCAGGAAGTATATGCGGCATGATAATACTGGATAAACTGCTCAAAGGATCCGGACGCAAGCTTGTCTTTTTTAATCTTCCTTCAGCAATCAAACAAATCTTTGTGCGGACGGGCCTTCTTACAGTTTTCGATTTTGCTGACGATGAGCTTGATGCCTTACAGTATCTTCAAGACAAAAATACATCAATGGCGTAGTATTAATCACTGACCTAAAGGCAGGGCCCGCTGCTCAGAGGCATTGCTTTCTTTACGGACATATCTTGCAGTTGCAAGCGTCAAAATCCCTCGTCTTCCTCGCTCAGTTTCGATTACACCTCACTATTCTTTCTATCAAGCAGCTTCCACACTTCTGAAAACTCCGGTTTGAGTATTTCCGGCGAATTCCAGGCAGAGCGCAGCATTTTGCCGGGGGACGAATCCGGCTCGATACATCTTTAACAAAAATAGCATCCGGCAAATTGCTTTCCTTGACGCTGGATGGCCAATAGCTTATAGTGTGGCGTTTTGAGCGGACAGCTTATTATTGTTGCTATATAGGAGCTTGCTGGAATGGCAAAAAAGAGTCAATGTGTTAAATGTACCGGGCTATGCTGCAGGTACTTTGCGCTGCCGATCGAAACACCGGAAGATAAGGAAGATTTTGACGATATACGATGGTATCTGTGCCATAAAGATATCACGGTCTTCGTAGAGGACGGTGACTGGTACATTAACATAAAAAACAAGTGCAACCATCTCTCGGAAAAGGACTATCGCTGCAGGATTTATGACAAAAGGCCGAGAATTTGCAGGGGATACCGTCATTCGGATTGCGATTTCGTCGAGGGTGAATACGACTACGAGCTGCACTTCACCGACGATAAGCAGATGGAAGAGTATATAAAGATAAAATTCGACAACAACGTAATCGAAAAGCAGAAAGGCAAAAGCGCCAGGCGTAAGCGCAAGGTAAAGAAGAAATGAAAATACCGCCGGTAAAGGGAACAAGAGATTTTTATCCGCCGGACATGGCAATTCACAATTTTATCGTGGACGGCTGGAAGAAAGTGTCCCTGCGGAACGGCTTCGAGGAATATGACGGGCCGATTTTCGAATACCTGAAAATGTTCCAGATAAAAAGCGGCGACGAAATCGTCGAGCAGCTTTTCTCGCTCACCGACCGCGGCGGCAGAGACCTGGCCCTGCGACCCGAAATAACGCCGACGCTGGCACGAATGGTCAACCAGCAGATCAACGCCCTGCCGAAACCCATCAAATGGTTCTCCGTTCCAAGACTCTTCCGGGCCGAGCGTCCCCAAAAAGGCCGGCTCCGCGAGTTCTTCCAATGGAACATCGACATCATAGGTATTGATCTGCCGCTGGCCGACGCCGAGATTATTT
>CAZTDF010000326.1:0-3552 GCA_964612465.1 uncultured Pirellulales bacterium
CCCGCTGTTGCGCGATGGAGGTTATTTACCTGCGGATTATGCTTTACGTCCAGGTTCTGGCGGTTTTTGTGTGGGCGAGCAGCCAGTTTTTCATGGGAGTTCATCGGCCGGTTGTTATGATGTACTCTGCGATAGCCGGGCAGATAGTGAACGTTGCCGCAAATTACGTGTTGATTTTCGGCAAGTTCGGTTTTCCCGCTATGGGAATCGCCGGTGCCGCCTGGGGCACATTTATCGGCATAGCCGCGGGTTCCGCTATTCGAATGGCGGTCTTTGTGATTGGTGATATTAATACGAGTTTTCAGAGCAGACATAGTTTGAATATCGATTTTGCCAAGATGAAAGACCTGCTTAAGGTTGGCCTTCCCGCGGGAATCGGCCTGATGGTGAATATTGCGCTCTGGGGGGTTATTTTGTTCGCGATGGTCGGCCGGTTCGGAAAAGACGCCCTGGCAGCTACAAGTGCTGTTCTTTCATGTGTAAATGTCTCGGTTATGCCTGTAGTGGGCCTTGCGACTGCTTTGACCGCCGCCGTGGGAAAGTCGATCGGAGAGGGGAAAAAGGAAGTGGCAATCAGGCAAACCAGTGTGTGTTTGAGGATAGGACTGGTTTACATGGGACTGATCGGTCTTTGTCTTCTGGTCTTTAGAAATTCAATCATGGCGTTTTGGTCTTCAGACGATACGGTCATCGCCATTGGCATCAGGATTTTCGTTCTGGCGGCAATTTACCAGGTCTTCGATGCCGCCACGCTAATCTATAACGGCTCGCTGCGCGGTGCCGGCGACACGCTCTGGCTGGCGGCGGTCTCGGCATTTGGTGCTATTGTCGTGCTGGGGGCCGGCAGCTTATTTATTGTTAAGCTATTTCCGGAACTTGGTGCATTGGGGCCATGGACCGGGGCAACTATCAGCATCATAACGGTCGGGCTGGCAAATCGGTGGCGGTTCCAGAGCAATCGCTGGATGCGCATAGATCTGTTCAAGCGCCAGGGGGCGGGAGTACCGATCAGCAACGGAACGGCGGTAGAATAGCGAGAACGACGATTATTCGGTTAGCTTTCGCATTTTGATGTTGCGAACCGCTCCGGCGGTCTGCCAGGTCGCAACGCCCATCGGCTGGCACAAATCCATTTCGGCTCGGGTATCGATCTTTCGGCCGGTTATGTCCATATCGACGAGTGGCTCTTGGCCTTCTTCCTGGAGCCAGGCCTGGATCCGGTTGGGTGTGACACGCAGGCGGACATGGTACCATTTGCCGTTCTCGAATGAAACAAACCGAGTAGTCTCGTTGTTGGCGGCGTCGTAGTAGTCGATATTGGACAGTCCGCATAGCGAGCCGCCCCAGCCGCCAAGAACAAGTGAGCAGCATTTATCGTTGACGGGAAAAGTGAATCCACAGAAAAAATCGCTGCCGGAGACCCGCATGGCTTGAAGCGTGATTTCGTAGTTCATACGCACCAGCGGGCCGGCCCATGTTATGCCGGTCATATCGTTGCCCTGTTCGAGGTAAATGCTGCCGTCCTTGACATAAACCTTTCCCTGCCCCCCGAAATCAGTAGTTTTCCAGTTTCCGAGTGTTTTGCCGTCGAAGAGACTCATTTCGGCCGGCGGAGCAGCCGGCTCTGCTTTTGGTTCAATTGTCACATCCTCAGGGCCGGCCTGTTGACATGCTCCGATGATGAGAACGCAGAGAAGCAGCAACACCGTAAATAGCGTACTTCGCCATGTTTGAGGCTTCAAAGAAAGCATACGATAAAACAGAGTGCCCGCAGAAGTATTGTATTTGGTACCCATTATATTTCTCCCATCATCAAAGAATAACATTGAACAAAACGGCATTAAAGTATATAATATTTATAGACTATGAAAAAGATTTTTTCGGCAACAATTTGTATTTTGGTTTTCTCGCCGGTGCTGCTTGCACAGCGGCACGCACCCCTTGCTAATGATGGCAAGGCGGGTCTGTACGCAAGGTCCATCGAACAAGTCCTTCGGCTCAGAGGAGATGATGTTGATTTGGCGACCGCTGCTTTGATTATCTCGGAGTACTGGAGTGAAATGGTGAACGGCCGAAGATATCTGCAGGATTTGGATGAGATAGCTGTGGAAATTCGCGAAATGCTCAGACAAAGAAAGCTCAGGGCAGACTTCAGAGCGGTTCCGGTAATAAACGATTATTTATTTGGTGAGCTGGGATTTACTTCGATATCGGAAGCAAGCGATCCGAATAGCCTTTTTTTGCATACCGTCATGGATAAAAAACAAGGATATTGCCTGAGTATGTCCGTTCTTTATCTTGCAATCGGGGAACGACTTGGCCTTCCTTTGCATGGAGTTGTTGTGCCGGGGCATTTTTTTGTCAGATACGATGACGGGCGTGTGCGATTCAATATTGAAACCACAAGCAAAGGTGGAAATGCTCCCGATGAGCACTATATAAAAAAGTTCAAGGTGCCCACACTTAACGGTCGGAGCATTTATTTAAAGAATCTGACTAAGATTCAGACGCTGGGCTGTTTCTTCAACAATCTTGGGAACAGCTATAGCGATGTGGGTGATATGGAGGCTGCATTAAGAGCCTTTGAACGCGCTGTCGAGATAAATCCGACATTGTCCGAATCCCGTGCCAATCTGGGCAACATTTACCTGAAAAAAGGGCAGATTGCACAGGCAATCAACGAATACAAAGCCGCCCTGGATATCAACCCAAATGATGCCAAAACACACAACAATCTTGGGAATGCGTACACGCAGCGAGGCTCGTTAAGTTATGCGGTTTCTGAATATTCACAATCGATCAGGTTGGATCCCAATTTTGTAGATGGGTACAAGAATCTTGCCCTGGTTTACAGCAAACAACAAAGGTATGGCCAGGCAGTAGCGGAATTGAAGAAAGCGATTGTTCTGGGGGTGGAAGACGCCGGTTGTTATAGCCAATTAGGTGATATTTATAGCCAGAAGGCTGATTACGGGCAGGCAATAACTCAATACAATAAAGCATTGAAAATTAAGCATGATTTTCTCGATGCCCATTACGGTCTTGCAATTTGTTACAGCAAGTTGGGAATGGTTGAGGATGAAATCTGGCAGTACAAGATGATGCTTGCTATTAAACCTGATATGCTCTCCGCCCTGGTCAATCTGGGCAATGCGTATTTCGGGCAGGATAAGTACAGCATGGCCATTGAGCATTATAAAAAAGCGGTTCTATTAGAGCCTAATGAACCTATGGTCTATTATAACCTCGGGGCAGCGTATTCCAACAATGAGAATTACGAGCAGGCAGTGGCTGCTTACCTCAAGGCAGTGGAGCTTGATCCGGCAATTGGCGATGCGCATTACGGGCTTGCCTTCGGGTTTTATCAATTGAAGAAGTATGATCTGGCCTGGGAACACATTAAAACTGCCCAGGATTTAGGCGTAAAAGTAACAAAAGACCAACTCGACGCCATTAAAAGCAGATTGTAGCGGAAAAGCCTAAGCCCGGCGATTGGCTTTGTTTTTTCAAATCGCTCACTGGAGAAATTCCGGAATTACTTTCATTTTTCCT
>CAZTDF010000327.1:0-3524 GCA_964612465.1 uncultured Pirellulales bacterium
GAAATCGGGCTCATGCCGAAAGACCTTTCCGTAAGATCGGACCCTTACAGGCCGCCCAAGCCGTTCGGGCCTAACGAGGGCGTCGGTGTGTTCTTCCCTCCCAAAGATTACGAAAAATGGGCCGAGCTGATTCGCCAATGGGCCCGCCATACAAAAGACAGGTATGAAAACGCCGAAGAAACCTGGTTGTGGGAGCTATGGAACGAGCCGGACATCTTCTATTTTCAGGGCACTTACGAGGATTATGAAAAGCTCTTCGAATATACCGAGCAGGCACTGCACGAAGTCATGCCGGCAGCGGTCCTCGGCGGCCCGCACGTCGCCGGCGTCGGAAGATTCATGCGAAGGTTCCTCACGCATTGCGCAAGAGAGAAAAATTCCTTAACGGGAAAGACCGGCACACGACTCGACTATATCGGCTTTCACGCCAAAGGCGGTATAGATTTCAAGGAAGGCTACGTTCGAATGAGCATGAAAGGCCAGCTTGAAAAACATCGGAGAGGTTTCGCCATGGTCGCGAGCTTCCCTGAATTCAGGAATACGCCCATCATCATCGGCGAGGCCGATCCGGACGGGGCCGCGGGTATGCCGGCCTCTCAATCTCCGAGCCGCGGATACAGGAATGTCCCCGCCTACGGTGCTTACGTGGCGGCTATGATGAAGTACTCGCTGGACCTGGCCGAGGCCGAAAAAGTCAATCTCAGGGGCGTGCTGACCTGGGCGTTCATGTTCGACGGCATGCCCTGGTTCGATGGCTATCGCACACTGGCAACCAACGGAATTCACAAGCCGGTTCTTAACGCTTTTAAAATGTTAGGCCGGTTGAAAGGAAACGAGCTGCCCCTTGCGAGTGACGGTGCGGTCGGCCTGGATGAAATACTTAAAGATAGCGTACGCGCCAAGCCGGACATAAACGGAATGGCCGTCGCGGATGGTCAAAGCGTGAAGATTCTTATCTGGAACTATCACGATTATCTCGTTCCGTCCGAATCCGCCCCGATTCAGCTAAAGGTGAAATTGCCGCCGGACTTCGGCTCGAAAGCCCGGGTAATCCACTATCGTATTGACGATACACACAGCAACGCCTACACAAAGTGGCTCGAATTAAGCAGCCCGCAGAATCCCGACGCGAAAATGCTCGCCGGGCTCAAAGCCGCCATGGAGCTGCAAATGCTCGAACCATCCAGTATAATTAATATTATCAACAGCGAAGCATCGCTAAATTTCGAGCTTCCGCGTTTCGGCCTGTCTGTTATCATCCTGAATAAATAACTTTGCTTCCGCCGCAAGGCATCTCCTGGCGGGTTAGATTAATATTGTTCTGCAAACTTAAAAAAGCCCGTCCCTATTTAAATCCCTTGATAATTTTCGAAAACCCTGTTTGACAGACGCCAATTCTCTGTTGTATGTTTTTAGAGTTCTACGTTAGACGCTGCAAATAAAAAATAACAATAGTTACCGGAGGTTCTCTTATGTTGGGAAAAAGGTTTTTTACGTTGTTCGCATCCTGCCTGGCCCTCGTATTCGTCTTGCCGCTAACACCCCTCACCGGCGCTTCTAATCACATTCGGGATGGAGAGATGGCCGGATACCTGGGTGTTCCTCACGAGAGAGTTCCAGAAACGTATGGCGGCGGATTCTCACTGTACGTGGCGGCATGGCCTTTGTTGGAGGAATACCCGGGGAATCGTTTTCAGACCGGCCTGTTCGGCACCTGGATGCACGCTAAGAATGACAAGCCCAAGCCTATCGAAAGGATGTACTCCGATATCGAGGGCGGCCTGGGCTGGTGGCGCGATACGCGATTCGCCACGGAAACGCCGAAGTTCATTATGGGCGGCGTTCAGTTGAATTTCCGTGGCTGGGCCAACGGGCCCGGGGCCGGTAAAGGAAGGGATTGGGATCAACCGGGAGGCAAGTACGGCGTGGCGCAACTCAGTCCCTGGGTGCTGTGGCCCCCTGACGGTCTGAATCTGAAACAGGGCACTTGCGGCGAGCTTTGGGGCTACGGGTATCTACCGCTGCCGCTCACCGAGCCTAAATCCACCACCGCCGGAAAGAATGTTCCCACCGGAAATAACTGCTGGACATTGTTTTTGAACACGGGAAACTTCAAAGGCCCGGTTACCTTCTTCACGCCCTATTTCTTTTCCCAAGTGACTGTGGACGAGCCTCGCGTGGCGGGCATGTTTCTGGACAGCCGTCCGGCCAACCCCAACAGGGCTTTGCAGATGGAAACCCAGTATGTCCCAAGAGCCCAGGCCACCGACAGCAATGGCGATACTTACGCTCGAATAGCCCCAACATCGTTTCCGCGAGGGCCGAAAGGCGAATCGGCGATCGTTCACCGCATTACAGCTTATACCAAGAAGGCGCTCTGGGATGCCGTGGAGGCCTGGTTTGAAGGCGGCCCTCCGGCCAGCGGCGTCATCGATCCCAAGGAATCCGTTGTGCACAAGTTTACCGGACAAGGGTGGGCAACGTGGAGAATCTATAACTACTCTGACTCCAAAGAGCAAAGGGTGCGTATTGCCTGGGATTCGTTCGCCTACCCCAAGGCGATTGATTCAACTACCTTCGGCTACCGGTGGAACGAAGAACTGGTGACGAAAAAAGATACCAAAGACGGCCCATTAGTGACGCTCCCCGAATATTATCGCCTGGAAAAGGATGATAATAACAAGGCCAAATGGATTGTGGTACAACCCAAAGATGTTCCGGCCGAAACCGGACTGGCCAAGGTCAGCTTCAGTCCGCCGGCCGGAAGAACGTCCGAGCCTTACGTTACTCCCGACGATCCGGAGAGTTGTTGGAAGAAGCCCGGCCCCGTGGCGGGACCTTTCCAGGCTCATCCGGGGGACGGCAGTGTGGTGACGTACTACTGGTATCGATTTGCCGACCAGCCCGCGTTGCTCAACGCCGATTTAACGGATAAACAGCGAGAGAGCCTGCAGGCGCGTGTGGAAAAATTCCACCGGAACTGGAAAAAAGACCGAGACTACCTGGCGCCGCCGACGATTGGAAAACTGGCGGATATTGACCCGGCCTTGATTGTAACCCCGCCGACGGGCCTGGAAGCAGGGTATGTACCCATCGTTACACGACAGGAAGCGGAAAAATAGGTTTGATCCAATATGCCTTCGATAACCTTCCAGGCCGCCAGTTCCGTAGGAAATTGTTTTTTAATGGCATTGGCGCGGCATCTTTTAAAGGGTAAAATCCCTTGATTAGGCTAATGTTGGTCTGCAAACTTAAAAAATCGAAGAGCACGTCGTCTTCGCTCGGTATGAAGAACTTAATGCATCCTGAGCAAAGTCGAAGGATTGGTAAATACAACTAACCAGATGAATTAGGAGACTTCTCATGCAAAAGAAAAAATCGAACCTTTCACGGCGTGCGTTTTTGAAACGTACGGCAGCATTGGCGGCGGTGCCGTGTATTGTTCCGGCGACGGTATTCGGCCGGAACGGGGCCGTACCGCCCAGTGAGCGAATTGTGCTCGGCGGCATCGGTGTCGGCAACCG
>CAZTDF010000328.1:0-3502 GCA_964612465.1 uncultured Pirellulales bacterium
CTGTGTCGCGGGCTTCCAGCCCGCGATTCGAGGGCGGGACGCCCTCGACACAAACTAATGCCGCTCAACCGCGTTCAGGCGAAGCGACTGGAGAGAAACTCAATTTCGTTTTCATTCTTGTCGATGATTTGGGCTGGATGGATACCGGCTGCTACGGGAGCAGGTTTTACGAAACTCCGAACATTGACAGGCTCGCCGCCGATGGCATCCGGTTCACCGACAGCTACGCCGCTTGCGCGGTCTGCTCGCCGACACGGGCGGCAGTGATGACAGGGCGCTACCCGGCACGTCTCGGAGTGACCGACTGGATCCGATCGCGGTTCCAGGGCGGCGAAATTCCCGAGAACAAGAAGAATCCCACCGAATACGTCGCCGGCAAAGATAGAAAGCTTTTGTGCCCACCCAATGCGCTGTGGATGGAGCTTGAAGAGATTACTATCGCCGAGGCACTCAAACCCGCAGGTTATACTTCGTGCCACATCGGAAAATGGCATCTCGGCGCCGATGACTGGTACCCCGACAGGCAGGGATTCGATTTCAATATCGGGGGCTGTGACTTCGGCCAGCCGCCCAGCTATTTCGACCCCTATTCTCGAAATCGACAGGGATCGATACCGACGCTAAGTCCGCGCCGTGACGGTGAGTACCTGACCGACCGCGAAGCGGATGAAGCGGTCAACTTTATTCGCAGCCATAAAGATAAGCCATTCTTTTTGTATATGGCTCATTACGCAGTCCACACACCAATCCAGGGCAAAGAAGATGTGATCGCAAAATACAAGGCCAAAGAGCCGACAAACCAGAATAATCCGACGTACGCCGCGATGATCCAGAGCGTTGACGATGCCGTGGGCAAAATCATCTCCGCGATCGACGAACTCGGCATAGCAGGAAAAACGATTGTTTTCTTCACCAGCGACAACGGGGGACTGATGGGCATAACCAGCAATACTCCACTGCGTGCCGGCAAGGGCTATCCGTATGAAGGTGGAATTCGTGAACCTCTGATCGTTCGCTGGCCGAAGGTAATAAAAGCCGGCACCGTCAGCGGCGAGCCGGTAACCAGCGTCGATTACTTCCCGAGCATTTGCGAGGCGGCAGGTGTTTCTCTGCCGCCGGATCGTGCCATCGACGGCGTCTCGCTTCTGGGGCATCTAAAATCCAGCGGCGCCGATAAGCTGAATCGCGAAGCGATATTCTGGCACTTCCCACACTATCGCGGCAAGATCCTACCTTACAGCATCATTCGAGCGGGCGACTGGAAGCTCATCAAACGATACGAGGGCAAGACTTTCGAACTGTTCGATCTGAAAGCCGACCTGTCGGAAGAGACCGACCTTTCGGAAAAGATGCCGGAGAAGGTAAAGGAACTCGACGCGAAATTGACTGATTGGCTCCGGGCAACAAATGCCAAGCTGCCCAGGCCGAATTTATCGCCGGGCGTTACGTAGGGTTGCCCCTGCAATCTCCAATATAGTTCAAGATATAAAATTGGAAAGGAGAGCAAATCCGATGAGAACACATAACCGGCGGGATTTCCTGAAAGTGATTGGACTCGGTCCGGCTGATTACTGAATACTTCCGCAAGGCCGGCTACTTCAAGGCTAATGTCAAGACCGCCGCCCCGGGTGTATCCGGCTCAGGTAAGACGGATTTCAACCTCAAGTTCAAGAACGCCTTTGACGGCAGCGACTGGAACCGGCGCAAAACCAGCCAGCCTTTCTTCGCTCAAATGTCTATCAGCATGATCCACCGGGGCCGGCAATATTTTTAAGAATCGAAACATATTGCAGCAGCAGAAGGTTTGCGCCCTGTCTTAACCGCCCATCAGAATTTAGAACAACGTTACTCCGATTTTTTTGTCCCGCCAGTCAGCGACAAAGGACTTCATCTCCTCCAGCAGCGCTTTTAACTGCTCGGTGTTTTCAAGCAGATTTTCATAAAAGGTTCCATCATTGATAAGCCTGGCGGCGCTGCCCTGGCCGTTATTGACTTTCTCCAAAACCAGCCGAAGTTCCCCCATAGTCTTGCTCAGTTGCTCGCTCGTATCGACCATCGCGGCAATGAGTTGTTCTGTTTTGGAATCGACACTTTTCAGAGTCGATGTCCCGGCGGCGGCGAATTTCTGGATTTCTTCGCTTGTATCGACAACGGCAGTGACAGCTTCTTCTATTTTTGTGTCGGCCTTTTCCAGAGTTGTAGTCCCCGCGGTGGCAAGCTTCTCGAATTCTTCCAACGTATCCCTGGCCTGCTCCGTCGCTTTAGCGAGATTGGCCAGCGTTTTCTTGACGTTCGCTTTGCTGTCTTTGTCGCCCATGATATCATTGGCGTTGGCAATGAGATTTCCAAGGCCCTCGATCAATCCATCGAGTTTTTTCTGGCTTTCTTCCGGGAAGAACTCGCTTGTCATGCCGGTGGAGCCCTGAAGGGGTATTTTGTCCACCAGGTATTGTGTTTCCGGCCGGTTCGGATCCAGCGGAACCAGAGGCATACCGGGGTGCTGTTTGAGCTCGATATAACTGCTGCCCAATCCCCGTGTCATCAATTTTACCTCAACGTTGGAGGGAATGGTCACATACCTCTTGTCGATGCTGAGAACAACCACAGTTTGATAATACTCCAAACCCGTCTCAAAATCCTTACGTACCTCCGGAGCCATAACACTTGTGACTCTCCCAATCTGATAGCCGCAAAAGCGCACGGGCGTATCCTTCTGCACTCCCGTCGCCGTTGGGAACTGAACGAAAACTTCAAAAGAATCGAGCTTGGTAACAATGCCTGGCAAATCACCGAACTTCAATATCAGCCAGCCAAGCGCACATACACCCAATATCACAAAAAGGCCCACAACAATATTGTGCTTTCTCTGGGAGGTTTCGTAGTCACTCACAAATTATCTCCTTTTAATTCGCCGCGGCCTTCCATAAACAATTCCCTTATGGCACGCAAAGGATAGCCGCTTTTATTAAGTTTCTTTATAATTTTAATCCTCTCGATACACTTCTGGTCAAACATCCGTCGCCCACTCGGCGTAACCTCCGTAGGCTCCAGCAGCCCGACCATAAGATAATATTGCAGAGATTGACGGGAAACGCCAGCTTTTTTTGCGGCTGTACCTATCGGAGCTAATTTGCTTTTCTCACTCAACGGTTATCCCTGTAAAGCTGAAAAATAACAAAAACATAATATAGAGAAAATCCGATGACCAGAATTTATACAGGATTATACTGATTCGATTATCAATTGACCAGAAGTTTCTACTCGCCGGGCGAAGGAACCGAATTAGTCCAGTTTTCGGGATCGTTGCCGTAGTCGGTTGGGACCTTTCGCGTTAAAGCCATTCCGTCGCCGTCCGCTTCGGTCGGCCAGAGATCAACACCACCCGGACAATTCTCCTGGTGGGAGCCGTCGCTGTAATTGACTCTGTCGATACGGATGTATTGGCGCACGCCCCCTTTATCCACGTCGCCGGGCATTCCGAGCTCCAGGCTTTCGCCGGCGT
>CAZTDF010000329.1:0-3481 GCA_964612465.1 uncultured Pirellulales bacterium
TCGGCGGCGGTATCTATACGAAGGCCGCCGATGTCGGAGCCGACCTGGTTGGTAAAGTCGAGGCGGGGATTCCGGAAGACGATCCGAGAAATCCCGCAACCATCGCCGACAACGTGGGCGACAATGTCGGCGACGTAGCCGGTATGGGCGCCGACCTCTACGAAAGCTACTGCGGCTCAATACTTGCGACCGCCGCTCTTGGTGCGGCACTGACGTTGGGTTCTCTGCCGCCAAACCTGACTCCGCTCAAAGCCGTGCTGGCACCGATGGTTGTTGCGGGCCTGGGCATTCTGCTTTCTATCGCCGGGATGTTCATGGTTAGGTGTAAAGAGGATGCTACTCAGAAGAATCTCCTCAGAGCCCTGCTGATCGGTACGCTGGGCAGTTCAGTTTTAATCATTGCCGCTGTTGCGGTCCTGGCATACTTTCATTGGATCACATGGGGTGTGTTTGGCTCGGTGATTTCAGGTTTGGTAGCCGGCGTTCTGATTGGACAATTTACCGAGTACTATACTTCCGACGAGTACAAACCGACCAGGGGTATCGCCGACCAGGCGGAGATGGGGCCGGCAACCACGATTATTGACGGTCTGGCCTCAGGCATGTACTCAGCCGGCCTTCCGGTTATTACGATTGTTATTGGCATTCTCTGTGCGTTCGGCTTCGCTGGAGGCTTTTCGAACATCGCAATGGGTCTTTACGGCATCGGTTTCGCAGCCGTGGGAATGCTCGCTACATTGGGTATTACTCTCGCCACAGATGCTTATGGCCCCATTGCAGATAACGCAGGCGGCAACGCCGAAATGGCCGGTTTGGGACCGGAAGTTCGCAAACGAACCGATGCCCTGGATTCTCTCGGCAACACCACTGCGGCAACCGGCAAAGGTTTCGCCATTGGTTCGGCGGCCCTGACCGCTATGGCACTTCTGGCAGCCTATATCGAAGAGGTTCGAATCTGGATCGGAAGGCTGGCCGCGGAAGCCGGCGGTGAATACGTCGTCGGACCGGTCACCTTTGTCAGTGATGCGGCGGCTGCCATCGGCGACAAGGTTCATTTCGCAACGGCCCAGATGTCCGATTTCGTCGAGGCTTATAACCTCACGATTATGAGCCCAAAGCTTATCGGCGGTATTTTCATCGGCGCGATGATGGCCTTCGTCTTCAGTGCAATGACTATGAAAGCGGTCGGTCGAGCAGCCGGCGCTATGGTTAACGAAGTTCGCCGGCAGTTCAGGGAGATCGCCGGGATTATGGAAGGCACAGGCAAACCCGACTATGCCCGTTGTGTTGCTATTTCCACCAAGGGCGCCCAGAAGGAAATGCTTCTGCCGTCCCTGCTGGCGATTATCGTTCCCGTCGTGACCGGCTTGCTTCTGGACGTCGCGGGTGTCATGGGCCTGCTGGTCGGCGGTCTTACAACCGGTTTTGTTCTCGCTATTACGCTGAATAATGCCGGCGGTGCATGGGATAACGCCAAGAAGTATATCGAAAAAGGCGCCCATGGCGGCAAAGGCTCCGAGGCACACAAGGCCGCTGTTGTCGGCGATACCGTCGGCGATCCATGCAAGGATACTTCCGGGCCGAGCCTGAACATCCTGATCAAGCTGATGACAATGGTCAGCGTCGTCTTCTCAGGCGTCATAGTAAAATTCGCCCCTGCTATCAGCGACTGGCTCCATCTGAGCAATCAATAGCATGCATTCAAAGCTCTGCTATTGACGCAGAAGCGGAATTAAGGTAATCTATCGGGGTGGCCAAATCGGCTGCCCCTTTTTATTTGGTGTGACGGAGATGCAGCCGGTCTGGAAAAATATTTTCGAAAAAAACAAAAAAAACCTTGACATGTTGTATAGTATAGGCTATACTTAATTAGTTGATTTAGGCATGAGAACGCCAAGCGTCAGGAAGTTGGAAGAGCTAAGCTCATCTGAGGGCTTCCTGATGTTCCGCCAAGGATGGCAGCGGCCCTGCAGATGTTTTACAGAGTCGATTGGCAGGATTTGGCAGAACGTCAAAATAAGGGAGACCAACGATGGCTAATGACGTCGATTTTGAGGACGTATTAGAATTCTTCGAGACGCACGGCTGGAAGCTTCAAAAGATTTATGAGCCGTACCGGGTATTTGTTAAGCCTGGAGAATTGCCCTGGCTTATCCCGGTACATGACAAGAAAGTAGATGCCGAATATGTCAAGAAGTTCAAAGAATTCCTCGAAGACCGGGGCGAAATCTAAGGCACTCAACAAGCCTTTTAAGGAATCAATCGTGCGCAAAGCCGGGAAGATTGTGGCTGATTACCGTATCATACTTGAGCGCAATGAAAGGTTGGGTTTTATCGGCAGCTCCGTCGAGCTTCCTACCGTCTTTGTTGATGCCAAGACGCCGGAGAAGTGCTATAAGGCAGTACAAAATGCTCTTATGGTTGCGGTTGCGACTATGATTGAGTGCGGCCAAAGACCACCGCAACCGGCATCCGCAAAAAGGCGCACCGAACAGGTGAACGTCAGATTGACCGCCGAAGAGAAACTGCTTTTTGCCAATGCAGCAATGAATCTCGGATTCAAGGGTATTTCCGATTTTATCCGCAATACAGCTCTCAATAACGTTCTTTCCAGCCGTTAATCTGGTTATACTTTCTAATCGACACTTTCAATATTGAATCTATTGACGTTGTTGTGTAATATTTGTAATCTATCGGGGTGGCCTGATCGGCTGCCCCTTTTTTTATTAAGTATGAGGATATAGAATTTGACGAGTAAGCAAAATACAAAGGCAAAAGCATTAGCCTTGACTTCCGCCAAGCTTGCGGCAGAGCGGCATTGCACCAATATTGTAGTTCTGGACCTGAGGGATATATCGCCGGCCACCGACTATTTTATGATCGCTACCGGCACGAGCGACAGGCAAATGCGTTCCGTATCCGACGATATCTGTAAGGCGGCGAGAGAGCAGGGCCAGCAACGTTTCGGCAGGGCCGGCTACGATCAGGGACGCTGGATCCTGCTGGACTTCTTCGACGTCGTTATACACATCTTCGACGCCGAATACCGGGACTACTACGACCTCGAACTACTCTGGGGAGACGCTAAACGATTGACTATTGATGATTGATTATTGACTATTTTGATGAAAGCGGCTTTAGACATACTTGAAGAAAGAATCGGTGCGGCGATGGCTGCTGTTGCGGGGCGCGAGGATTGTGCGGCCATAGTTCGGCCGGCAACGGATGCGAAGTTCGGCGATTATCAGGCAAATGGCATCATGGGGCTGGCGAAGAAGTTGAAGACCAATCCGCGAAAACTCGCTGAGGAGGTGGTGAAGAATCTGGATCTGAGTGACATCTGTGAGCCGCCCGAGGTCGCCGGGCCGGGATTTATCAATTTACGGCTCAAAGCCGAGTTCGTTGCCGGCGAGTTGCTCGAAATCAATAAAGATGCCGCCGGCCTCGGCATAGAAAAAACACCTGAGCCCAAAACCATCGT
>CAZTDF010000330.1:0-3449 GCA_964612465.1 uncultured Pirellulales bacterium
CCTTGATAAAAGAGTGTATAATCTGGTATAAATAGGATTGCTGGAACCTGCGAATTTTCAGTCTCTCGGCAGCAGAAATTTCTTTCGTTTGATTTGGTTTTGACTTTTCAATAAGCGACTTATATCAAGCTTTAGAGAAAAGGAGGTGATGTTAAATCACAAATCATTGTCCCGCTTGAAAACATATCGAATATCGTGTAAGTGAAAAGCATTATTGGCCGCTTTATCTGAACTTTTTTTGAAGGAGGATTATCATGCGTAGAAAAGTGGTTTACTTGATTCTTTTTGCTATTGTATTGGCCGCAGTAATCCGCAGTGCGGCCTACGGTTCAAGTCAATTGAGTTAAGTCGCATAGCGACTGATATTAAAGAGGGAATATCATGAGAACTCGAGTATTCTGGTTGACAGCAATATTGTTAATAGGACTCATTGGAGCCGGTCCAGGCCAATCACAGGAAGTCGTAAATATACTGACTAACGGCGGCTTCGAGGATGGTGTTATTGCCCCATGGGGCATATATGGTGACAATATAACTTCAGAAGTGGTTGACGAACTGGTGGATGCAGCGGTTCCCGAAGATCCGATTGAGGGAAATTATTGCCTGCACATTACGGTTACCGAAGCAAATCCAAACTGGTGGGAAATTGGCCTAAATCAATCAGGACATGTTTTTGAAAACGGCAAGAAATACACTCTTTCGGCCTTTCTCAAGTGCAAGGAAGGTACACTGGATATCAATTACAAGCCGGAACTGGCAGGAGACCCATGGACAGGATTTTCTGAGGAAACCTTCACTATGACTGAAGAATGGACAGAGTTTAGCGTAACAACTCCTGTTATGACCGAGAACATCAGTCCGGCAGAGATTGTATTCCATGTAGGTTTTGCAGCCGGTGAACTTTGGATAGACGGCATAAGATTTTACGAAGGCGACTATGTCCCGCCTGAACTCCGTGGCAATTTGGCATCGAACCCCAATCCGGCCGATGGTTCCATACACACGGATACATGGGCCAGCCTCTCGTGGGAGGCGGGAAAAACTGCTGTCACGCACGATGTGTACTTCGGCGAAAGTTTTGATGATGTGAACGACGGCACAAACGAGAGCGAAACATTCCGAGGCAGCCAGGGTAAGGACTTAACGTTTTTTATAGTCGGCTTTGTCGGATACCCTTATCCCGATGGCCTTGTTCCGGGCACGACCTATTACTGGCGAATCGATGAAGTAAATGAAGCCGAGCCGGAAAGTCCCTGGAAAGGCGATGTCTGGAGCTTCACGGTTCCGCCTTTAATTGCCTATGATCCAATCCCGGCTAATGGAGCTAAATTTATAGGCCCGGATGCAGAGCTTAGCTGGAGTGCCGGTTATGGAGCAAAAGTGCACATTGTGTACTTCGGCGACGATTTCGATACTGTCAGCAATGCCGCCGATGGGCCATCACAGGGAACTGCAACATACAGTCCCGGGACTCTTGAATTAGAGAAGACTTACTATTGGCGAATTGATGAATATGACGGCTTCGAAACTATTATAGGCGACGTCTGGAGCTTTACTATTACGAGCACCGGCGGCGGTATTCGGGCAGATTACTACGAAGGTATGAATTTCGACAACCACGTCCTGACTCGAATCGATCCTCAAATCAACTTTAACTGGGGCGATCCCGGCTCACCGGATCCGGCGATTGGCGATGATAGCTTCTCGATCAGATGGACCGGCGAAGTCGAGGCAGTATTTACTGAGACCTATACCTTCTATACTACTACCGACGATGGTGTGCGTCTATGGGTAGATGGCCAACTACTTGTTGACAGATGGTTTGACCAGTCGCCCACTGAAAACAGAGGAAAGATTGATTTTGTTGCCGGCAATACATACGGCTTTGTGATGGAGTATTATGAGAATGCCAGCGGTGCAATGGCAGAACTGCGCTGGTCCAGTCCCAGCACGCCAAAGCAGTTGATTCCACAAGCAGCATTGTCGCCGCCCGTGAAGGCTGGCAGTCCGAATCCGCGCAACACTGCCACTGATGTAGGACATACAATTGCTCTCAGCTGGGGCCCCGGAGATAACGCCACTTTACATGAAGTGTACTTCGGCACTGATGAAGACGCGGTGAAAAACGCCACGAAAGACTCCCCTGAATACAAAGGCGCTAAGACGATTGGTTCTGAGAGTTACGATCCCGGAAAACTTCTCTGGAACAGCACTTATTACTGGCGAGTCGATGAAGTCAATACTGCCGACCCTGAAAGCCCGTGGGTGGGTAATCTCTGGAGCTTTACAACGGCCAACTTCCTTCTCGTAGACAATTTTGAGGACTATGATGCAGGTGATAATCAGATATGGTACGCCTGGCATGACGGGCTTGGCTACGGCGTGCTGGGAACTGATCCGTACTTTGCCGGTAACGGCACCGGCGCAGCCGTCGGCGACGAAACCACTGTTTCATATACCGAGGAAACCATAGTCCACCGTGGCAGCCAGTCTATGCCGTTTGCATACGACAACAACAAGCAGGGCTACGCTTACTATTCAGAAGTCGAGCATGCGTTGACAGACCATCGAGACTGGGCTGAAGAAGGCATTACGGAAATCTCGCTGTGGTTCAGAGGTTATCCGGGATCTGTAGGCAGCTTCGTTGAGGGCCCGGTCGGCACCTATACGATGACTGCCTCCGGCGCAGATATCTGGGCAGTTAACGGCGTGGAAGCCGATGAATTCCACTTTGCTTACAAGACGCTTACCGGCACCGGCTCGATTGTAGCGAGAGTCCAGAGCATCGAGAACACAAATATCTGGGCCAAGGCCGGCGTGATGATTCGAGAAACGCTTGATCCGGATTCAGCGCACGCGATGATGGCCATCACACCTTCTGAAGGTGTTTCCTTCCAGCGACGCCCCGATACGGGCGGTACAAGCGTCGACAGTACGACCGGCGGGATCACTGCTCCGTATTGGGTAAAGATAGAGCGTGACGCAGCCGGCCGTTTTATGGCGTATTATTCTACTAATGGATCTACATGGGAAATGCAGGATTTACCGTCGAGCGTCCAGATGGGTACGAATGTATATATAGGTTTGGCGGTTACAGCACACGATGTCGCCTTAACATGCCAGGCGGTATTCTCCAATGTCACGACTACCGGAACAGTCACCGGGCAGTGGGCGCACCAGGATATCGGCATTGCCAGTAACGCTGCTGAGCCGCTTTACATGGCTGTGTCCAACAGTGCCGGCACACCTGCGGTTGTGGTACACGATGATCCGGCTGCGGCACAGATCGACACCTGGACGGAGTGGATCATCCCAATTCAGACTTTTGCCGATCAGGGCATAATCCTGACCAACGTTGACAGGATCGCGATTGGCTTGGGTACCCAGGGCAATATGGCCACGCCCGGCGGTGCGGGCAAAATGTACTTCGATGATATTCGCCTTTACCG
>CAZTDF010000331.1:0-3405 GCA_964612465.1 uncultured Pirellulales bacterium
AGTCTGATTTAACCAGGTGTCCATTCGGTTTGTAATGGCGTTTAGCAGTATTAAAAACAGGTTTTCTGGGACTAACTTGACTTTTTAGCAAAATGGGCCTATATTTATATAGTCCGGCGGAATAAATTACGCCGGTTTAACCACCCCATTATCGGGGGGAGGTGTTTGAACTTATGCGATTCCAGACATATTTAGTTCATGGACGGTAAATAATAATCAATAATCAGCTATCAATAATCATTTAGCATGGCAGGGATGTTCGATAACAGCATGGTTCTTCAGGTTCAGCAGGCCAATGATATCATTGACGTGATCGGCGAGCATGTGAGCCTGAAGAAAAAGGGGCGTGAAATGGTGGGTTTGTGCCCCTTTCACGATGACCATCGGCCGAGTATGAATGTCAATCCCGTCAAACAGATTTTTAAATGTTTTTCCTGCGGTGCCGGCGGGGATGTATTCAAATTCATTCAGATGCGAGAGAACCTGACTTTCCCGCAGGCAATCGAGAGATTAGCCGAGCGAGCCGGCATAAAGCTCGAAAAAAGGCAAATGCCAAGACGCCTTTCGAGCGGAGCCGGCACAGGACAAAACGGGCAGATAGAGGATGTCGATCCGAACAGGCTGGCAAAAGCCAACGCCTGGGCTACTCAATATTTCCAGCAGAAACTCAACGATGATAAAATGGGTAAGTTTGCCCGGGATTATCTCGCCGAAAGGCAGATTAGCCCCGAAAGCATCGAAAAATGGCAGCTTGGCTTGGCGATCAATTCTCCGGATGGACTTCTCAATGAGGCGAAGGACAAAAAAGCGTCATTAAAGCTGCTGGAGCAGGCGGGGCTTATCCTCGGCCAGAATCAGGACAAGTTCGTCAACCGGCTGATGTTCACGATTACCGATGTGACCGGCCGGGTAATCGGCTTTGGCGGCAGGACGCTGGACGATAACAGCGCCAAGTACATCAATTCGCCCACGACGGTACTTTTCGATAAGAGTAATTCGCTCTACGGCCTGGAGCAGGCCCGGCACGAAATTGTCTCGACCGGCACTGCGATCGTCGTGGAGGGCTATACCGACTGCATTATGGCGCACCAGTTCGGCTGCTGCAACGTCGTCGCGGCACTGGGAACCAGCTTCACGGCGGGGCACGGGCGCCTCTTAAGGCGGTACGCCAGGAAGGTCATCCTGATATTCGACAGCGACGTAGCGGGCATCGAGGCGGCCAACAGGGCGCTGGATGTCTGCCTGGCGCAGCGGATCGATATCAAGCTGGCATCCGTGCCGGAAGGCAAGGACCCGTGCGATTTTCTTTTGGCCGCGGGAAAAGAAGGCTTCGAGCGGCTCGTCGCCGAGGCGGTTGACGTTTTCCGATTCAAATGGGACAGGCTCAGGGAGAAGTTCGCTACCGATGATACCCTGGCGGGCAAAAAGTCGGCGGTTGATGAATACCTGCAGACCATCGCGACAGGACTGCAGGCGGGCAAAATTTCCGATATCGACTTAGGGCTGCGAGTAAACCAGATTTCGAGGATTATCGGCCTTGACAGCAGACAAATCAACGCCGAGCTGAATAATCGCCTAAAACGGGCACAAAGAGCCGCCAGCTATGGTAGTCGGGGCGAAAACGTGCCCGGCGTCGATTACGGGCAGGGCCGTTTTGCCGCAGCTCAGCGAGAAGTGCTGGAAGTACTGCTCAATGAGCCGAAACTGTACGAGACTGTAAAACAAAAAATTACAGCGGACGTATTTGATGTACCGATACTTGGGCAGGTGGCTGCAATCCTGTTTGAGACGCTGGATGGCGACGTTAATGCTTCACTTACAGAGATTCTGGCCCGGACCGAGTCTGTGGAGCTTGGCAACTGTATCATGAAATTGGCAGCGGACGGTCAGAAGAAGGGCAATTTCGAATCAAGCCTGGCGGGAGCTGTGAGTGCAATTGAGCAGTATACGGCACAAAAACAAGATGGCCTCACCGAAAGTACCGAGGATCAAAGTGAGTTTTTACGAAGAGTTTATGATAGTACGGAAAAGACAAATCCGCATAACGTGGGAATGGTGTAGCGAACAACCGCGGTCAAATTGCCGTAAAAGCAAATGGGGGCATTGAAATGCTTGCGATTATGCCGGGTTGAGAATAAATGGACTTTCCGTGGCGTGCGATTACGGATTGATTAAAAAATATAGACAAGGGTGCTAATTGTGGCAAAAAAACGAAAAAAAACACGCAAGAAAAAGACTGCTAAAAAACAGGCTACTAAAAAACAGGCAGCTAAAGAAATCGTGACTGAGAGCGAGTCGGCAGAGATCGTCAAGGGCAATGACACTGAACGGCAGATAAAAATGCTCATTAAGAAGGGCGAGAAAAAAGGATTCCTCACCTATGAAGAAATGAACGATGATTTGCCCGAAGACGCCGTGAGTGCAGTCCGCCTGGACCGGCTGTTGTCGACGCTGGATGAGAGGGGAATCAGCCTTCTCGATGAGGCTGATGTGGAATCGCGACAGGCTGCGAAAGCAGGGGATGATGGGTTTGATGAAGCTGAAGAATCACTGGATGATGAAAATGACGACAAAGATAAAAAGATCAAAGACGAGGATGAACTGCTCGAAAAACGACTCGTCGGCGAAGATGGCGCTCGACGAATTGACGATCCTATCCGCATGTATTTGACTCAAATGGGCCAGATACCGCTGCTGACGCGGAATTCTGAAATCGCTTTGGCAAGAAAAATTGAACTGGCTCGAATGGCCTTTCGGAGAAAAATGCTCCAATGCGATTACTGTGCCAGAAACTCCCTCGATTTACTACAGCAAGTCCACAACGGCTCGATGTCTTTTGATAGAACGATTAAAGTCGGCACCGTACAAAACATGACCAAAAGCGTGATAAAAAAACGACTCCCCGAAAACATCAAAACTGTAGACGGGCTGCTCAAGGTCAACCAAAATCTGTTTCGGCAAACTCTCAACGACCGAAACAAGAACGAGGGCAAGCAGGCATTGAAACAACTTCGCAGATCCAAGCGAAAAATCGCTACACTTCTCGAAGAGCTCAGCCTGCGAACCAGTAGAATTCAGCCGCAAAAAAACAAGCTCCACGGCATCTGCGATAAAATGCATCAATTAGAGCAGATGATCCAGACCGGCCCCAACGGTGACATTACCGACCAGGACATCGAAGCCATAAAGCAGGAGCTGAACGGCCTCCAGGAACTGGTAATGGAAACGCCGCCGCAACTCACCAAGAGACTCGCCGTGCTGGAAAAAGTCTACTCCCAATACGAGGAAACAAAGCGAACGCTCTCCAGCGCCAACCTGCGCCTCGTTGTCTCCATCGCCAAGAAATATCGCAACCGCGGCCTGAGCTTTCTCGACCTCATCCAGGAAGGCAACACCGGCCTGATG
>CAZTDF010000332.1:0-3346 GCA_964612465.1 uncultured Pirellulales bacterium
GGGTGTGCATCGCACACCATTTTTTGTCGATTTCAGTTATGATGGTGTGCAATGCACACCCGACCTACTTTTTGACTGCGTAGAGTTTTTTCATTGTGGTAATATAAAGCACGCCGTTGGCGGCGACCGGTGTGCCGCACATGGGGCTGTCCAGCTTGGTTGAACTGATGAGTTTTTTTTCTTTGCCGGCGGCCAGTATGTAAAAATCGCGCCTACGTGTGCCGATATAAACCTTCCCATCGGCCACGAGTGTTGAGGCCCAGATATCCCCCTTTGTTTTATGCGTCCAGTAGGGCTTGCCGGTCTCGACGTCCACGCAGTGGATAAGCCCCGAGCAATCGGCGACGAAGACCAGGCCGTCGTGTACCGATGGTGTAGAGCAGCAGTGTTGCTCGACCGGGTACGTCCAGATTTGGCCTGAGGCAGTTATATCGCCCGAGCCGCTTGCATCGAAGCATTTGAGCCATGCCTGGTTCTTGCCCCACCAGATGTCCCCTCCATAGGTGACATAAAGGCGGCCGTCATGAAAGACCGGCGTGCTCTTGACGTTGCTCGGACTCTCTTTACGGTTTCGGACATACTTGTGTACGTCTTCTTTCGGCGCCTCGGGATCCAAGTCGAATCGCCAGAGACGTTTTAGTTTCTGAACTTCGCCGGCGGCCGGAATTTCTTTGATTGTATCGAAAGCGTAGCACACCCCGTCGCCGCCGCAGAAGAATACCAGCGTTCGTCCGTCGACCTTGCCCAGCGCCGGCGACGACCACGTCGAGTGGAATATCTTCGGGCCGATTTTTTCGTCATCCTGAGCGACGAGCCGCCCTGTTGCCTTGTCGAGCACAATCAGGCTCGGCGCATCGGGGGCGGGAATCATTTCGTGTTTGTCGTTAAGGCCGTTGCTCGTGTTGATGTACAAAAAGTCGCCGTGCAGGAGAATCGAGCTATGTGCCGCATCGTGCTGATGAACGCCCGTCTTCCCCGCGACATCGAACAGCCAGATGACATCGGCATCTGTTTTTGCCACATCCATAGGCTCTGCGTCCTGAGGTGCCATGAGGCGGCCTTCGTCCCGGTATGGCCCATCGTTGCCGTTGGCCTGGCCGTTGAGGTCGAGACATACAACCTCTCCGCGGTTGGTTACTACATAAACCTTTTCTCCTTCGACGGTCGCCGGCGAACAAAGGCCCGACCTTGGCCAATCCCGATAGAGCATGGGTATTCGCTTGGGAACGACGAGTTGCCAGCAGAGGCTGCCGTCTTTTTCGTCCAGGCACAGCAGCACGCCTCGATCACCCTTGTGCCGGGGATCGCGCGGGCGCTCGTTGTTTGTACCTATCAGCACCTTGCCGCGAGCCACAACCGGCGTAGCGTAGCTTTCCGTGCCCAACTCAGCCACCCACTTGATGTTTCTGCCGGTGGCCGGGTCGAAACTATCGGGCAGGCCGGTTTCCGCCGAGACCATGTTTCGGGAATCTTTCTGGCCCCACTGAAGATGGTCGCCGGCCGAAACGGTCGAGACGATGAACAGGCTGCAGAACAATGCCGGTACGAGCAATTTGGGAAATGAAGACTTTCTCAACAACCCCACGGTCACCTATCTTTCACATTCAGGGCACGATATGTCACCCGATTGAATGGTTTTGTTTAAGCAATTCACAGAATCTTTTCGTGCTATTCACAAAAAAAGTTCCTGGTTTCGACCTATTTATAACTTCATGTGAATCTCGGCATTCACATGTGCAATACGCTATATGTATTTTGCTATTTATCTTCTTCGGGTTTTGGAGCTTCAGCTATCACTTCAGTTTCAGCCTCTTTGGCCGTATCTTCCGCGTCCTTCCGTCCGGCATGGCTCTTGCGGTGTGCGACTTTCGGCAGTCCAAGTAAGGAATCTTCCTCGGTCCAGCGCTCTTCTTCTTTGAGCTGCTCAATACGTTCAGCCCGCTTTAAAACATTCCGGTGCCTCGACAGCGCACCTTTGATTTTCAATGAAGGATCAATTGACATTCAGTACTTCTCCTAAAACTAATTGACTTTCTTACCGTACGCATCTGAGAAATAATTCGGTGCGAAAGTTTCATAACCTGCCGGTGCCTTACCTTTATATTGGGCTCCGACCTCGACAATTTTCTGTCTTGCTTTATATCCATCTGTCCCGGGCGTTCCCGGGTTATCATATTTTTGCATTGTCTGTAAAAAGTAACGGCCGCTTTCGGTCTTAATTTCGGTCTCAATCCCGTACTCGGAAAAATGAGCCTGTACGGGCGCCAGATCAGGCAGCGAATCATACACGACCAGCACAATCACATTATTGCCTGTCGACGTTGCCGGCTCTGCAACTTCAGTCTTCGCCGTGGTATCCTCAGTCGGCGTCGATGGCTGAGGAATATTGCTCATTGCCTGCTCTATCGGCCTTTCGCCATCCGTTTCCTGCGCCACAGGATCTTGCTGGCCTGTTTCCTGCTTTCCGGCCGGATAAGAAGACTGACCAAGTCTGTAAGCAGCTATCATCACAAAAATAAAGACCAGTACCAGCACAACCGCTACCTGGTACGGCATTGAGAACTCGATTCTGCCGGCGTTAAGCTGGACAATTCTCGGTTTTCTCCACCATTTTGCCGTGGACTTCGTAAGAATCGCAGATTCTTTCTGCCTAACTGCGATAGCTTCTTCATCAGGTTTTTCGGGCCGTAAATGCTCGACGATTTTGCCATTATCAGGCTTAACGCGAGCCTTGCTCATAACCTCATAAAGCGCCTTTTTGCTTCGGTTCCGTGTCATAGTGGAATCCGTTCAACTTCTCAGGGGTTCCCATTTTGCGATCTGTCTGCAAAATGGGGTCCCTTCAATAATTCCATTAAATTACCATTATATCGCTATGATTTCAAAGAACAAGCTAATACCGCATAAAAGATTGCCTAATTTCTACAATATTTCTGCCCGGATTTCAATAAGAAACTTCATATTGGGGGATTTTTCCCATCCGGCTCATTAAGTCGTCTCGAAATTGGCTTTGATTGGGTTTGTTTTTTCGCCGCCCCGGCACATTAGAATCTCCATAACTCATTGTTAATATTGACTTAACGTTATTTTGCCCATTTTAAAATTGGCTTTGTTTTTTCAAATCACCCCTCCGGAGAAACTCCGGACTTGATTTCATTTTTCCTTTTACCTTTTTACTTTTAACTTGACCTAAAATTGGCTTTGAATTGGCTTTGTTTTTTCGCCGTCTCAAAGCGTGAAATTCTTCATAATATCCTTTCATATAGATACTTAAGCTCATTTTAGCTCCCGGCAAATTGGGTTTGTTTTTTCAACTTAAGCTCAATTTTTCGTCGTTTTCTACTCT
>CAZTDF010000333.1:0-3219 GCA_964612465.1 uncultured Pirellulales bacterium
TTCGAAAGCCCAACTACCTCAACTTCGCCGCCAACACGAATCTTACCGCGATCAACCCGGCCCGTACCAACCGTGCCACGACCTTTAATGCTGAAAACGTCCTCGACCGGCATAAGAAACGGCTTGTCAACATCACGTTCCGGAACAGGAATGTAATCGTCGACCGCTTCCATCAAGTCATCAATGCACTTGCAAATCTCGTCGTCCTCGCCTTGCGCCTCCATTGCCTTCAAGGCTGAGCCTTTAATAATAGGAATATCATCGCCGGGAAACTCATATTTGCTCAGCAGCTCTCTTATCTCCAGCTCAACCAACTCGAGCAGCTCAGGGTCATCAACCAGGTCCACCTTGTTCAGGAAAACCACAACTTTCGGCACGTTAACTTGACGGGCGAGAAGGATGTGCTCGCGAGTCTGGGGCATAGGGCCATCATTGGCCGCCACAACCAAAATAGTCCCATCCATCTGTGCTGCTCCGGTAATCATGTTCTTGACATAATCAGCGTGACCCGGACAATCAACATGGGCATAGTGGCGCTTTGGCGTCTCATACTCCACATGCGCAGTATTTATCGTGATGCCGCGCTCCTTCTCTTCGGGAGCATTATCGATTTCATCAAACTCCTTGATATTACCACTACCGGCTTTATGTGCCAGCCGCTTCATAATTGCAACTGTTAGAGTCGTCTTTCCGTGGTCAATATGACCAATTGTTCCGATATTGATGTGTGGTTTTGTCCGCTCAAATACCGCCTTAGCCATCTTAATATAAACCTCCAATGTGCTGGGTTAGTATTTAATACTCCCTATTATTTCGTTTCTTAAACTTCTTTTCAAACTCTATAATTAACTCACAGCCAAAACTACTTATTGCCTTGCACCTAAAAACTTCGGCTAAAGTTCTTTCGATGCCGGACAAGCTATCTTGGCTTGACCGCTTACATTTAGCTGCTGATGGGGCTTGAACCCATGACCTCGTCCTTACCAAGGACGCGCTCTACCACTGAGCTACAGCAGCAAAACCCAATCCACCAACCGACACTGCTGTAGTGAACTGAGCCAAAAACCACCTTCATATCCGGTGAAAACCGATAGATATAAAGCAAAATACCTTAATTTCTACTCAACTTGCCTGAAAAAGTGCGCAGAAACTTATTATTTTCAACAGATTGTTAATATAAACCACGTAAAATATCTTAATGACGGCAAAAGTGCAAACATAAAAATAAAAAAAAATGAAAAAAATGAAAATATTTGAATTATTGCTGCTTTTTACACAAATTCTAATAACAAATCATCCAAATACGTCAAACAGGTGAAGTTGCTCAAGATTGAACAGAAAATAAACTTCAGTTCTTGCCCCTGCCTGATGTCTCAAAATGCGTATCAGCGAAATTCATAAACTGCCGCCAGTCATACTCGGTCAGATCATGCCTGCCGGAACGGACGTGGTAGCCGATCGAGCCTTTTTGCACAGGTCTATCGAGTCCGGGCATTCGGTCAACTCCCAAACCGTCAAGGCCCAGCAAACGATAAACAGGATCAGCATTCTTGCACGACAGAAACTCACCGTGCGGATCGGCCCACAAGTCCTGGTCTGCACTGGTTACGTACACCGGACGCGGCGCGATCAGTGCGATAAGCATGTGTTGATCGACAGGCAGATCGTCTTCTTTGCCGTTGTATTTCCTGAAATTCTCGCAGAACCAGTGTGGAAAGCTCGTATTGATGCGCCCTACGGTTTCGCCGAACCGCCGCCGGCTAAGAGCCGCCCCGCCGCAGCCGGAGTCATTCGAAATCACAATTGCGAACCGCTGATCCCGAGCACCGGCCCAAAGAGACGTCTTGCCCAGACGCGAATGCCCGAGGACAATTACTCGCTTTTGGTTAATGTCGGCGTCGGTCTCAAAATAGTCCACGGCCCGGCTCAGACCCCACGCCCAGGCACCGATAGAACCCCAGGCATCGGTTGCCCGCTTTCCTCCTTGAAATTTGTCAAAGGCGGGGTGTACTCCATTTTTAAAGCCATCGTGAAAGTCCGGGTCGATATCCCCATAATAGATTGTCGCCAGGCCGTAGCCTCGCTTGAGAATTTCTTCGACTGGAAACCGCGAGGAGGCTTTGCCTCTGGAGTCAGCCGAGGCACGATTATTCACGATTCCGGATCCCTGACGCATCCAACTGCCTGACAGTTTGATAGCCGGATCAGCGTGAACCGTATGGTTGCCGCCGAAATTCAAGATAACAAAGGTTGGAATGGGTTTTTTTCTGTCATTTGGCAAGTATATCAGGATATCCATCCCCGGCCCATCCTGCTTGCCGGTAAAGCTGACTGCCACTTGCTTACGTGTGGCCAAGCCGCCAAGCGCCCGCCGCTCAAAGTCGAAAATCTTGAAGGCCATATCCTGTGGCCGTTCGATAGGCGAGCGACCATAAACGTGAGTCCGGAACAGTTCGAGCACCTCCGGCCGGCGTTCGTCACGCCAGGCCCTGGCATCGCTCACCTTCGTCCCATCCGACATCATCAGCGGGTCAGGCAAAGTGTATTCCGGGATCTTCTGCTCGTCATAATTGGTCTCGGAACGGCTTTTCGTAAGTTTAGCAACTAAATCAGGAGACGCTTTCCAACCATCGTTGTCCATGCCGCCTAAGCATAAATCCTCGGCGAGAAAAGCAACAGCACAGAAAATAGCTAACGATACTACGAGCATTTTACTTTTAATCATAAAAAAATCTCCTAACTTCACAAATCACACGATTATAATCAGCCTTAATATAATCAGTCAATCCCTAAAACTGCCGATTTATCGCTAAAGCTTTCAGGTACACTTTAAGCCCAAGCCTTGCCGGCTATAAGGTATGCTGCCATACAAGAGAATCCACGAAATCTTCATACAAAAACGAACGGACAAAAATGCGAAAAATCTATTTCCATCCGGCCGGGTATCATCTTCTATTCAAAGCACTTATCTATAGTTACGCAGCTCATTTTCCACTCAATCGTATCCAAAGACAGTACAGATTCGCTTTACCTGTTATACGATTTCTGATTAGTAACTGCTCTTGCCTGGGTCATCTCGAGCGAAGCGCAGCGCAGCGGAGTCGAGAGATCTGGTTACTGTAAATGGATTGGTTTCGTATACCAGATTTCTCCGCTTGAAGGCCACTTCGTGGCCCTCCGGTTGAAATGACAAAAGTGCACAATTTAATCGTATTTGGT
>CAZTDF010000334.1:0-3204 GCA_964612465.1 uncultured Pirellulales bacterium
CAAGACAAATGTGGAGAAGCTCATGCGAAACCTAATCGCTGCGATCATTGCTGTTTTATCCATCCTGTTTTTGGCCGGCGTATCCAGAGGAGAACCGGCCGTACAACTTAGCGACCACGTGTCATTAATCCCGGGTTCTGTCAACGGTGTGAGCATCGAAAAAGACAATGCTTGCTTAGTTGTCTACGGCGATCCGTCCGGCAAAATCGAAAATGCCGAGATGGTCCTGTTCACCCACAGCCGGCGTGATGTCGTATGGGCCGGGATCGGACTTGTCAAAAGCGGCGCAAAGGCTGTCGTGCCCGACGGAGATGTTGGCAATTTCACCAATGTCGAGAAATTCTGGAATGAGTTCACAACCCGCCGTTTCCATGACTATGCCCAGCAGGGAACCAAAATTCTGACCGAATCTATGAAAATCAGCCGAACCGTCAAGGCCGGCGAAAATTTCTCCTGGAAATCAATACCCATCGAAGTCATAGATACGCCCGGCTATACTCGCCAGGCTATCTCATATTTCATCGAAATCGACGGCATCACATACGCCTTTGTCGGTGACATCATCTATGGCAACGGAAAACTCTTCGACCTTTACTCCCTCCAGGACGCCGTCGCAGAAGCAAAGATCGGCGGCTATCACGGTTGGGCCGGCCGCATGAGTACCCTTATCGACAGCCTGCGAAAAGTAGCCGCCAGGGAGCCTGATATTCTCGTTCCGGCCCGCGGTCCGGTCATACGCAATCCCGGCGAAGCGATAAATCTTCTGATAGAGCGGCTTGTAGGCGTCTATGAGAACTACCTGTCCATCAGCGCGGGCCGATGGTATTTCAGAGACAACTACGACATTCTCGCCCGGCGGGTACTCGGTGACAATCCGAAGGTCAACTGGATGCCCTGGGCCGAAGTGATTAAAGACAAGCCACCCGAATGGATAATTCCCATTAGCAACTCGCGTCTGATAATTTCAAAAGACCGCTGCGGATTTCTCGTCGACTGCGGCAGCCGCGGGATAGTCGAGCAAGTCATCAAGCTAAGAGAATCAGGCAAACTGACCGGCCTTGACGGCCTTTTTATCACGCACTATCACGACGACCATACAGACAACGCCGCCGCCTGCCTGGCCGAATTCAACTGCCCCGTCTATGCAACCGGCCCTTCAATCGATATCCTAAAACACCCCGGCGACTATCGCCTGCCCTGCCTGACTCCAAATGCTATCGCTGATATCAAGGTCATGCCCGAGGCCCACAAAATGCGATGGAAAGAATTCACATTTACATTTCACGACTTTCCCGGCCAGACAATCTACCACGATGCGCTGCTCGTCGAGAAGGACAACGCCGAAAAAATCTTTTTCATCGGCGATTCATTCACCCCTTCGGGAATCGACGACTACTGCCTGCAGAATCGCAACCTTCTGCACGAGTCGATGGGCTATTTCTTTTGCCTCAATCTCCTGAGAAAAATCCCCGCCGGAACGCTGCTCATCAACCAGCACGTCGTCGAGCCTTTCAGCTTCAACGACCGACAGCTCGATCTCATGACGGCAACTTTGAACAAACGAAAAGCACTTCTGGCAGAACTGCTGCCCTGGGACGAGCCGAACTACGGCATTGACGAGCGTTGGGTTCGTTTCAGCCCTTATGGCAGCAAAACCAGGCCCGGCCGGAGTGCTCAAGTCAGCCTGAAGGTAATCAATCATTCCAACACTTCTCGAACGCTGACAGCCGCTCTGAATCTCCCCGCCGGTTTTGATGCTACACGCCCTGCTGCTTCTATCGCCGTGCCTCCACGAGCCGAAAAACAGCTTGATTTCAACCTTGTCGTTGATTCCTCCATTAAGCCGGGAACATACGTTATCACCGCGGACGTGAAGCAGGAACAATGGAACCTGCACCAATGGACCGAGGCGATTATTGAAGTCGAATAGCCTTCTATTCGGCCTGCCAATGTGCTATATTACGCAGTGGACATAAAATGTGATATTCGATACCTTTGAAATGAAATTATGGAGCTTTGTGTGCTATGTTGCGATTCAGGAAAGAGATTGTTGTATTTTGCGGCATCGCCCTGCTGGCAGGCTGTTCGCTGGCTCAGAAGCAACAGTTGCCGCCCCGCGAGAATGGAAAGAAATGGTTCAAAGATGCGAAGTTCGGTGTCTTCGTTCATTATTTGGGAGAGGGACCGAATTGGAACAAAAGGGTCGAGTCTTTTGACGTCGAGAAATTCGTCGAGCAGTTGCAGCGTACCGGGGCCGGCTATCTTATCTTTACGCTCGGGCAGAACAGCGGGTACTATTGCAGCCCCAACGCGACCTACGAAAAATACGCCGGATACGAAACCGGCGAGCGCTGTTCGAGGAGAGACCTGCCGATGGAAATCGCCGAAGCGCTGGCCGAGCGGGGAATTCGCCTGATGCTGTACCTGCCCTCACGCTCGCCGCAGCGCGACAAACAGGCCATGGCCGGCCTGCACGATGTCCACGAGCAGCAGCCCGCGCCGCAGGAGTTCACCGGGCAATGGTCCGAGGTTATTGCCGAGTGGTCGCTGCGATACGGCAAAAAAATCTCCGGCTGGTGGTTCGACGGCTCATACAATACGGCCGGCTGGGACGACCTCTCCAAACCTTACAACTGGAACACATGGGCCGCCGCCTGCAGGGCGGGCAATCCCGAAAGCATTCTGGCGTTCAACCCGGGAACCAGGATTGACAAAGCATTCACTGCTCTGACCAATCAGCAGGACTATACCGCGGGCGAGCAGAACAAATTCCAGGTAACACCGGAATCAAATCCGGCACCAAGCAGCTTGCAATGGCACATCCTTTCATTCCTCGGCACCCGCTGGGCCGGCAAGGACGGCCCAACCAACAGCGACGAGTATATGGTCGATTACGTACGGAAGGTCAACACGCTCGGCGGCACAGTCTCGATCGATGTCAACGTCTCCAGTGACGGCACGATTTATGAGCCGCACCTCAGGCAACTCATCGCTATCGGAAAGGAGATAAACCGATGATACAGCGCAGCTTTATTCATTGGCCTGGCAGTCATATATCAAGAGCGTTTCGGCCGGCACTGATAATAGCAATCTTCATGGCTGCCCAGGCGGCTCTTGCCGGTACTTCCGGCGTGTTCAACGTCCGCGAATATGGCGCTGCGGGTGACGGCTCGACGCTCGATACGCCCGCGATAAACAAAGCTA
>CAZTDF010000335.1:0-3190 GCA_964612465.1 uncultured Pirellulales bacterium
TACTCGCCCGACCTGCGTCACTGGGGCGATTCGAGGCTCGTAATGAAACCTGTGCCGTACCACTGGGACGAGATGAAGATCGGCCCCGGCGCTCCACCGATTCGCACCGACAAAGGCTGGCTGAGCATCTATCATGGCGTATTTCCTACAATGGCAGGACACGTCTATCGGCTTGGCGCCGCTCTACACAAACTCGATGACCCGGCACAAATCCTCGGCGTCGGCGACCGATGGATATTGCAGCCCGAAGATCCGTGGGAAATCACCGGTTATGTCCCTAATGTAGTCTTTACGTGCGGAGCCGTGCCTGAAGATGACGGCACGTTGAAGTTATATTGGGGCGGAGCCGACAAAGTAATGTGTGCCGGCACAGCAGTAATCGATGAGCTTGTGGAGCTTTGCCTGAAGGATTCTCGCCCTGCAATTTAATCCGAACAGTGAAATTTAGAACTTAACCTGATATGCGAAATTAAATATTTTGCCTGTGGTTTCACCGCATGCTCGATCTTTTAGCCATTAGTATCGTTATCTTATCGTACTTGTTCTTGGGCAGGGCTTTTTTCAGTATTTTACGGATTTCCCGCATGGGTGTACGCTGGGTTGTGTGCGTGATGATAATGTGTTCATTGTCCAGATTGTTCAGCAGGCTCGCGAGTTCGTCGACGTGCATGTGTTTACCGGCTTTGGCTCTGGTTGTATGCTCGTCCTCGTAGAACGTGCACTCGGCGATCAGGATTTTGCTCTGTACTATGTAATCCAATTGCGAAAAATCGACGTACTGCGTATCACCGAGGTAAGTGACAATCGGGAACTCCAGAGGATAGTCGATTTCGATGCCCTGCTTCTTCAGCTCGACGATTTGTGGGCCCGTCAGACCTTTGTAATCATTTTTAAGCTTTTTTCGCTTCTCGATAACAGTGAAGCCGACGGAGCCTCTGCTGTGCTTTGTCGGGAAAACCCTTGCAATCAAATTGGGCTTGATCTTATATTCGTCGCCCGGTTTGACGCCGACGAGTTTGGCCGGGATTTTGTTGCCGTCCAGCTTTGACCATGCGTCGATAATCTGCCTCATTGGCGGCAGTAAATTGTCAGGGGCCAATATCGTTCCTGCGGATATGCCGCAGAAATTCCGCTGGGACAGGTAATATGCGAGCCCCGCAGCGTGGTCCATGTGTCCGTGGGTGAGCAGGACGTTGTTGATGGGGATAATCTGGTCGGGCGCTTTGCCGACGTCGAAGCAGACATCCAATTGCGGCACAGCGACTACGGTCTCTTCGCCCGCGACCGAGTAGCCGATGATGTCCATCTCATCTATTTTTATATGTGCTAAGTTATGACTGGCCATTTACAATTGATTACAGATTAAAGTATCCTTCTTTTTGATTGTCGGAGTTTCACAGTATGATAAATGCAGTTAATGGTTATGTCAATTTGTTTTTGACATAGCCGTCGATACGTATACACTGGATTAATGAACAGCGTAATATGAATTTTAAATGAGGGCTCTGGAGCATGAACAGAAAAATCGTCAGATCATTCGCAGCATTTCTTGCCTGTTTGGTTATTGCGGGTTTAGCCGGCTATGTATTTGCGCAAGAAGTTCAAAACTCAGAGATTATCCCCCAACTGGATCGAGAAAAATTGCCCGGCAGGCAGGTCAAGGTTGCGGCGATTTGTATCGGATTCGGGGGCGAGCACGATGTTAAACTTAAAATGGCAATAGAGCATCTGCATACGGCCGGTAAGAACGGTGTGGATATCGCCTGCCTGCCGGAAGAATTCGCAGGCACAAAGGCTGAGCAGGTTCCCGGGCCGACCACCGAAGCCGTGGTGAAACTTGCTAAACAATACAATATGTACGTTATCTGCCCGATACGAGAGCAGGCAGGGGACAAGCAATACAACACGGCTGTTCTAATCGACCGCAAGGGCGAAGTGGCCGGCTACTATCGGAAGGTTTTTGTGTTCTGGGGTGAAGGTCTGCACCTGAGCACCGAGGGAGTGAAAGCTTTTGATACTGATTTCGGCAGGATTAGCATTCTGACGTGCTTTGACCTGAACTACCCGGAATTGTGGCGTCAATGCGATGCTTTGGATGTCGATATTGTATTTTGGCCGAGCGCGTATGGCGGGGGGCCACCGTTGAACGCTTTTGCGATACTTTATCATTACTATATAGTTCCGGTGGGAGCAGGTAATATAATCGACGTTACGGGAAAGACTTTCGAGAAGATTGAAAAGCCCCGCCCCAAACAGTTCATCGCTACGCTGGATTTGGACCGGGCGTTTGCTCACCAGGACTTCAACCGTAAAAAGGTCGAGAAAATGCTCGCCGAGCAAAAAGGTGAAATAGAGGTTGAGCGGGATCTGAACGATGAGGATTTGGCGCCATGGTGGCTGTTTAAGGCGGTCAAACCGGGAGTCAGCGTGCGGGAGCTGCTGAAGAAATATGGGATTGAGATGCTTCGGGATTATCAGCACCGCAGCAGAAAGCAGATTAATGAGGCCCGTATAAAAGGTGAAAGAATATAACAGAATTGAGGACTCTGTTAATGCCTGACAAACGTTCTCATAGAGGGCCGCATCCGGCGGATGAGAAGTTATTTGCTCCGGCTGCAATTTCGGATTTGCGGTCGGCCCTGGCCGATTATTCGCTGCTGCTGACGAAAGGCTATGCCGAGAAAAGCGCCCTGAAATTGGTCGGTGACAAATTCTCGCTCACGCAGCGGCAAAGACTGGCGGTAATGCGCAGTGCCTGCTCGGACCAGCAGCTTGCTTCTCGAAGCGAGAATCGTATCGAAGCAAAGAATCTTGCTGGCCAATCTGTCGCCGTCGATGGTTACAATGTACTGATTACCGTCGAAGCGGCGATGAGCGGCGGGGTGATCTTTGCCGGAAGGGACGGCTGCTTCCGGGATTTGGCAAGCATCCACGGAACCTATCGCAAAGTCACCGAGACCATCCCGGCGTTGCAGCTTATCGGCGAATTCCTGCAGGAACTCGGTACAGGCAAAGTCCTGTGTCTGCTGGACAGCCCGGTTTCCAACAGCGGCCGGCTTAAAACGCTCATTGGCGAATTAGCCGAGCAGAACAACTGGGATTGGGAGATTGAATTGCTGCTGAGCCCGGACGCCGAGTTGAAAAAGACCGATCTTATTGTCGCCAGCAGTGACAGCGTTATCCTGGACGG
>CAZTDF010000336.1:0-3182 GCA_964612465.1 uncultured Pirellulales bacterium
ATCTCGAACAAATAGGAATACTGGATTTCTTTACGGTCAGAATGTATTCGTACGAGTTTGATTTTCGCAAGCCGGATGCCCGGATATTCAAAATCGCCGCCGAGCGGATAGGCGAGGCGGCCGAAAATATAATGTACGTCGGAGACCGCATCGATAAGGACATCATACCGACGCTAAAAATCGGCATGCAGCCGGTCTTAAAAGCCGCCTACACCAATGCCGGAAAAACACCACCAAACGGAGCCTTCAAAATAACCCACCTTTCCGAGCTGCCGGCCCTGATAAAAAAAATCAACGGTAAAAACATCGCCATAGCCGACACGGCTTAGCCTCTAGGCTTGTCCTAGGGGTAATTCGACCGTGAGTTTCACCCTGGATTTTGACTTGAGTCACGCAGCTTTCCGCTTCCGGCTTATACAGCAGTTGCGGTCACTTAACTGCCTTAATCGCCGAAGTTTAATTGCATCGTTTGGGTGGGCTTTATTTCTATTTTCTTTCTATGATAATATTGTGTATTAGAAGCAATTACCAAAAGTTTTCCGGAAGGAACTCCTTGTACTTGATAAAAACCATTTTTATCTGTTGTTGCCCCATATCGAACATTAGCCAGACGTGTTCTTACGTTATTTGTTCTGGCCGGATCGATATATACAGAGATTGCTACATCGCCTATTCCTGTACCTTTTTCATTGAAAACATAACCTGATAAGCTCACGCCATGATCCAGAACGATATCGGCGAACTGTCCATTTAGCTGGCTAATATCTTCTAAAAGATAGATATTTGGAGTGTAATCAGGGGCATTAACTTCAATTATTTTAAATTCCGAGCCAAGCCCGAAAATAGAATAATTGCCTTCCTTATCTGTCGTTGCCCGTGGTAAAATTTCATTACTGTTCACATTCTCATTCGGGTAGAAGACAATAGATGCTCCTTCGATAGCTTGGCTATCAACAGAGACGACCCGGCCAAAGCGGAGTGTCGCAGGCTGGAGCATAAATTGAGTTCTATTAGGATCATCTGAAATTGGTTTGACAACAACCAAATCATTAGTGAGAGGATCGTAACCTTCTGCACTAACTGTAATTCGGTAATGTTTGTCGATAGGAAGGTCTTGTCTTCCAGTATCAAAAAAACCATCGGGGGAATTAAAGGTGTGTCCTTCTTCTGACCATGTCACAGAATAACCATATGCTTTGTCACCGGTTCGGCTGGCAGTCATTCGTACATGAAATGCAGGGATACTCTTTCCTGTTGCGGCATCAATAACCTGACCATATATTCTTCCTGATTTATTAACAGTAATTAACTGTTCATCTAAAGCAAAATCAACTTCGTGCATTTTTGATGTGATTCCCTGGCCAAATACATCAAGAGTTAATTCGCCTTCTTTTGGAGCATTTGGAATGATAAAAGTTCCATCTGGTTTGCATGGATAATGATTATTGTCGATATTTAAGACTCCGTTATATTTCTGCATTACAATAAATGCTACAGTTACAGGATTTCCCATGCCGTCTAATACCGTTCCCTTTAGTTCAGATGGGTCAGAGAGCTTTATATCAATTTGTTTTTGTGACTGATTTGAATCAGTGGTTGTTCTCATAACAAACGGCGCATAATTATTGTGAACGGCCCATAAAGTTAATTCTCCGATATCCACATTATCAAGTACATATGTTCCATCCTCTTTAGTCACATACTTCTTAACATTCCACATAAGAGGCGAATCAGTGTTTCCCACGGTAACTCCTTTTACAGGCTCACCCCGTGAATTGGTAACCTGCCCAAAGATTATGAAACTAGGTTTCAGAACAATTTCTTTATATACACTTTGACCGACTTGAGCTGGTTGAAAATCTATGGAAACAGAAGGATATAAGGGATGATGAACATTAATCCGTGGTGTAGAGTAAGCAGGGTCTATGCCATCTATTTCAAATTTTCCATCGATGTCGGTCAATACAGACAAAGACGTATTAGTTAATCCTAAAATACATACTTCAGCGTCGGAAACAGGTTGATTATTCGGGTCTATTACTCTCCCGTTAATTTTTGAGCCGGGACTTAGCTCAATCGTGACATCTTTCATTTTCCCCTGTTCCACATGCACAACAATCCTCTGTGATGCATAATCTGTAGCCGTAACATACACTGGAACTTCCACTGATAATACATCCACAGGTACTTCCTGTTGGAAGATAGGAGTAGTTAGGGTGAACCGACCATCGGCGTCAGTGAAAATGACCTCATTTTGCTGAAAACCTACCGAAGCACCCTGAATAGACTTGTAGGTGTTTTTATCAAGAACTATGCCGGATACTCCGGTTTGAATTTCTTTTGGAGTTATTTGAGGTTCAACAGGTATCTGATTAATAACTGTCTCCAGAGGCTCCTTTACAGCTTCGGATTCGGATTCAGCCAAACTTTCCTGTATAGCTGAAATTGCTTGCTCAAATATATTATCCGGTTCCAGCCCCTGGAATTGACTGGCTAATACCTGTAAATCAGCCAATACGGATTCATCGCCGATTTGCCCAAGATATTCGGCCACCTGAAATTTCACAGTATCCTGCCCGGACTGAAGTAGTTGCAGCAATCCCGGTAAATCTTTCTTCTCAAAGAGCTGCTTTGCCGTCTCCAGTTCTATTGCGAGCAGTTTGTCAAAAGGATCATCTTCGATTGGGAGATTTTCCTGTTTAGTGCCGGTTGTTTGGAGTTGCTCAGTATGTTGCCGGGCGTGGTCGCCTATCAGGTACCGGGACAGGATGAGCAGTCCTAAAAGTATCGCCGCCGCCGTGGCAATTTTAGTAATTGGATTTTTCATAATTGTTCTTCCTATCTCAGATATCCGAACAGCGGGTTTTTTCTGCTCGGTTGCTTGTGATTCGAAAGCTTGTATTTCCTTTTTATGCGACTTTTTCCATTTATCAAAATCGAACTTGGGACCTTCCCGGCCGATGGCCTGGGAAATTAGTTCGTCAAGCTTCTTGTTATTTCTATCAGCTTTCATAATTGGCTCTCCGGAAAGCCGTTGTGTTTTAAGTATTTTGCCATTTTTCGTTTTGCCCTTGTCAGGTGTCCGTTGATCGATGCCTTTGAAATTCCCAAAACAGAGCTGATTTGTTCGTAAGACAGGCCGTCGTAATATCGCAATACGACCAGGTCTTTCGCGGATTCCG
>CAZTDF010000337.1:0-3146 GCA_964612465.1 uncultured Pirellulales bacterium
GGCCTGAAGATTTCACCGTCGAAACCATCGGGCCGGACCGCATCGCGATCAAAGGCCAGGCCACAATGAAGGGCCAGCACAAGGGCGTCAATTTCGAGGCCCGGCTGAAGATTATTTCCGAGGGCGGAAAGCTTACGGCAATCGATGAAGGCCTCCGGCTGGAAAATGCCGATGCGGCAACACTTTTAATCACCGCGGCGACAAACTACCGCGGCGACGATCCGCAGGTGGTCTGCGAGAAGCAACTGGACACGGCCGGCAGAAAAAAATATCCCGAATTACAGCGGGCGCATCTTGCCGAACACAGGCGACTGTTCCGAAGAGTGGCGCTGAATCTCGGTGAGATGGCTGCGGCCGATAAGCCGACCAATGAACGTTTGCAAGCCGTCAAAGACGGCGCCGACGACCCGGCCTTGTGCGCTCTGTACTTCCAGTTCGGCCGCTACCTTCTGATGTCCAGCTCGCGTCCCGGCTGTATGCCCGCCAACCTCCAGGGCCTATGGAATGAGCACATCAACGCGCCGTGGAACTGCGATTACCACATTAATATAAATGTCCAGATGAATTACTGGCCCGCCGAGGTCTGCAACCTGGCCGAATGTCACGAGCCTTTCTTCGACCTGACCGACAACCTGCGGCCCCGCGGTAGAAAAACCGCTAAAGACGTTTACAACTGCCGCGGTTTCGTTGCCCATCATACCACGGATGCATGGTTCTGGACCAGTCCTATCGGCAACGTAGGATACGGAATGTGGCCCAGCGGCGCGGCCTGGTGCTGCCAGCATCTCTGGGAACACTACGTGTTCGGCGGCGATAAGGGATTTCTGCAGGAGCGAGCTTATCCTATTATGAAAGAAGCCGCCGAGTTCTTCCTGGATTTTCTCGTCGAAGATCCGAAAACAGGTAAGCTGGTTTCCGGCCCATCGATATCCCCTGAAAACCGCTTCCGAACGCCCGACGGCAAGACCTCGAACCTGACGATGGGCCCGGCAATGGATCAGCAAATCATCTACGACCTTTTCACCAATTGCATCGAGGCGGCGAAAATTCTGGGAATCAACGATGAGTTTGTCAAACAGGTCAAAACTGCCCGCAGCAATCTGGCCGGCCCTCAGATCGGCTCGGACGGCAGACTGATGGAATGGACCGAAGAATTCGAGGAACCGGAGCCCGGGCACCGGCACGTCTCACATCTGTTCGCGCTGCACCCGGGCAAACAGATTAGCGTTACCGGCACGCCGGAACTGGCGGCAGCGGCACGAAAATCGCTCGAATACCGCCTCTCGCACGGCGGCGGCCATACCGGCTGGAGCCGGGCGTGGATAATCAACTTCTGGGCCCGCCTGCGAGATGCAGAAAAAGCACATGAAAACGTGCTGGCGTTGCTGCGAAAGTCAACGCATCCCAACCTCTTCGACAATCATCCGCCCTTCCAGATTGACGGCAACTTCGGCGGCACGGCAGGACTGGCCGAGATGCTGATGCAAAGCCACGCAGGCGAGATTCATCTGCTGCCCGCCCTGCCGAAGGCCTGGCCGAGCGGCTCGGTCAAAGGCCTGCGCGCCCGAGGCGACTTCGAAGTTGACATCGCGTGGAAAGACGGTAAACTCACCGAGGCGACCATACGCTCGCTGTCCGGCAACAATTGCAGAATTCACGCAAACGAACCTGTTCGCGTGACATCCGGCGGCAAACCGGTCAAGCCCATCGGCGCATGGACTGTTATGGCATTCACAACAAAAGCCGGCCGAACTTATCGCGTTTCAGCGGAAAATTAAGTGCCTTTATGGTGTTAGTTCTGGGGATAACCTGGTATGTCGCTCTTTTGGTTGCGTTGACCTGTCACGAGGCCGCTCACGGCTTTGCCGCACTTAAACTCGGCGACCCCACGGCCTTTCGCCAGGGCCAGGTTACGCTGGATCCTGTGGCCCACATCAGAAGAGAGCCGTTCGGCACGGTTGTCATGCCCATTGCCTCTTTTATTTTTGCCGGCTGGATGATCGGCTGGGCCAGCTCGCCTTACGATCCTCACTGGGCGCGGAACAACCGGCGAAGCGCTGCCCTGATGGCCCTGGCCGGGCCGGTTGCCAATCTTATTCTCGTGGTTATAGCAGGCCTGGCAATTCGTGCCGGCATACTGCTCGGAGTCTTCCACGCCCCCGAATCAATTACGTTCGAACAGGTCACCGCTGCGGCATCGCCCGGCTTCGCAAACTCTGCCTCGGTCGCCCTGAGTATTGTTTTTTCGCTGAACCTGATTCTGTTCGTTTTCAATCTTATTCCGTTGCCTCCGCTCGACGGTAGCGAGGTTCTCTCGCTGTTTTTAAGCAATAGTGCCGCCGAACGTTATGCGCAATTATTGCACCAGCCGGGCTTTCGAATCATCGGCCTGGTTGTCGCGTGGCGACTGCTGGACGTGGTCTTAAATCCGGTGCATTTGCTGGCTCTGAATATTTTGTATCCCGGCGCCGGCTATCACTAAACATCAAAGCGTCGGCTGTGTGCGAAGCAATCTGATAGTCGCACGTGTAGTATTAATTTGAATCTCCAATTGAGACGTCATCGATGAAAGCTGTACCTTGCCCGACATAGACTAATCCGTATGTTATCCTTATAGATCCCTGTGGGACCTCGGCCAAAATATGATATTCCTGCCACTTATCCGAAGTAATTATTTCCTGGTGGAATATATCTGATTTCCCTGCCCCCTTATTTATCGAAAGCCAAAGATAGCCAATCCCGTCTTTTACACGAGCGGCCGCAGAGAACTGAATTCGCTCGCCCCTGAAACCAGAGGCCTTTATTGATTGCCTGATATTCCCAAAAGGTTCGCCGAAAGGCCTGCCCGGGTTTCTCCTTATCATGCCACACGTGTTGCCTTTATACGGTTGATCGTGTGAGCCGGTGGTTTGAAATTCGAGTCGCGATTGACCACCCTGGACTTCCCAGTCTTTTGGTCTTCCATCCTGGAGTTCTTCGAAGTCGAGATTGGAGGGCATTGGAAGCCTTTCGGCAGTTCCTCTCAGAATGCCTGTTCTCACCTGGCGCGCATTCGTGGTTGATTCAATGAACAATATCGCGTCGTACGCCAAGGGAAGCTGGCAAGATATGGTGCCTGTTTTGCGCGGTGCATTGAAATATTTGGA
>CAZTDF010000338.1:0-3139 GCA_964612465.1 uncultured Pirellulales bacterium
TTTTTATCCGAAAATGGGGGGCGGAGGTTGGACAATGTTAGAAGCCGGAAACTCACGAACCTTTCGCGTGATATTCTTATCTCTTATCACAGCAGCAATTTGCCTTTTTTTCATGCAGCAGGAGGTTTTTGCTGTCGAGATAGTCGATCAAAGCAATCTTCCGGAGTGGGCCGGCGGCTGGACGCATATAAATCCCGACCCAAATGGTCAGGCGAGAATGTGGCAGACATTCACGCCGGAACAGTCGAATATCACGGCGGTCAAGATTGACATTATGACCGCAAGTCCCGGTAGGGGTGACGATACTCTCACTGTCGAGATCGCCAAAGACGGAGAGATTCTGGCATCGGTCGGGCGATATGTCGAGGATGGATTTGAAGGTCTTCTTCGATTAGAATTTGACGAGCCCGTAGCTGTTGTGCCGGGTGAGCTTTATGAACTAAAGGTACACGGCACCGGCTTGACCCGGTTCGGCTGGAGATACGCTTCAAACACTTACGATGCCGGAAGCAGGTACGTTTCCGCAAGTGAACATCCCGGCACCGACTGGTTCTTCCGGACCTATGCAACTGTAGAGCCGAAAATTATCTATGTTGACGATGATGCCGCCGGAGCCAATGACGGCACAAGCTGGGAAAATGCATATGTATATCTACAGGATGCCCTGGCCGATGCAAACGATGCGAATAAGCCTGTTGAGATTAGAGTTGCACAAGGTATTTACAAGCCCGATCTGGGTGGGGGTAATGTTCCTGGTGACATGGAAGCTGCGTTTAAGCTAATCAACGGAGTCACACTTGCCGGCGGCTATGCCGGAATCGATACAAATGACCCGAACGCTCGCGATATCGAGCTATACGAAACAATCTTAACCGGGGATTTGAATGGCAATGATGTGGAGGTCAATGTTGAAGATTTGTGGAATGAACATACTCGGGCTGAGAACAGTTATCACGTTCTTATTGGCAGTGAGACTGATATAACAGCAGTTCTGGATGGCTTTATTGTTACCGGTGGCGCGGCAAATGGCCCTGAATTAGATGATGATCCTATCGACAATGATAGACTCCGGTGCGGTGGGGGGATGTACAGCTACGACGCAAGCCCAACCCTAACCAACTGCACGTTCAGCGGGAACTGTGGTTGGACCGACGGTGGGATGGCCAACCGGGGCTGTGCCAAAATAACCCTTACCAACTGTACGTTTAGCGGGAACATAGGTGGACACGTCGGCGGGATATTCAATATGGGAGGCAGCTCAATCCTGACTAACTGCATGTTCAGCGATAACTCGGGTTGGACCGCCGGTGGGATATACAACTATAAAAGCAGCTCAACCCTGACTAACTGCACATTTAGCGGGAATAGCGATGGCGGGATGACCAACTCTGGAAGTAGCGTTACCCTAAATAACTGCACCTTTAGTGGGAACTTTCCTGGCATGAACAACAGTTATGCAGACAGCGTAATCATGACTAACTGCATATTTAGCGGGAACTATCTTGACGCGATACGTTACTATAGTAATTGGGATGATCCGAATGATGGCATAGTTTCAATTCTGACTAACTGCACCTTTAGTGGGAACTATCGTGGCGTGATATCTTGGGATGATCCGAATCGTGGCCCAGGCCCAATCCTGACCAATTGTATCATATGGTATAATACACCAAACGAAATCCCAGAGTTTTCCACAATTACATATAGCAACATCCAGGATGGTTGGGATGGCCAGGGTAATATCAGCGAAGATCCAATTTTTGCGAATCCAGGCTATTGGGCGGATGTCAATGATCCAAATATCGTTGTCGAACCGGACTTGTTGAACGCCATCTGGATAAATGGTGATTATCATTTGAAATCTCAAGCCGGTAGGTGGGATCCAGATAGTCAAAGCTGGGTTGTAGATGAAGTCACAAGTCCAGGTGTTGATGCGGGTGACCCGAATATGCCGGTTGGTGACGAGCCTTTTCCGAGCGGCATCAGAATCAATATGGGCGCATACGGCGGAACTACGGAGGCCAGCAAATCAATTTCCAACGTACCAGAGGTTGTTAATGTTAACGATAGTGACAACGGCTCACAGGTGACACTTAGGCAGGGGCAGATTCTTGCCGTTACTCTCGAATCCAATCCCACGACCGGCTATAGCTGGGCACCGGTCGAAAAACAGAATTCCATCTTTGAGCCGTTCGGTGATCCGATTTACTTTCCGCCCGAGGAGGTCGATGGAGTCGTAGGGGCCGGCGGCTGGGAAATTTTTTACTTCAGGTCGGTAAGTGCCGGGCAGGAGACGCTGCAGCTTGTCTATCGCAGGTCCTGGGAAACCGATGTTGAGCCTATAAAGACGTTTTCAATTGATGTGGTGGTGAATTAATGCGGCAGAGGAACGCTGGGTTTTGGATGATGTTACCAGCCCTTGCATTGATGCTGGGGATCCGAATAGCCCGGTTGGGGATGAGCCAGAGCCTAACGGTGGCAGAATCAATATGGGTGCCTATGGCGGCACGGAAGAGGCCAGCAAATCCCATACTTCCGAGTTATTACAGGCGACTCAAGGGCTGATTCGCGCTTTTCGTTTTAAGGCCGTCAAATGATAAATTTCACATCCCCAGCGCGGTGATCTGGTCGATCAAATTCTGATAGGCGTACACCGTCACGTACAGGCAAAGGATCGTGACAACTATAACGATTACGGTGACAATCGCTTTGGTCATAATTTTGAACCGGGGATTTATCCAGACGAGCGGAAGTGCCATCGGCCCAAGGCACAGCAATGCAAGAACAATGGTTCCGGTGGCCAAATACCACTTTTTCGGTCGAGGTTTTGGTGCCTGACGTCCGGTTCCGTCGAGAAACTCGCCGCAGTACCGGCACTTAATTGCCTCGGCCTGAATCTGCTCGGCACAAAAGGGACATTTCTTCATGTAGGCCGTATTTTCCACGATGGGCTCGTTCTGCTCCATTAATGCCTGTTCTCCGTTAGGAGTCCCTGGGACTGCACAATCGAATGTGGTTAAATCTGTTTCCATAATAATAGTTATCGGTTCTTTAGCAAGACTTCTTTAGGAAGTAGGGTATGCAAATTCCGTTTTGCACACGCAGAAAAAGCAGCGCCTGCAACAAGTTGCACACCCTA
>CAZTDF010000339.1:0-3126 GCA_964612465.1 uncultured Pirellulales bacterium
GGCAAAGCAAATCAACGCCCGGAATTTCAGCGAGTTGCTCGACAGCGAAAAGGAGCAGGCCGAGCTGAATATGATTATAGATCTGGAACGCAACGATGTGGCCAGAATCTGCCGGCCCGGGACAAGGTCGGTCGTTCAGCCCAGGACGATTGAAACTTACCCGACGGTTTTTCACGCCGTTGCTACTGTGGCCGGGCGGCTTCGCGAGGAAATCACCTTCTGCGATGTTCTAAAGGCGTTGTTTCCCGGCGGCTCTATCACCGGGGCGCCGAAAATCCGCTCTATGGAAATCATCGACGAAACCGAGCCGACCGCCAGAGGCGTCTACACCGGCAGTATCGGTTTTATCGGGATCGACGGCAGTGCGTGCTTGAATATTGCCATAAGAACGATTATCATCAAAGACCAGAAGGCCTATGCTCAAGCCGGCGGAGGCATCGTCGCGGATTCCGACCCGGAAGCCGAGTGGGCCGAGACAATTGTAAAAGCAAGAGCATTGCTCGCAGGAATAAAGGCCGTAAATTGGGTGAAAAACCCGCCGTGAAACGGCGGACTAAATAAATTAATAACTCTGTGGCTAATTTTATGAGTAAAGTATTCCTAAATGATAAATTAGTCGATAGCGACAAAGCCTGCATATCCGTCTCCGACAGCGGATTTCTTTACGGTGCTGGGCTTTTCGAGACCATGCGCAGTCACAACGGCGTGGTCTTCGCCCTGACGGACCACATGGACAGACTCTTTACCTGTGCCGACGTTCTGTCGATAAATAATCCATACGAGCAGGAATATATCACCGAGGCGATTAACAAAGTGCTGGCCGCCAATAAGCTGACCGATGCGCGCCTCCGTCTGACGCTCACGAACGGGCCAATGTCCGAATCTGAAGAGCAGCGTAAATCGACGCTTCTCATCACAGCGACAAAGTTCCAGTCTTACCCGCCCGAATATTACAAAAAAGGCGTATTGGTCGTGCTGTGCCCGTTCAAGCAAAATCCGATCGATCCTGCTTCCGGCCGAAAGACTACAAGCTATTTCTCGCGTATGATTGCGCTGAACCTGGCGCATCAGAAAAGAGCGGCCGAGGCAATCTGGTTTACACTCGACAATCGACTGGCTGAGGGCTGCATCAGCAATGTTTTTCTGGTCAAGGATTCGGTACTCTACACACCGCCGATTAATACGCCCGTCCTTCCGGGTGTAGCAAGAAAAACCGTCTGCCTGCTCGCCCTGCAGAACTCCATTAAATTGACCGAAAAAGATCTGACGATCGATGATTTGCTCGGCGCCGATGAAATTTTTCTGACGAATGTTATCATGCAGGTTATGCCGATAACCAAAGTAGAGAACCATACTGTCGGTGACAGCCGGGTCGGGGATGTAACCAAAAAGCTGCAAACGTGTTTCGATCAGCTCGTGAAAAGCGAGTGTGGAAAAAATAAATGAAGATAAAAGATATTGCCGCGACAATAGACGAAATAATCCCGCTCAAGCTGGCGCAGGACTGGGATAACGTGGGATTATTGATTGGTGATTCGCAGAAGGATGTCAACAATATACTACTGACTATCGATATCACGCGTGACGTTGTCGCCGAGGCAAAAAAACTGAAGACCGATTTGATCATTGGCTATCATCCGGTGATCTGGGACGCGTTGAAGAAAATTACCGCCGATGGGCCTACCGGTGTTGTGTATGATTTGATTCGATCAGGCATCGCGGTCTTCGCGATCCATACCGCCCTGGATTCGGCCGTCGGTGGAGTTAACGACGGCCTTGCCGAAATTGTCGGCATCGTTAATGGCGAGCCGATCGGCGATTACGTGGCAAACCCGGCGGGCGATAACTACAAGCTCGTCGTCTTTGTCCCCGCCAAATCAGCGGCGGAAGTTTCGAACGCAGTGTTCGCCGCCGGTGCCGGGGCAATCGGCAGCTACAGCCACTGCGGTTTCGGCGCCGAGGGCACGGGAACCTTCCTGCCCCATAAGGGCGCAAAGCCGGCCATCGGCAAAAGAAACAAACTCGAAAAGGTCGGCGAGATAAGATTTGAAACGATTGTGCCGGCGGGCAAACTCGATGACGTCGTCGCAGCGATGAAAAAGGCGCATCCCTACGAGATGCCGGCTTTTGACGTTTTCAAACTGCGCGATACTGAGTTGCCGTTCGGCCTGGGCCGGATCGGCGAATTAGCCCGGCCCGTGAGAATCGCACAGATTATCGAGAAGATAAAAAAGGCCACCGGTGCCAAAGCGGTCGGCATGGTCGGGGACCGGAATCGGCTGGTCAGGCGGGCGGCGGTTTGTGCCGGCACATGCGGCAAGATTATCAATTCGGTTATCACCGCCAAGGCCGATTTGTATCTGACCGGAGAATTAAAACATCATCAGGCATTGGCCGCCCAGGAAGCAGGGCTGACCTGCATCTGCCTGAGCCATACCATTTCGGAACGGTTCATATTAAAAAAATTCGCAAGGCAGTTGCAAAAACAGATCAAAACAATAAAAATTAGAATAAGCAGGAAAGATGCTGACCCGTTTAAGTGGAAGAACATATGACAGAAAAAAGCCAGGAAATAGAAGACATACAGGAAGATCAGGACGTGAAGGAAACGGCAGAAATGCAGGAAGTACAAGACGTCCCGGAAGTTGAAGAGGCACAAGAAGCACAGGACGCGCAGAATGATGAACCTCAAACACCTGATGAAGAACAACCTGATATCGACTTCGTGTCGCGGTCTTCCAGCCCGCGATTCGAGGGCGGGACGCCCTCGACACAAACCACACCTACGGTCGAGTCGGTTGTGGAGGCGGTTTTGTTTGCCAGCGACGAGTCACTTACAGATGGCCGGCTGGCGAATATCGTCGAGACAAGCGCAAAACAGATTCGTCAGCACATCAAGAATCTGAATAACAAGTACCAAGCGAACAATAACGCCTTTAGAATAGAGCAAATCGCCGGCGGCTACCAGATGCTCACATTGAGTCCTTACAATCACTGGCTCAAGAAATTGCTTCGGGTTCGCGGCGACAACAAGCTGAGCCCCGCCGCCATGGAGACACTTGCTATTATCGCATACAAGCAGCCGGTCATGCGCGCGGATATCGAAGCCATCCGCGGCGTTGCGGT
>CAZTDF010000340.1:0-3081 GCA_964612465.1 uncultured Pirellulales bacterium
GCTTTTTTGGTCCGGCCGTTCGAGGTGATTACGTAGTCGCCGTAAAACGCGTCCGCTTTGAATATCCCTTTATTATCCGCCTTGCCGGAAGTCCGGGTCCACCACTTGTTAAAGACGAGGTCGCGATAAGCCAACGCCTGGGGCCTGGGCGTCCAGCCTGTTCTCCACATGGCTGACTGCGGCTGCCAGTGAGCGCCCTCCCAAAAGCCCCACATTACAATAGCTTCAATATTGGGCTGCGCAAAGTAAATCGGAAAAAGCTTTCGAAGCTCATCGGCCTGGGTTTGTTCATCATCGAAAACAAAAAGACATTCGGTGATTTTAATCGGCAGATTGAACCTGGTGAGCTTATCGAGAGTCTTCTGAACGTGCTCGGCCGGAGTAGTCGCTTCTAAAGAATGGGCAAGGTGGCCCTGGCAGCCGATGCCGTCGATGGGGACACCGTTTGCAAGAAGGTTTTCGAGTTGAGTTATAAACGTGCCGGCGTTATAACCGCTGTCAAGAATGCCATAATCGTTGACGTATAGGGTGACATCCGGATTGCCTGCTTTGGCCGCGTAGGCCATTTCATTGATAACACCGTAACCGAGGCGACGGCGGAAAAAGTCGCCGTGAATCATTTCATTGTTCAAATCGAACTCTTCAATGCGCCCCTTAAAATGCCTCGTCGTATCGATTGCACGATGGATAACTTTTCCGCGAAGCTGGTCGTTATTCAGCTCACTCAGCCAGGGCATAATATATTTATCTTTCGCCCAGAAGATGCAATGGCCGCGCATCGGTATCTTACGCTCATTACATATCTCCCAGATTCTGTCAGCGATAGAATAATCGACAACGTTGAACTCTTTTTCGCAGTCATACCATTTTAAGGCGTTTTCGTGTACGGCGTAATTGAAATTCTCGGCAAGGATTTTTAGGTACATCTTTCGGTCTTTCGGCGACATGGCTTCCTCGTGTTTTTCCGCAAGTTGATTTGCAATCGCTGTGCCGAACAAAAATTCGTGCCGTACCTGTTGGACTTTAACATCGGCGCCCGCCCTGGTTTTTACGATGATATCGCCCATGCGAATTTCTGCTATCCGGGCCTCTATTGCTGAGGGTGTCAGCCTGGCTGCGATATCATCCTGGGCAAAACAGACAGGGACAATCATTGCAATGATAACCGGAAGTAAAAATCTCGATTTTGCATTCATGATCTACGCTCCTTATTGACATTTGACTATCATTTCTGTTCGTTAAGCGGTGGATTATTATACTGAGGAAAATCAAGTCGAATCAAGATATTTAAGAATTAAGTTTTAAGTTCAGAATAAAAAACAAAAGTTGCAATATAAACGCGACTTTTATATTATCCCGGCGTTTGAAGGCTTCGGTGCCTTGCTGGGTGATATTTGGAATATTAGGCTGTAAGGGAACTGTTTATGTATTATCTGAGATTCTTACTTGTGTTTATCTTGAATGTACCTGTCGTTGCTCTGGCCGGCGATAATGCCGGCTGGCCTTGCTTTCATGGCCCGCGACGCGATAACATGTCGGCCGAGACGGGGCTTCTGCAGGCCTGGCCGGATGATGGGCCGAAATTGTTGTGGACCAACTCCGACATCGGGCATGGTTACAGCACCGTCGCGATAGCAGCCGGGCGTATCTTTACAGCGGGCATGATTAAAAAGCAGACATACGTGACGGCCCTCGACCTTAAGGGCGGAAAATTGTGGCAGTCTCTCAACGGGCAATCATGGGAAGCCTCCGCAAGGCAGAGCTGGGCCGTGCCGTACGCGGGCTCTCGCGGCACGCCGAGCGTAGATGGTGAGTCGGTCTATCACCTTTCTGAATTAGGCCGGCTGGCTGCGTTCGATATCCAGACGGGAAAGGTAAGATGGCACCTGGAACTGCTCAAGAGCTTCGAGGCCGAGCGGCCGGAGTACGGCTACAGCGAATCAATGCTGATTCACGGCGACATACTGTTCTGCTGTCCCGGCGGCAATAAGGGCTATGCCGCAGCTTTTGAGAAAGGGACGGGACACACACTGTGGGCCAACACCGAAATAAAGGACCCGGCGGGGAATTGCTCGGCTGTGGTTGCGACTATTAATGGAGTCGAGCAAATTATCACGATGAGTCAAAAACGCGTGCTGAGCTTCGACCCGGGTAAGGGGCATCTGCTCTGGCAATTCGAGTTCGGCAATAAACGCGAGAATTCCTGCACGGATGTAATCGTCAGCGACGGGCTGGTCTTTGCCTCGACCGGCTACGGCGGCGGGTGCATTCTGCTAAGGCCGAAGCGCAAGGACGACGGCAAGTTTTCCGTCGAGCAGGTGTGGAAAAGCGACCTGCTGGACAACCATCACGGCGGCGTGGTTTTGCTGGATGGTAACCTGTACGGTGCCGGCCATGAGTCACGCGGCTGGTTCTGTCTGGATTTTCAGACCGGCGGCAAATTGTGGCAGAGCCGCGGCAAAGGATCGCTGACATACGCCGACGGCCTGCTCTATTGCCTTGATGAAAAAGGCACAATGTCACTTATCCGGGCGACGAACAGCAAGTGGGACCAGGTAAGTTCGTTTCGTATGCCTCGCGGCGGTAAGGGGCTCTATTGGCCACATCCGGTAGTTTACGACGGCCGACTCTATGTGCGCCATTCCGAGCAGCTCTTCGTATATGACGTACGAAAGAATTAATCGCAGAACGAACGCCACAAAACGCCATACGGTTCAGAATTCTGAAAACAGAAGTCTAAAAACGCAGCACGCAATACCACATACGAACGAATACTATATCCTTTTGCTCGTCTAAATATGGGTTTTTCGAAGGCTATATTCAGGAATAACCTATTTGGTTTTTGTCTCTATCTTGCAGATAATAATAATATTCTGCGGCTATATGTAAGTGATCAGTCCGGATTACATTGTTGAAAGTATGGAGACTGTCAAGCTTGGATGAATAAAGGGCTGTCGACACGGAAGCTTGCAGAACATTTAAGCCCCTGCTCTTGATTTTCCTCTTGATACGCATAAAAGCAGGGGCTTTTTTTCAGAACACCTATCAATAGCCTCTAATTGCAGCCGAGAAGTCCAAATC
>CAZTDF010000341.1:0-3050 GCA_964612465.1 uncultured Pirellulales bacterium
TCGAGTATCGCACCGGCCGAATTGCGATGCGAGTACCTTCAGGAGCCTTTGGGCATTGATGTCGAGCGGCCAAGGCTGAGCTGGAAACTTAAGGCAACAAACTCGAGCGCGCGCGGGCAGGCACAGACCGCTTACAGAATATTAGTGGCCAGCTCGGAGAAATTGCTTGCCGGGGATAAAGGCGACCTTTGGGATTCGGGCCAGGTCAAGTCCGGCCAGTCGCAACTCGTCAACTACGGCGGAAAACCGCTGTCATCCGGCATACGCTGCTATTGGAAAGTGCGAGTTCGGGACGAAAGCGGTGCCCTTTCGGCCTGGAGCAAGCCGGCTCGATGGACGATGGGTCTGCTGGATTCGTCGGAATGGTCGGCGAAATGGATCGGCTCAGAGCAGAAGTTCGCCGAGGTTAAGAAATTGCCGCCGGAGGGAAATTACTTGTCCGACCCCTGGCTTCGCAAGGTGGTGACATTAAAAGAAAAACCCCATTGGGCGTCGATATCTATCGCATCCGTCGGTTACCATGAGTTGTACGTGAATGGAAAGAAGATTACTGACGACGTCCTGAGTCCGAACGTGGCCGACCATACGAAGCGGGCGCGTTACGTGACGTATGAAATTGCAGACCATCTGCGAGCCGGCCGAAACGTGATTGGTTTGTGGCTGGGGACTTCGTGGTCGGTCTATCCGCTGTACAAGAGCGACGACAAGCCGCAAACGCCAATCGTCATTGCCCAGGCCAATATTGAAATGCCGGACGGGAAAATCCAGCGTATAACCACGGATGAAACTTGGAAAACTCATCCCAGCCCCAATGTTCTGCTGGGCACGTGGATGTTCATGAACTTCGGCGGCGAATATTACGATGCCGGCAAAGAATTACCCGACTGGTGCAGCCCCGGTCTGGACGATACGGACTGGAAGCAGGCCACAGTATATCATCCCAAACTTGTGCTTTCGGCAGAAATGGTCGAGCCGAACCGCCGGATCCGAGAAATTAAACCTGTCGCTGTAACGCAGGTCGAGGGCGAGGGCTACCGCATGGATATGGGCGTAAATTTTGCCGGCTTTGTCGAGCTCGACGTCAAAGGCCAACCGGGTGACATTGTCGAATTACAATGCTCCGAAGACGAAAAGAGAATGATAACGCACAAACTCCACAGCGCCTATCGAATCGGGCCGAGCGGCAAAGGCACTTTCCGTAACCGCTTCAATTACGGATCGGGGCGGTGGATTCTCATTAAGGGATTGGGATACAAGCCCGCTTTAGCGGACATCCGCGGCTATCTCGTGCGGACCGATTATAAGCGGGCCGGGGGATTTGAGTCCTCCAACAAATTGCTGAACGATATTTACGACATCGTGCTGTGGACATACGAGAATCTCAGTCTCGGCGGTTACGTGGTCGATTGTCCCCAGCGAGAGCGGATGGGCTACGGCGGCGATGCCCACGCCACGACGCAGACGGCGATGAATAACTACAATCTCGGGGCGTTCTACACGAAATGGTCTCAGGACTGGCGTGACACCCAGGGCAAAGAGACGGCATGGGGCCTCGGTGACAAGGCCACGAATCAGGACGCCCCGTCGGCGGCCGGCAATCTGCCTTACACCGCTCCGACGTACTGGGGCGGCGGCGGACCGGCATGGAGCGGCTATTGTGTCACCCTGCCGTGGTATATGTATCGCCACTATGGCGACGTTCGTATCCTTGAGGAAAATCTCGATACGATCCGGCAGTGGCTGGCCTTTCTCGAAAGAAAGTCAAAGGATAATATGCTGGTTCGCTGGGGCGGCGAGTGGGACTTTTTGGGCGACTGGCTCTGGCCGGGCGCCAAAGGTGTCAACGGTGACACGCGGGAGACTCTTTTCTTTAACAATTGCTACTGGATATACAATCTGAAAACCGCCGCGAAAATTGCAGATGCCCTGGGCAAAAAGGATCTCGCCGCTAAGTATCGGCGGCGGGCGGAAACGGTACGTACCGCCGTGCACAAGGAGTTCTTCGATCCCGCGGAGAACGGCTATGTGAACAACTTCCAGGCATATCTTGCCGCCGCACTTCTGGTCGAGCTGCCTCCGGAGGAGCTTCAGCCGGCGGTGTGGAAACGTTTCGAAGACGAGATTCTCATTCATCGCAAGGGACACTTCTGGGGAGGTATCACCGGCGGTTATTTCATTGTGAAAAACCTGCTGGAGTTCGACCGCCCAGACCTGATGTTCGAAATGGCCAGCAAAGAGGACTATCCGGGTTGGGGTGACATGCTCCGGCAAGGGGCCACGACTGTGTGGGAGGCATGGGATGGGCGCAATTCGCTGCTGCATAGCTCGTATCTGCACATCGGAGCCTGGTTCATCGAGGGCTTAGGCGGCATTATGCCCGACCCGAACCACCCGGGATACAAACGCTTCATTATCAAGCCGGGCGTGCTTAAAAATAAGCCTCTTGATTGGGTCAAAGCAAAGTTCGAATCTCCGTATGGAATGATACGAAGCGAGTGGCGGATTCAAAATGGAACGCTCACGCTGAAAGTAGCCGTTCCGCCCAATACGGCCGCCACAGTCTATCTGCCGACTTCCGACCCGCAATCTATCAAGGAAGGAAATGTCCCCCTGTCAAAAGCTCACGGAGTCAGGCATTTGCGTGACGAAAAAGGCCGCTGTGTACTTGAGATTCAACCGGGCAAATACACATTTGATGCAAACTTATGACGCCATATCAATAAATAATAACGTTTATTCAAAGGAGACATCATGGCTAATAGAATTGCTTTTATAAATGTACTTTTTCTGACACTCTTTGTTGCTACATTATGTCAGGGTGCGGCAGACGTTGTCGCCGAGCCCTATCTGCTGGATACGGGACTCCTTTCGCGATCTATCTCGTTCGAGAATCCGACCGGCGCTCCGGGCCAGGGCGGCAAAACGGCCAGCAATCTCGGTGCCGGGAGAAAAGGCTCGCCCGCGATTACACTCAACGCCGGACAGCAGGTACAGCTTTGTGACATCGAAGGCCCGGGCACCATCCGCCATATCTGGATGACCACCAGCAA
>CAZTDF010000342.1:0-3048 GCA_964612465.1 uncultured Pirellulales bacterium
GACAGGATAACAAGATTTACATAGATATTTGTCCTTTTTTCATAATATTTCATTTCTCAGTCTCCTCGGTTTTCTCTGTGGCTTAAAAACCGTGTTTACCCCGTGAGATGGCGGCTTCGCCTATCTCATGGGGTGAACGATTGACTATTGCTTTGTGCTCTATGTGGCTGAATAATGAACGCCGTGTAATGGACATTTTTCTGGAATATGCCAGACATTTTGCATTTAGATTCGTATAATGTAGAACAAATAGAATACATAAGTCAGAATTCAGAAGATAGGAGACAGAATAATAGAAGTAAAAAGATAAAAGTAAAAAGGAAAATCTTTTAAAACCAAAGAATCTGTATTAATCAGTGTAAATCAGTGTCTAACAGAGAGCTATTTGAAAAAACAAAGCCAATCCGTCAGGAAGGAATTGCCGGACAGGCGTTAAAATGGGCAAAATAACACTAAATCAGTAATAGTAAGGATTTATGGAGATTTTGATGATTTTATGCGGTTTTGGGTAGCGAAAAACAAAGCCAATTCAAAGCCAATATTATTTAGCCCCCAGATTTTCCGGGGGTTGAAAACCCAATTTGAAAAAACAAAGCCAATTTGCCGGCGGGGATATTGGCGCAAAGGCTTATATGAAAGGATGTTATGGCAATATACCGGCTTGCGGAGTCGAAGAAAACAAAGCCAATTCAAAGCCAATTTTGGCTGGTTCGGCTGGTAAATCGGGTGAAATTGGATGTAAAACGAGACCTATTAGGTTAGATATGTTATATTAGCCAGACAAAGACGCCCGCCAGCGCCGACCCTATGTTTAATCGGAGGTCTTACGGTTATGATTAGGTTTGTCTGCAAATTATGTGGTGAGGTAATCAGTGTCCAGGACCAACTCTCAGGCAGGCAAATGGAATGCCCTAAGTGCAAAAGCATTAGAGTTATACCTGATAAGTCGCCCAAGATAAAATTCCACTGCAAGAGTTGCGGCCAGAGGATTCGTGCCGCTCAGATTCACGCCGGCAAAAAAGGAAAATGCCCAAAATGTAAGAAGCTAATTGACATTCCTACTCTTCAGGAAGGGTTTGCTGAAGGTTCCGGGATGGTCACTCTTGTATGCTCAATTTGCAATGCGACAATTCATGTCCCGGAAGATTCGAGAGAGGAATTCATAAAATGTCCCAAATGCGGCAGCTATGTGGAAGGTTTATCCAAAGATGACTGAGCGTTTGCCATTCCGGCGTAAATGCAATTTTTTAAGGAGATCAAAAATGACAGGCTATAGGAAACAACTCACGTTCTGCGTATTAATTCTCTTTGTGCTTCTATGCAAATCAACTCAAGCAGAACCGACAAATGGGCCTCTGCGAATTTGCCCCGACAATCCGAGATACTTCGCGGACGCTGATGGAAAAGCAATAATGCTTGTCGGCTCACATGTCTGGTACAATCTCGTTGACATGGGAGCTCAGGACCCGCCCAAGCCGTTCGATTATGAGGCATATCTCGACTGGATGGGCAAGTACGACCATAACTTCATGCGCATGTGGGCATGGGAGATGACACAATGGGACACAACGCGCAACAGCGCCCATGCCCGCAAGGATGTGACTACGTTCTACGTCAAACCCCATCCCTGGTTACGTAGCGGCAACGGCAAAGCATTGGACGGCAAGCCGAAGTTCGATCTGACGAAATTCAACTCGGCTTATTTCAAACGATTGCGGCAAAGGATCGAGGCTGCTCGTCAAAAGGGAATATACGTCTCGATTATGCTGTTCGAGGGCTGGGCGATGCAGAATATCAACGGCGGTTGGAAACTGCATCCGTTTCATCCTGAAAATAATGTCAACGGCATCAACGGCGATTCGAACGGAGACGGCAAAGGGCTCGAAGTGCACGAACTGGTTGTTGCCGCCGTAACAGATATCCAGAAGGCGTACATACGAAAGGTCATCGATACTGTCAATGACCTGGATAATGTCCTGTACGAAATTTCCAATGAGAACCATCCCGAATCCACACAGTGGCAATATGCGATGATACGGTATATTCACAAGTATGAAAAAGGCAAGCCCACCCAGCATCCGGTTGGAATGACGTTCCAATACAAAGGTGGTGCCAATCAGACACTGTTCGATAGTCCTGCAGACTGGATATCTCCGAATCCGGAAGGCGGCTATAGAGACAACCCACCGGCAAACAATGGAAAGAAAGTAATCATCACCGATACGGACCACCTCTGGGGCATCGGAGGTAACCGGGCATGGGTATGGAAGAGTGTCACGCGAGGCCTGAATCCGATTTTCATGGACCCGTATGACGGCATAGTTTTAGGCAAGAGATTCGATTCCAACTTCGAGTCGATACGGCGCAGCATGGGCTACGCGATAGGATTCGCACAGCGGATGAACCTGAACAAATGCAAACCGATGGCTACGGGCTATTGCCTCTCGAATCCGGGCAGACAGTACCTGGTCTATCAACCTACGGCAGGCGATCCGGTCAAGCTAAAGCTCAGTCCGGGAGAGTATAGCTTCGAATGGTTCGATCCAGGTTCGGGCAAGACTGTCACCTCGGGCAAAATCCGCGGGGACGAAAAGAAGGAAACAACGTTCTCCAGCCCTGTGGAGGCAGATGCCGTTTTGTATGTACACTTGGCCGAGTCCAGGTGATTCGAGCCGTCTTTAAGGCGTAGGTTCCTGCAATTCAATGCACGATGATTCGTCCCGGCAGGCGGGCATGGAACATTAGCTCCGGCAATCAGTTCTTCTCAATCAGGCTGAGCCAGCGGATTTCGCCATAGCCTTTGTGAGAGATCGATAGTCTCGCAGGGCCGGCGACAACGATATCGGCCTCGGCGAGTCCTTCTTTTTTGCTAAGAGCCATCTTTAGCGGTTCTTTAAGTCCTTCGATTATGACTGTGCCGGTGTCTTCGAATGGGCCAAAACCGAGAGTCAGGTGGTACGTGCCGGGCTCAACACGGAACCGAAACTGCATATCTTCGCTAAGGCGGCAGCCGTCGCCGTCGAGTTTCGAGCGAACCCATTGGCGATT
>CAZTDF010000343.1:0-2942 GCA_964612465.1 uncultured Pirellulales bacterium
ACTCATTATGCGTAGGACGCATTCGCTCGCCAACTTTTTTAAAGTGCGACAGCGCACTTTCCCAGTCGTCAAAGTCCTTCTCGGTGAACAAGAGAGTGGTCTGACCGATGAGGATTTCGTCGCCGTCCACCAAAGCTGTTTCTTCCGCGATTTTCCTGTCATTAATGAATACACCGTGCCTGCTTTTCATATCGACGGCGTAATGTTTGTCCTGTTGCTTGTCATAACGAATCTGAAGATGTTTGCGTGACACCAGGTCATCCAGGATTTGTATGGGAAGAGCTTCGTTCCTGCCAACCACATTTGTCCGATGACCGAGTGGATAATAACTGCCTTTCTTGGCTCCGGATATTACGAAGAGAGACGCCATTTTTCAATTCCTCAAATACTGCTCGCCTAAATATTCGTATTTCTGCTCTGAATATCATAAATACTATTTGCAAGAGCGTCAAGATTCCCTTTGTTGCTTTAGCGGGCGGGATCTTAAATATATCTTGCTCTGACTTCTCACAATGCAGTCAGTCTGTTCGTTCGTCTGCGCCGATATCGGGCTTGGTTCCACGTGGCTTCCTATCGAAGTCCTCAACAACTTCCGCCTGCGCCAGGCCTTTATCGATGGCTTCGATTGCAGTGCTCTTCAGATGTAAATCTCCCCGTGCCGGATCAATAAAACCATCTTTTACATCCTTGATGAGATTGTTAAGAAATGTGATTTTGCTTTCAGATTCGTTCCTTATTCCAGGCCCGCTTAACAGGTTATTGGCGATAAGTAAGCCATCGTTTGTGAAAACTGTGCGGAGCAGTCGCTGTAATTTACTTTCAGGATCGTGGATAGTATTGCTGAGAATCTTGCAGTCCCTGGTATATACTGTTACAATGCCGGCCTCCGGCGCTCTGGTAATGAAATTATTCCTTGCTGTGCAGTGTATACAATGATATTGGATTTCGCTGGGCCGGTGCGGATTACCGAGCTGCAGGCCGACGTCGCAATCGATAATTATGTTCCGTTCAATCACGCAGTCCTGTGAATCGTGCCAGATAAAAACGGCACCCCGTCCCTCATAAGTTCTGCCCTGAATCCCAACAAACACATTGTCGCTGATAATCCAGTCTTTCGCGAACATAACGTCTATGCCGGCGACGTAGTTGCCCTTTGCGATGTCGGATGGATCGTCGCTAAGACGTTTCGGTCTGTCGTTGTAGAATAAGCAATACTGTATCCGGCAGTTCCTCGGACGAATCGCCTCACGGTCGGCTTTCGGCACTTTTACGCCTTTGATACCGCGTTGCCAGATATTGTGAATGATACAGTTGTAGATCGTCAAGTTTTGAACATTCGTCTCTGAGTTTATCTTAAAACCATTGCACTGGATATTTTGGATAGTCAGGTCCGCGATGGTGACACCGGAGCAGGCCCGAACTCCCAAAAGCTCTCTGTGACTGCTCTGGTCGCCGTCTATAATCACTCGCTCGCGATGCCCCGATGCACTGCGTAATGTGACGTTGTCGGCACTTATCTGGACATAACGGGGCATCATATAATGGCCGTCTTCTACAAGTATGGTCTGGCCGGGCTCAGCCTGATTTATAGCCCGGATCAGCTCCCGGACATCTGAGACTAAAATGATCGGTTCCCAGGCTTGAGGTAATGCAGGGGCCTTGGGAAACCATTTTTGCTCGGGCGGATTGGCATTATCAAATTTACTGTCTGTGATTCCGGAGCTTCCGGTTGCCAAAACGAATGAAGATGCAAGAAAGATTATAACTATTCTACGTGTTATTGTTTTCATATCATTACGGAGAAAAAAATAATCAGAACTCTAATTATCCTAAATGTGTTCCATTCGAGCACAAACGTTCATATAGCTGAAGTAGCCGGCTCCGTCAAACTAATTTTAATGCTCGTTTATTAAGAACTGCTTCAGCAAAGGTATTGAGCCCCGAAATGGGAGATATTACATTGAATGTATGATGTCAATCAGGTGTTAGCCGGTTTCTAAAGCATACGACCATGTCGATCATTCTTTTGTCAAATCACTAAGGCTGTATCAACTTGAAAACGGTATAATAGAACGTTTTGAAGTGTATCATACCGTTCTCATACCTGCTCCAGACTTCATTATTGAAGACATAATCGTCATTGCATAGAACCACATGGCCGTCACTGAACAAAGCATTAATAGCATAAGTTTGTCGCCTTTTATGGCTTATATGCTCTATATTTCTAATAGTATCTGTCATGTAAGGGATATGCGCATCCAGTTTATCTATTTTTTGGGCGGTTCCTTTAGGCGCTTGGGTGGCATCATCTATCGGGGCACTCGGGTCTGTCGGATAATAAGTATATCCCATACGTATCCACTGATTGTGGCCCTGCCCATCCTCGTCGTTGTATCTCTGGGGCAGCGTGCCCCACGGCTTCGGATCGTTATAAGACTCGAACCTGTAAAGAGACATGATATTGGAAGGGCAATAAAACACTTTCGGCTCAGCTATGTAACCTGTCTCATACAAACAGGCTACTTTCATAGCTATAGGCTCACCGGATGCATCCAACCATTTAGGATCATCACTGCGATACAGGGCATACGGATGCATTTCATCACCGTAATATGGCATGAAGTTATCCCAATCCCCGGCATAAGCTGCAATTGCCACGCCAACCTGTCTGATTTGGTTTGAACAGACCACTCGCTTGGCAGTCTCTTTTGCTCTGCTCAATACAGGGATAAGAATTGCAACCAAAAGAGCAATAATCGCTATTACCACCAGTAATTCGATTAATGTAAAACCTGTACTTTTGGTTTTCATAGCACGGCTCCTTTTTCCCTCAAACGCCGAGTCGACAATATCTTACCTGCTCAGGCTAACCGAATTTAACGTTTTTGAGAAGGAACGCACAGGTTCAGCAAGTTGAACATTCTCTATTAATATTAATATAC
>CAZTDF010000344.1:0-2932 GCA_964612465.1 uncultured Pirellulales bacterium
GTAAGTGACACGCCGGCCGTATCAGGCGTACCCGGCCCCGGTGAAATCACGAGCAGGTCGGGCTCAAATTCTTCCGCCACCCGCTTAAGCTCGTCAAGCTTGGTGTCGGCCCGGTAAACTTTCGCCTGGCAATCCCGCTTGCAAAAATCATCGACCAGATTGTACGTAAACGAATCGAAATTATCGATGAATAATACCTTTCTGTTCGTTTGTTCCATAAGATTTCGTCCTTTTTTTCTGCATATCATAATAACCCCGTAATAAATTACGGGGCTAAATATATTTTTATTATCCTCGAATAGCGCGCAGGCAGGATCCCGCCTTGTGCTCGGTCTCCTCGAATTCGGTTTTCGGGACGCTGTCGTGAACGATACCTGCACCGACCCGGATGTAAGCGGTGTGGTCTCTGACCTGGAGGCTTCTGATGGTGATACCACTATCGAACGAGCCATCCACGGTCAGATAGCAAACGGCACCCCCGTAGTAGCCGCGTTTGGTTTTTTCAAGCTGCCGGATGATTTTCATGGCCTCAATCTTCGGGGCTCCGGTCAGTGTTCCCATATTCATCGTGGCAAGATACGCACTCAAGGCATCAAGCTCACCTGCAAGCTCGCCTCTCACATTGCTCACCAAATGCTGCACGGACTCATATTTCTCTACAGTTAACAGTTCGGTGACCATCCTGCTGCCCGGTTCAGCAACCCGGGCGATGTCGTTCCTGGCCAAATCAACCAACATCATATGCTCGGCCAATTCCTTACGGTCGATCTTCAGTTCAGCTTCGTACCTGAAATCTGTATCCGGATCAATTTTTCCCCCAACACGACCTCTTGGTTTTGTCCCTGCTATAGGACGAATCTCCACGAGCCGCTTATCCGTACCGCTTACGCGGAGATTCAATTCCGGACTGGAACCCATCAATATCGTATTAGGTGTATTCAAATAGAACATATACGGCGAAGGATTCAACTTCATTAGTCGTTTAAAAACGTCCAATGGCTCGTCCGGACATGGCTCAGTTATTGTCCTGCTCAATACGACCTGAAAAATGTCGCCGTCGAGAATGTGCCGCTTGGCGGTCTTGACCATTCTTTCGTACTCATCCTGGTTGGTATCCGTAGAGGCGGTCGGCAGCGGCTCGATAAATTTTCTGCCCTGGGGCATATCAAACCGGGCGAGATTGCTGTAGTAGTCAAAACATTCCTGCGCCTCAGAGATAGCGGCCTCGCGGTCGCCGTTCGTGATAATCACGTTCACAATCACGTAGCCCTGGCCCTGGTTGTGGTCCATCAGGAAAATATTGTCGCAAAAGAACAACTCATAATCGGGATTGCCGAGCGAATCATCCTTGCTGGCAGGGAGCTTCTCAAATTGGTCGATGAAATCGTAGCTTAAGGCACCAAGCAGCCCGCAGGTAATGCGGAACGGCTTGCTTGCCAGTTTGAACGCGAATGCCACCGCACGCAAAACGTCCATCTGATTGGTTGTTTTCAGGCGGGTCTGTTCATCGACAAATTCCTGCGACTGTTTGATCTTGCCCGTGATCGCCTCGGTATCGAACTGTACAGATTCGCAAAAGTCAAAGCGGGACTGCCCTGCCGATAGGAATTCTATCATCCGGCGACCTGTCTTGCTCTGGGCCTTGATGGCAAAATCCGCGCCAGTGCCAGTAAGATAGAGTGCCGGCCTGGCGGTCCCGAAACTCAATGCCGTATAGTCTGCCAAGTGCTCTTTAGTCTCGAACAGGCAACAGTTTTTAGCCCGACCGTAATCACTGATCTTGGCAAAGAAGTCCACCGGTTCGGCCATGTCGATCCTCCTGACGATAGGTACAATCTGGCCCGGTTCGGCACCAAGTATCACATTTCTATAATCATCCATATCTCGAACCCTTTATTGCAGTTTCTATGCTCAAACGGCTGAAAATACAAATAAAAAAAGCAGCCTGCCGTCTCCGACAGGCTGCGCTTTTCGCAATTCTAATTAATTGTATTCAGCAAATCGCCGCTTACCCGTCGGAATTTATCCCACAGGCCACCACCAGTTACCGGCATTTTTGCGGTTAATTTGCCTCATGATATTTACATTAGACCATATTTAGTCCATTCTGTCAAGTAAAAATATTAAAAAATCTGGAGCCCCCACACTGACTGCGTCTGCATCGTCCTTGTCCGTTTGCTGTAGGGGCAACCCTGTGTGGTTGCCCTGATTCATTATCGGCAATCGGGCGGTCACATGGGGCCGCCCCTACGGTATCGCATCTGGATTTTCTTCGTCTGTTTGCCAATTGGCAGGATTGTCGCCGATGTATTGACGGAAGTGGTCTAATTCCTCCTCATCGCGGATAACATGTTCATAATAGTTACGCTGCCACAATTTCTTACGAAACGGCGTCCATTCTCCTCGCTTCACACCACGAATGTACTGATTGGTCGTCATCGTTTTGAACCAATGTACGATATCCGCTAACGTAGGGGCAACCCTGTGTGGTTGCCCTAATTCATTATCGGCAATCGGGCGGCCACACGGGGCCGCCCCTACGTTTATGATTCCATGGAAATGGTTGGGCATGACAACATATTCGTCTGTCTGAACTATCGGGAATTTACCAGCCAGTTTCCTCAACCAGGATTCTACCATCAATCCTGCATCGTTTAACTGCACCCGGTTCCCAATTATCTCACCGAACATACATCGCCGGTCTTGTGTGCAAATTGTAATAAAATACCAGCCCTCTTGTGAATAGCCGTAGCCGTCAAGACGCATAGAACGTCGATGACGGACATTCGGGTCATATTTTCAGACATAGAGATATTATACCGGATTATACTCACCCGGCATGAAAGTAATCACATAAAAGTATCCCGCTCCTACAGCCCGGCGGCTTTGCGGAGCTTTGCCGCCATATCGGTCTGCTCCCATGTGAAACCGT
>CAZTDF010000345.1:0-2906 GCA_964612465.1 uncultured Pirellulales bacterium
ATACCAACGACCAATATGAATACGTCGAACTGCACAACATCAGCGCCGAGCCGGTAACGCTATACGACTACGAGACAGCCGAGCCGTGGAAGTTCACCGACGGCGTCGATTTTACTTTTCCGTCCGATGCGCCGGTGACAATCAGTGCCGGGGGATATCTATTGATAGTCAAAAAGCCGGCGGCATTTTCATGGCGATATCCGTCCGTTCCTATCGGCATCATTCTCGGCCCTTATGACGGCAACCTGAGCAACGCCGGCGAAAGCCTGGAGCTCGGAATGCCCGGCGACGTGGATAAAGGGGGCGTACGCCAATACATCCGTGTCGACAGAGTCAATTACAGCGACGGCTCCCATTCGGAGAATTGCCCCGGTGGTATCGATATCTGGCCAATCGAGCCGGACGACTATGGCATGGCCCTGACGCGAAAAGTCCCGACCGACTACGGCAACGATCCCGAAAACTGGACCGCCTCGGTCCCTTCGCCCGGCGAGTAAACACTAAGACTCAAACTCAGATGTCAAAGTAAAAAATCATCTGTCAATCCGGCTGATAGACAGATTTTATCATGGCAATTCTCACTTTCACTAAGAAAACAGTTTTTTTGAATCTTGACCGGCATCATAAAGCATCTTATAATAAGCGTTTTTCGGGCGAGTGTGATTGTTTTAATGAAATGAGCATGAATAACAAAACAATAGAAAACAGGTAAGGAGACAAATAATGAGGTACTTAAGATTGCTGGTTGTTTTGTTGTGTGTTGGGATTTTAACGGGCTGCATGGAGCAACAGAATAAAATGGGAAAGAATACATTTGGCAACGATCTGAAATTTCTTAAGAAGCATACGGACGTGGTCGTTTTGTCGGACGAAACAGGCGACGGCCGGGTGGCTGTTCTGCCGAAGATGCAGGGGCGTGTGATGACCAGCACGGCAGGAGGGACGGGTGGATTGAGCTTCGGCTGGATTAACCGCGAGTTGGTCGCGTCCGGCGAGTTTGTCGAGCATATGAATACTTTCGGCGGCGAAGACCGTTTCTGGATCGGCCCCGAGGGCGGACAATTTTCGGTCTTCTTCAAGAATGGCGTGCCGTTCGATCTCGAACACTGGTTTACCCCGGCACCGGTCGATACCGAGCCGTTCGAGCTTATTTCCAAAACCAAAAACCGCGCGATTCTGAAAAAGGATATGCAGTTGGAGAACTATTCGCGCACGGTTTTCAACCTTAGGGTTGACCGCGAAGTCCGGGTTCTCGCCCGCGACGAAGCTGTCACGGCCCTGGGAATAACACCGGCAAAAACAGTCAAAATGGTGGCCTTCGAATCGACCAACAAGATGACGAACACGGGCGAGAAAGCATGGGAAAAAGAAACCGGGCTGCTCTCAATCTGGATTCTCGGCATGTTCAATCCGTCCCCGGCCACCACGATTACGATTCCATTCAAAGCTGGGCCGGAAAATAGACTCGGGGCCGCAGTCAACGATGCCTATTTCGGCAAGGTTCCTTCGGACCGGCTGGTCGTCAAGGACAGCGTTTTATTCTTCAGCGGCGACGGGCAATACCGCAGCAAGATCGGCCTTTCGCCCCAGCGTGCCAAGCCGATTCTCGGCAGCTACGACGCCGTCAATCAGGTCCTGACAATTGTCCAGTACAGCAAGCCGAGAGGCGCCATGAACTACGTCAACTCGATGTGGGAATTGCAGGACGAGCCGTATAAAGGCGATACGGTCAATTCGTATAACGACGGTCCTCCCGAGCCGGGCGCCAAGCCCCTCGGGCCGTTCTACGAGCTTGAAACTTCATCCCCGGCGGCGGCCCTGAAACCGGGAGCAGCAATCTCGCACGTACATCGCACGTTTCATTTTCAAGGCTCGGAAGCGAACCTCAACACGATTGCCACGGCAACGCTCGGAGTCACGATAGAAGAGATTAAATCGGCGTTTTGAAAACGGATGCACCTGCAATGAGCGGGCAATCCAATCAATCCGTTCAGCGGCTGTGGGACTCCGTTGATCCCTGCACGCTATGTCCCCGTCGGTGCGAAGTCCATCGCCGCAATAACCAGTTGGGTTTTTGCGGCATCGGTGACATGCCGCGTGTCAGTTCCGTCGGTCCCCATTTCGGCGAGGAAAGCGTACTGGTTGGCAGCGGCGGCTCCGGCACGATTTTCTTTGCCGGCTGCAATCTTGGCTGTGTGTTCTGCCAGAACTTCGATATCAGCCATCATCGGCAGGGCCACCCAGTCACAATCGAGCAGTTGGCCCAATCGATGCTCGAACTGCAATATTACGGCTGCTGCAATATCAACTTTGTCACGCCCACGCACGTTGCCCCGGCAATAGTCGCCGCCCTTGAGCTGGCCCGCGAAGAAGGCCTGACGCTGCCGACAGTTTACAACACCGGCGGCTACGATTCGGCCGAGATGCTCAAGCTGCTCGAAGGTTTTATAGATATTTACATGCCGGACATGAAATATGCCGACATGAAAGTTGCCAAAGAGCTTTCGGCCGCACCGGACTACCCGCAGATTAACCGAGAAGCGCTCAAAGAAATGCACCGCCAGGTCGGCGACCTGAAAACCGATAAAGGCTTGGCCACTCGCGGCCTTTTAGTCCGCCACTTAGTCCTGCCGGAGAACCTTGCCGGCAGCTTCGAAATCATCGACTTTATAGCCGAACATATCAGCCCGAAAACAACCATCAATGTTATGGACCAGTACAGCCCATGCTTCGAAGCCAACCAGCACCCTAAAATAAACCGCCGCCCAACCAATGAAGAAATCCAGTCCGTCCGCCGATACGCAATCCATAAAGGCCTGAATGTCCTCGATTAGCCAAATGTTGTAGAGACAGCTCAAAACAAGCCATCAGACATGTCATTCCGCAATCGATGCGGAATCCAAAAC
>CAZTDF010000346.1:0-2828 GCA_964612465.1 uncultured Pirellulales bacterium
GTATCGTACCGAACGCCGTCGGGGACGGGGACGGGGACTGCAACAGTCATGCCGTGGTCGCCGGCGGTCTTACGAGAAGAATCTACGGCGATGAAGGCGGTATATGCCGACATCAAACCGTATTCGAGCGCCACCTGCTTAATCTCGCCCGGCAGGTCCGGGTTGGTGTCGTAAGTTGCCTGACTGCCTAATGTCTCAATCTTTTTCCGCGCCCATACACAGGCGATGCCCGCATGGGTGGCGGCGGAATCTTCGAGGTCAGCGGCGATTGCTATGTCCTGAGTCATATCGCCGACTTTACCTTTGACGTGGATGGTCGTGCTGCTGCTGCCTTTGAATTTGCCGGTAAGGATTACAGGCCGGCCGACGAAAAGGTCGGGAATCCGGCCGGGGTACATATCCGTAACCTGCATATCGCCCCAGTCGATAGTGACATCCGTCAGGGCCGGGTGGCTGATGCGGTCGTAGAACTCATCGACGATTTGCCCGGCACTGTTGTCCAGGCCGATATAAGCGACGGCACCTTTTCCGAGTTTGGCCATCCGGTCGAGCAGGTAGCGGTTGACGGAAGAGCCGACACCGAAACTGAAAATTCTGCTGGCGCCGAGCCGCTGGTTAATTGCGGCGAGGATTTCGGTCTCATTGCCGATATAGCCGTCGGTCATAAATGATACCAGGCGAAATCGCTGCGGATCGTGTGCGAAGTCCAGGGCCGCCTTGATGCCCTCGATCATCATGGTTCCGCCGCTGCCGTGAAGCGACTCGACATAAGCGAGACCTTTGCTGATATTTTTAGGTGTTGCCGGCACGGGATTCGGTCCGAGCTTCGAAGCGTTATTTGAAAAGCGGATAATCTGGAAAGTGTCGCCCGGCTGTAGTTTTTTCAGGGCCCTTGTAATCGCCTGCTTGGCTTTGGCGATGGGTTTGCCGCTCATGCTCCCGGAGCAGTCCAGCACGAAAATCATCTCCATCGGGGCACGTTTTAAGTATGAAAGATTTTCCGGCGGATAAAGCATGAGCGTGAAAAATCCGCCTCTTTCATCGCGGTGACTCACCAGGGCCGATTTTACGGTTTTGCCTGCGACTTTATAGCGGAGCACAAAGTCCTTGTTGGGAATGCTGTCGAGACTGCTGAGCTTGACCGTCCGCTTATCATGTGCCTCAGAGCTGTTGTTTATCACGTGGCTGGCGCATACGAGTTGCTCGATTGTCACGCCGGCGTCGATATCGACGGCCAGCGAAATATCATGCCCGCTGCGCTGCCCGGGTTTGAGGTACTGGACCTCGGTTTTCTGGCCCGAGATGCCGGCTTTTCCGCTCGCTACGGCGCCGACTCCATCGGTGGATCCGGAAGGGTTGAATCGCGGCCCAACCACCATGGGGAAAACGAACTCGTACCAGCCGTCCACGTAAGCCAAAGTGTTAAAGTATTTGATATTGACATCGATTTGTTTGCTGGGCTCGATGTTGGCGACTTTCTGCGTGAAGATATTGGGCCGCTCCTGGGTAAGAAGCGAAGCAACGTGTCCCTGTCTTTTCGCCTGCTGATAAATCTTCTCTGCCTCCTTGCGCTCGCGGATTATGCCGCGGATGCGCCGCTCGCCTATCGTCATGATGAATTCGTTAATCGCCGCGTTCTGCGGCAGCGGAAATACATAAACCGCCTCGATCTTCTCATCGTACGGATTATGGAACTGCTGGGTGACATCAACGGTTGCTATATAGCCGCTGATTTGACCTTTAACATCGGTGTGCTTGAGCGGCAGCGGGATTTCCTTTTCCTCCCGGGGCAGCTTAGCCAACATGGCTCCGCAGCCGGGTGTATCCTCGTCGGTGGGTACAGCCTGTGTTTCGGCTTTGGCTATCACCCAAACCTCATCCGCCGTGACATTGAGCAAATCGGCAGGTATTTGTCTTGTCGGCGCGTATTGACCTGGTCTTCCACGATATAGTACTGTTCCAGAGGTACGAAGAGCAGGAGAAGAAACCGAGGTCGGTTGCTGACCACCGCCATAACTGCCCATACCGCCCATACCACCCATCATGCCGCCGCTATATCTATCGCCATCACGGCCGTTCCATCCATACGAGAGGACACGCCTATCACCTATCATGCCGTCTTCGGCTTCAGGTTTTAGATAGAACCTGATATCTTGTGGATCCACAGGTTGAGTAGGTGCTATAGACAGTGGAGTTCCAGCAGTACCCGATATTGTCAGGCTATCACCTAATTTTTCCTCATCCGGCTCGACCGCGACTTGTTGTACTCGTAAGCCGCTTATATCTTCCGATGTAACCTGTTGTGGTTGAGATGGTTCAGCTGGTTTTTGCGCCCATGCTATGGGTTCGGAATCTGGCTTTTTACTATCGTCGGCTAATACCGGTTTTTCGCTCGACACATTCACCGACTGATCTAAGGATTCTGCATGTTTTTCCTGGCAACCAACGAAAGAGCATACCAATACGATTGCAGTGACGCTAAGAAGAATCGATGCGATTAGTGTTTTCTTTTTCACTTTTATTCTCCTTTTTCGAATGTGATTTCAGCGGATATTTCTTTTCCGTCTGCATCACCGGCGACGGCGAGTTTCAGTTCGTATTGCGGCTCGGCGTCACCTGCGATTTGCAGATGTATGGTAGCGATTCGCGTGCGGCCTTTGGGCAAATCGCCGCCGGTGCTGAAAGCGGCGATTATGATGCGGTCTTTTGCTAATGCCGCCTTATCGTAATACGGCGCTTCTTTGAATGCTTTGTGTTGGCCGCCCTCGACGCCGACGATTTTGATTTGTCCGGCAGTAGCTTTCAATTCGAACTGATAGGCCGCGAGG
>CAZTDF010000347.1:0-2807 GCA_964612465.1 uncultured Pirellulales bacterium
CTATTTTGGCCAGGCGAGGTAGAAGGTCTCTCTGCGATAGTGGGAGTCGATATGGCCGTCGAGGAAGGCGCAGTTTCCTCTGCCGCCGAGTCTGTTACCTGTTGGTGCATGATGGAAGCCTGCGATGGTATCCCAGAACGGCCCGACACCGTCGGGGCCGGGTTCGATCAGGCGGGGATTACCGCCGACCTGACTGAGCCAGCCCTCTATCATGGCATCATCGCCGGGGACCATAAAAGTGTCATTGAGCCCCGAAATATTGTATTCCGTATCCACGAAAGAACTCTCCTCGGTGAACGAGAAAGTCGTAGTGGGATGTTTTACTTCGGAGATATTGACAACTCGCGTTTCCCTGACGCCCGAATTGTCACTGCCGACGTAAGCATTCATTGTGTAGTTGTACCAGGGCTCATAATTTCGAATGCTCGATCCGGAATCCTGGTAGAAGTGGTCATCGGAATTTCGGATCGCTAAGCGCTTGAACGTGGGACAGATGAACGCCCTTGCATCCATCAGATACGGATACATCTGTCCTCCGTATTCGGGGTGGCTCTTCAGATCAATATCTCCGTTACACCACCGCAAATGCAGGTAATCGGAGACGCCCGACTCGACTGGGTAGGGATCTAGCTGTGAGAAATAGCACCTCTCGGCCTGGGCAAACTTGCCGTCGTTGTCGTCGCAGTACATAGCTGTGGCAAGGGTATAGTTCTTCAGATTGCCTTTGCAGGCCGCTCCCATGGCGAGGTCTTTGGCTTTGTTCAGGGCGGGCATAAGAATGGCCAACAGCAGGGCGATGACGGCGATAACTACGAGCAACTCGATTAAGGTAAATCCGCTGATCTTTCGCATGATACAATCCTCCAGCTTTATTAAAGAAACAATCAACTCGGCTCACAAGCCGCGCATAAAAATCCTTGCTGGCGAACTCATTGAAGCTTCTCAAAGGTTATATGCAATTCTACCAGAACCTATGATAATATCACAATTATATTATATGTGTTAAAGGCTTCCGTATCAAGGATTTTTCGAGTATTTGAATAATATGGTTTGTGCTCATTCTATTGTGGCGGCTGAATATAACCGTAATAACGCCCCATCCAGTAGGGCAGCAGCCACCATACTCCATCGCTTTCGGTATTTCCGCCGTCTCCCTGTATCGCTCTCCAGGGATTTTCGTCCCATCGGATGACGCCACGTTCGCTGGGCGGCAGTAAACGATTCGTCTGAAGATTTTCCCATTCCGGCGTGCGCACGACCCGGATGTCTTCGCGGCGAGAATTATCGACCGTCCAGCGTATAAGATCGAGCGATGCATCGCGCAGGTAGTCAACGGAGATTTCCAATTGAGGCGTTTTGTCGGAGCAGGCGCCGTAGATGAACTCGAAAAACGGGCTGCAATCGGCTTTTACTGCGGCGTACCAATGGTTAAGGCTCTCGCGATATAAACGCCGCAGCTTCGGATCATCTTCGTGTATCAATAGGCACGGATAGGCGAGTGCGAGTAGCTCATCGTCAATGTGCGTACGCCACGTGGGATTGGTTGTCTTGGCGTGCCTTACGTTGGCAGCGTAATCATGCTCGTAGAGCAATTTGTGGTACTCGTTCTGATAGCGGTTATCGCCGGAGACGTGGTAGGCCAGCTTCAGATACGAAAGAATCTCCACGGAATTTATACCTCGTTCCGGAGCCCAGTCCGGGTCACCGTTGAGTTTTTCCGGAGCCCACACGCCCCATTTTGTGTGAGTTCCGTCGATGCCCTTAAGAACGTAGCCACTGTCGATTATATAATCTATGATATTGAGGATATGTTTGCACACACGCTGTCGCTCTGCGTCGTCGGCGACCAAATCATAATAGAATAAATAACCGAACATATGCCCGGTGATTTCATCGCTGCTCGTGTCACCTTTCCACAGCCACTTGCCGTCACTTGAAGGACGCCAGCGTGTTTCAACTCTTTTTTCTCGTGGATTTTCAACAACCATCTCGGCCCACTGCCGGTCAGATATTTTTCTGTTCGGGTCGGCCATTTTCGTCCATGAGCTCGGAATGACCGTTCGCGCCACAAAGCCGGGCGTCTCCGTGACGGTCTGTAGAAACCGCAGGGCTTCGAATGCTTTCTTTGCGTTTGCTTTTGCCCGGGGGTCTGTTGTCACGGCGTAACGAAAGCTCTCGCTCGCAAGGTACATGCTGGTATATTGTCCATCGTTGTCATCGTCCCGCGGTTTCCATGTACTCGTATCGCCGGGGACGCTTAGCGAACATTTTTCGACCAGTCCTGGCTCGCGCACATGCCGTGCCAGGCATACATCGAGGAAATAACCTGCTTTTTCGGCAAGCCTCATCGATTTGCGTTTAATCGCGCTGACGTCCTTATCCGTCGCAATCCAGGCTGCTCCCTGTGAATCAAACGCAATGTCGCGCACATCGTCGCCGACAAGCCAGCGTTTGCTGTGCCGGATCGACCAGTTCCGTCCATCGTACCTTGCAATCCCGCGATTAGTGCCGACCCACATGTCACCGTCAGATCCCTGCGTCACGCATCGTATTGAAACGCCGGGCAGACCCTCGGCGGCAGTGAAACTGCGAACGCGATTATCGCCCTTATAGACGGTGATGCCCCCGAGTCCACCGATCCACAGGCTGCCGTCACGAGCGTAAGCTATATCATGCAAGTCCGGGCCGAGCAGTTCCGATTCTGTCTGATACAATTTATACCCCGTATCCGTGTGGCGGTACAAACCCATCCCTGTAGCAATCCACAATCCGCCGCTTCTATCGGCTAAAGCAGCACGAAAGTGCCT
>CAZTDF010000348.1:0-2698 GCA_964612465.1 uncultured Pirellulales bacterium
TCGGCTTCCTTCTGTTTGGCCAGCACTTCGGCAGCAAGGCGTCTGTGGGCCGACCTGACACTTAATATCCCGACATATTTCTCGGCGTCGTCCGGAGCTACAGCGGGCAAAAATTCGACATCCATTTCCTTTGCTTTCTCAAACGCTTCGGAAAGCGGCATCTGTGGTACAGCCTTTTCACTCACTGGTTCGGCAATATCCAGAGCGACCAGCCAGTCATTCAACTCCTGGGTGGCAAATGTATTCATGATTCCGTCTAATGTTATGACGCCTGTGAGCTTGCCGGCGTTATCGACCACAGGATAGCAGTAGGAATTTGTATTTGCAACCACCTTTATAAGCTCGTTCAGAGACAGACCGGCGGATATGGCCGGAACCTTATCGTCCAGAACATCCTCTACCTTATATGACCGTATCAGGTCTTCTTCGGTAATATTCAGCCCGACCTCGCCGGCCTTCTTCGCACCTATTTTCACGAACATCGGCCCGGCGAGCTGAAGAACAAATACGCCGGCGATGATGACCGAGAGCATCGTGTCTCTGATTTCGCCATTGAACCGGCTGGTTGCCATTAGCAGCAATGCGATGGCGATGGTGCCCTGCTGATACAAACAAAATCCCAGATATTTTCTGATCGTCGGCACCGATTTGGATCGTACCGCCCCCCACCATGCCCCGCTGGTCTTTCCGACAACGCTGCCAATGACGTAAGCGGTTACAAGCAACCCCACCTGCGGACCCATGTTCGAAATATTCAATCTGGCGCCCACAATGACAAAGAACAGAACGTAAACGGGAGCGGCAAACCTGTGCACAAGAGCGAAACTCGACAGCACTCTTTTCGAGCCCAGGTTGGTAAGCGTTACCCCCAGGGCCATGGAGGAGATGATGACGTCGAGTTCTCTGGTTATTGCAACGCCGATGATTAACAAAGCCAAACTAATGCTGAAAACCAGGACCCGCTCCGGCTCTTCGGTTCTGTTCAGTATCCAGTTGAGAAGAAATCCCGCGGCCACTCCGACCGCCAGCGAACCGGCAATCTCATAGAACGATCTCAGTAACGCCGGGAAAAAGCCGGCCTCGCCATGCCCTATAACGACCCCGGCAACGCTCACGCAAATTGTATACAGCACCAGGGCAAGAGCATCGTCGAGCGCGACAATAGCTGTAAGCATTGAAGTGAGCGGGCCGCGTGTTTTATATTCCCACAGCACGCTCATGGTCGAAGCCGGGTCCGTTGCCGCACATATAGCACCGAATACGACGGCAACAGCCAACGCCGTTTTCCAATCGGCAAAATACCACATTATCCCGAAGCTCAACGCCCCGACCAGCAGGCAAGCCGCCAGGCCTTCGAACAACAGAATTGAAAAGACCTGCCCCCCGAATTTCACAAAGATTTCCCGCTTGAGCTCACCGCCTATTAGAAAGCCGATGATTCCCAGCGCGAACATGTTGAAAGGTTCGAGGTCTTGAATTGTCCGCTCTGAAATAACGCCGAACAGAGGCCCCAATATTATACCGATAGCGACATAGCCCACGATGCGCGGGATGCGAAGACGCTGGAAGATCCTGGCGCCTATCGTACCACCAAAGATAGCGATGCCGATCAACAGGATAATATTGAGTTCTTCACCTTCGGTCGGGGTTGTAGCAAGAACATCAATCATCATTAGTACTCGACATCTGTGCGAAGGCTCCTATCTCGCGTTGACGGTCACGCCGGGCCACTCATCCGTGCGGAACGGACTGGCGGGCAAATCTTCCTTGTTATAGAAGTTGCATACGGGATTGTCCGCCCAGGCGTAGCGTACCGCGGCAGGCTCGGACACTTTGTCGCTGCTTACGACGATTGTATTACCGGCAATCTTCGCATCGGCCCAGACGAACTTGCGGTCTGCCCCGGCGATGGAAAAACCTTTCAATTGTCCATCGCCTTTAGCGACAAGTCCCCCGCCCACGTGGTCAAAACTCAGAATGATGCTGTCGCCTTCGACCTTCATCGATTTGTAAATCGGCCCGGAATAAACCAGTTTCTTGCCGTATATCCCGGCCAGTGGCCACAACGCCAGACGCTTACCGACATCCTGCTTGTTCTTCGGATGAATGTCGACGGCGTCACCGATATCTATAATCACGGCCATCCCCGTATTGGGCAGCTCCAACGTCATCGTCTGGGCCTCGCGCAACTCCGCCCAGGCACTTTCGCCCGGCTCCGGCCTGGTTTGCATGAAATTGGCCAACTGCACGAACAGGAAAGAGAATTTCCCCACACCCCAATCGTCGCGCCAGTTCTTAATCATATCCGGAAAGATCGTTCGATACTGATAGGCCCGGCCGGCGTTGGTTTCGCCCTGATACCAGATCGCACCCTGAATACCGTAAGGAATCAGCGGGGCAATCATAGCATTGTACAAGCCTGCGGGCGAGTGAGGATTACCGGGGCCAAACGGTGCACCCGGTCTGCGGGGCGGATTTTTCCCTTCGGCCCTGGCCTTTTCAGCAGCCTGTTTCCATTCGGCTAATTTTTGCTTGTACTCTTCCATGGCCTGCGGATATCTTGCTACAGCATCGGCGTAACGCTTGAGAATCGGCGCACTTTCCGGATTTGCTTCGAGCACCTCTCGCCTCGTCCACGCCTCGGCGGGCGTCCCGCCCCAGGATGTATTAATCAAACCAACCGGCACGTTAAGCTGCT
>CAZTDF010000349.1:0-2690 GCA_964612465.1 uncultured Pirellulales bacterium
TTTCTATATCTTCTACAAGATTTCCGTTAAGTTCTTGCTGTTTTCTATTTACGCTTTCAGTTGAACATCTGTCATATTCGTCGCAGTTTTATCGAGCCGGAAAGTGCCGGTTAACTTTTTGCCGTCTACTTGCATGCTAACTTCATACTCCCCGAGGAAACCACGGAATCGTGCGGTGCCCTCTGCGTTGGTAGTTGTCTCGGCCTGAGTCCACCATTTGCCTTTGATGAGGCGTTCTAATTCTTCATAGGCGGGTTTCGGCGTCATATCCGCCCGGACGAGGCCGGCCGGGGCTTGCTGCCATGCATTCTGGTCGGTGAAATCCCACCATGTGATGGCCTCGACAGCCGGGTGCGAGAAAAGTACACGGTAAAACTCGGCGACCTGCTCGGCCTGACGTTTTTCCCCTTCGGGTGTAGTCAGCCAGCCCTGTTGCGTCTTGGGGCCTGAAACCACAGTTGTCTCCGTAAAGTGCAGCGGTTTTCCGAATTTAGCAAACTGTTCACAGACTTCCCATGCCCGCTGGGCGCCCCAATATTTGCCATGCATGTGCGATTGGATGCCGATAACGTCATAGAGCGGCCGATTGTTTTCGTCGAGAAGTTCGGAAATCACCTTCTCGCCGAAAGCGGGATCGGTTCGATAATCGTTGATGATCAGCGTGGCTTTGGGATTGGCCTGCCGGGCCGCTTTGAACGCTTCGCGGACGTATGCCCCGACGCCCATTTTCCGGATAGCCTCGGTTAATATAGGTGCCGCCTTCTTGATTTGATCCCGGTCATAATGTGTGGCTTCGTTGACCACATCCCAGATGTCGATGTCGTTTTTGAATCGCTGGATACATCTGCCAATGCGTTTTATCTGAAGCTGCATCGCTTTATCCGGATCGTCCGGCAGCCACCGCGGGTCTACATAGTTCCAGGCAAGTGGATGGCCCTTGGTCGTGATGTTGTGGGCTTTGCACCAGCGAACGATTTGATCGGTTCGCTCATCGTCCGGCCGGCCTTGCCTTCGTTCGTAATTCCACCAGTAGAAAGGTAGCGTGGCAAAGTTCAGAAGCGCCGCGAAGCGTTTCTCATATGCAGTGTTGTCCTCCGATGTGCTGCACCGGCCCAGCTTGAAAATGTTGCAGCCGAACAGAAACTTGTGCTTCTTTTGCTCAATCTTTACAGCAAGGCCGTTCCGAAGTGGTTTTCCATTCGGCCCGGCAAGTTTCAATACCGCATCGCCCTTCCGGTGCTTTTCGATACGGGCCTCAGCCTGATCGAGAATCTTGTTTCTTTGCTCTTTCGCGGCAAACAGCGGCCTCGAAAATGCCGCCGAAGCCGCGCTAAATCCTGTCGCTTTTAAGAAATCACGCCGATTCATATAACCGCCTTTCCATCTCATACAGCTTCATTGACCATTTTAATGTCTTTGTATTTACAGAAAAAACCCAATTCCTTTGTAATATCTCCGTAGCATGTTACTCGATGCAATCCGCTCGTCCAGTTCTTCCACAGTCTCTCGATGTCGCCGTCCACTTTGACGGTGATCTTTGTCCGGCAGCCTCTGTCCACGTCGGGCGCATCGATAATCTCACCGGTGAAGTACGGCATGAAGTCGGTACCGACCAGTTTGGCCTGGGTGACCTTCCGGCCGATGCGCATAAACACCTGCGGGGTAACTCCTTCCCTTCTTTCCATAACCGTTCGTAACTTGTACGGAGCAGCGGGCCCATCCGGACCATCCATTTTAGTTGTGCCCAGACAGTGAGCCAGGATGATGCTGTTATTCGATTCATCTACAGTGGGATCACTGATAAAGCCGGGCTTGCCGACCAGCCCTTGTATGATGATATGGGTCATCGCGCTCTGTAAATCTGATTCACAGATACCACCTAAGCCCATGTTATTGAGCCTCGTAAATCCAACACAAGGGTAAGCGGGCAGCTTGATGGTTTTGTCCCACATCGTGCCGTAGCAGTCGATGGTCAGCACGGTCGCGTTTTCCTGATCCAGCATGTTCTCAAAGGCGAGCGCTAGCTTGCAGGATTTGAACACATCTGAGCGGGAAGGCTCTACAAGCTCCCTTGCCCCTTTGATCCAGCGTTCGGTCTCCGCCTTGGCGTCGCTGTCACTTACAGCGTCATAAGCGTCAAGAACCTGCTGACGCTCGATTCGTTTGATCTCGGTCCCGAACTTGTCCTTCATGGCGTTCGCGTAATCGTCGAAGTTCCGGGTTGTGAGGTTCAGTATCTTGGCTTCTCTCAGATGATGAATTGCACGGAAAGGTCTTATGGCAACCGCCAACTGGCTGTAGTCGCTTGTGAGCATGCATTCGAATTTGGATCCTATTTCCTGCTTCTGCACAGAGCCGAATCCCGTCCAGCCGTGCCCTGAATACGGAGCGGCAAAAATGACCGTGGGTTTACCGACGCTGAGTATTTCATTGAGAATCGGCCACATCCCGATGTTGAAATGAATGGCCAGAATTCCGTCAACACCCTCCAGCTTGCTTTTTAGCGGCTTTATCTGGTCCGCGGTTGAGACCAGTTGATCGACCACGAATTCGACGTCCGACAGCTCGCCTTTAAGCTTGGCAAACTCGGATTCATAAAATGCAATCTCTTTTTTGAAATCCATTCTTGGCTCGGGCCACAGGCCGTGCGATGTGCCCATGTAAATTCTGGCGACTTTGACTTTTGTTCC
>CAZTDF010000350.1:0-2517 GCA_964612465.1 uncultured Pirellulales bacterium
TCCGTGACATCTGCAGGGTGCTCGGCGTGGCGTTGGTTGAGGCCGACAGGCTGGCGAAACTTGTGCCGTTCTCTCTTGATATGACGCTTGAAAAGGCTTTGAAGACCGAACCCGAGCTGGCAGCCGCCTACAAACAGAGTGAGGAGACAAGAAAGGTCATCGACATCTGCAAAAAGCTCGAAGGTCTTGCCCGTCACGCATCCGTGCACGCCGCCGGTGTTGTCATTGCCGATGAGCCGCTGACTAATTTCGTGCCCTTGTATAAGGCGTCGAGCTCCGATGACATTGTGACCCAGTTCGAAGGGCCGATGGTCGAGAAGGTCGGCCTGCTGAAGATGGATTTTCTGGGCTTAAAGACTCTCAGTGTTCTGGAGCGGGCCTGCCAACTGGTCAGGGAAGTCCAGGGGATAGAAATCGACCTTGAAAAACTCGATATTACCGATGCGAAGGTTTTCGAGCTGTTCTCGGCCGGCAATACAAAAGGTGTTTTCCAGTTCGAGTCAGGCGGGATGCAGGATTTGCTGATGAGGATGAAGCCCGACCGGATCGAGGACTTGATCGCCGCCAACGCGCTCTATCGCCCGGGGCCGATGATCCTGATTCCGGATTACATCGACCGCAAGCACGGCGCCAAGTGGAGCCTGCCGCACCCGATTATGACGGAGGTCCTGCAAGAGACATACGGCATTATGATCTACCAGGAGCAGGTGATGCGGATATGCAACCGTCTGGGTGACATACCGCTGCGGGAGGCTTACGCCCTTATCAAGGCGATAAGCAAAAAGAAAGCCAAGACCATCGCCAAGGAGCGGGAGCGATTCATCGCCGGCTGCGTCGATAAAGGCCTGAGCACCGGGCAGGCCGAACAGATTTTCGAGCTGATCGAACGATTTGCCGGCTACGGTTTCAACAAGAGCCATTCGACACGCTATGCTTTTATCGCATACCAGACCGCTTATATGAAAGCCCTCTGGCCGGTCGAATTTATGGCTGCTCTTTTGACTTACGAAATGGACAACACCGAGAAGATCGTCGATTATATCGCCGAGTGCGTGCAGATGGACATCAAAGTATTGGCTCCCGATATTAACGAGAGCGGAGTTGATTTCACGCCGCTCTATGAGCAGCAGAAAGACGAGCAAAAAAATGCGGGTGTCATTCGTTTCGGTCTGGCCGCGGTAAAGGGCGTCGGTGAAAAGGCGGTCGAGCAGATTATCGCCGCTCGAAAAGAAGTCGGCAGGTTCCAGAGCCTGTTCCATTTCTGCGAGAATGTGGATTTAAGAGCCGCCAATAAGCAGGTTCTTGAGGCTCTTATCAAGGCCGGTGCTTTCGACAAGCTCGGCGGCGGCCGGGCGCAGATGATAGCCGGTCTCGAAAGGGCGATGGAGAGCGGGGCGGGCCTGCAGGCGGACAAACAGGCCGGACAAATGAATTTCTTCGGCCAGATGGCCGGGGGAAACGATTACTCGACAGACCATAAACGCCTGCCGGAGGTCGCGCCCTGGCCCGAGCCGAAAATGTTAGCTTTTGAAAAAGAAGTCCTCGGATTCTATGTTACCAGCAACCCGCTGAGCCATCATGCCGAGACGATAAATATTTATTCCACGCAAAACAGCTCGCAATTAGCCGAGGCCAACGGCGAAAAGCAAATCGTCATCGGCGGGATGATAACGAAGATCAGATACAACCTGACAAAAACTGGGCGAAATGCCGGCTCGAAAATGGCCGTCTTCACACTTGAGGATTTGCAGGGGCAGGTAGAAGTTGTGATGTTCCCCGATGTGCTGAATGAATTCAGCGATGTTCTGGTGCAGGACGCTGTCGTTTTTGTAAAGGGCAAGCTCGATTACAGGAGGGAACGGCCCAACGTCCTTGCTTCCGAATTGATACGCCTCGAAGATGTCAGGGAGAAACTGGCCGCCAAGGTCAAGATAGGTCTGGATGCCAGGCAGGTCACCAAAGAAAAGGTGGCGATGATAAAGAGCATCTGCCGGCACCACCGAGGCAGAAGCCCCGTTTATGTCGCTGTGCGAACCGACAAAGGCAGGGTCTACGCCGCAGCCGACAAGGAATTGAGCGTCAATCCCGACCTCGACTTCTGCCGGAAAATGCGCCAGTTGGTAGGCGAGGAAAACTTCCAGTTAGCAAAATAAATCCCAGCGGCGGTCATCCTGAGCGAAGCGAAGGATCTGGCCTGTAATAAAATATGAGCCGGTAGGGTGTGCACCGCACACCGTTTCCTATATTATTTACTGGAGTATTTATGCGAGGGGGCACTTATTCGGGGGAGCTTATTAAGGTGTGCAATGCACACCCTACCAGGCTGGTAGGCGAGGAAAACTTTCAATTGGCACGATAATAGTTAGCGATGGAATTGTCGTTCGAGAGACAGTGTAGCAAAATAATTATATTTTTCTTACGGCGATGGTGTAGATTGGTCTGTTGTCTTTGATGTATTTTCGTTCGAAATTTGTGCCGACCCATTCTCCGGATTCTGCGCCGGCGGGTTTGGCAAAA
>CAZTDF010000351.1:0-2461 GCA_964612465.1 uncultured Pirellulales bacterium
GCATGGTACTCGTTGAAAAACGGGACATCCTCCGGCATGTTCGACTGAAACAATTCCCGCAACTGCTCATAATCGGCGCCCGGCTCGATCAGTTCGTGCCGCAAGGTAATTCGAGCGGTGTAAGCATCCACGACGAAAACAGGCCTGCCCAGGGCGTAAAGCAAAATCGAATCGGCGGTTTCGCGCCCGATGCCCTTAATCGCCAAAAGCTCCTCTCTCAATTGGTCAGTATAAATACTCTCAAGACGTGTCAATTCACCATTGTAATTTTCAAATAGCCAATTGACGAAATTTTTAAGCCGTTTTGCTTTGATGTTAAAATAGCCTGCCGGACGTATGAGTTCAGCGAGCTGCGTAAGGTCGATGCGATGGAGCGTATCCGGCGTCAGATACCCGGCGGATTTCAGGTTCGAAATCGCTTTTTCGACGTTGGTCCAGTTCGTGTTCTGGGCCAATATCGCGCCGGTCATAATCTCGAACGGTGTTTCGCCGGGCCACCAGTGCTGCGGACCGAACGCATCGAAAAGAAGTCGATAGATTTCAGATAATGTTTCGCTGATCATAATACAACAGTCACCCTGAAAGCACTAAAGCACAAAAACGGTTTCATATATTTACCCTGAATCTCTTACAATTATCATGTTTGACTATTGTATTTTCGGCTTACTTGAAGTAGACTCTGCATAAATTCAGCAGTGGTAATTAAGGAACACCCGCAGAGAAAAGAGGGCATGCAGCCACAATTTAGAAATGGGAAAAGCAAAAAAAGCTAACAAAACGAAAAAACAGCACAAGTTCAGCACGGGGCAAATGTTTAACTTTGCACAAGATTCCTATCTTGAGAGGACATCTCGCCCGATTTACGCTATAGTTTTTTTGCTGCCGTTTATTATTTTCTACGAGCTGGGAACGTTTGGCATCAATACCGACATCCTGAACCAATCGCAGATTCGGGTGGTGGCGTTTGTCTGGCTGCAAAACCTGCTCGAGTCGGTAGGTTTCGGCGGCAAATTTGCGTGGGTAGCTCCTCCGCTGGCGGTTATAGTGATTTTGATAGCGATGCAAATCACGTCCGGCAAGCAGTGGCGTTTTTGGTTCGGCGACATTTTGCCGATGGCCGTCGAATGCGTCCTCCTCGCAGTGCCATTGATTGTCCTGACGTTGTCTCTATCCAGCTCATCCGGGGCACAAAGCAAAATCGGCCGGCTCGAAAATAGTGCTATACGAACCCAGACCGTGACGCCGTTAAAGCACTCTTCGGTGGCATACAATCGTCGATCCTCCGCCACAGGCCAGACAGTTAAAGATGAACCAACTCGGCCGATATTGACAAATATTGTTACCGGAATAGGCGCAGGGATTTACGAAGAGCTTGTTTTTCGGTTGATTCTGATATGTATTTTGATGCTGCTTTTACAGGATGCTCTTAGATTGAATCATATGAATTCTATTGTGCTTTCAGTTCTCATTTCAGCGGCTTTGTTCAGTGCACATCACCATATAGATTTTTTCAGCGGGCAGCCAAATGCCACAGATCCCTTTAACTGGACAAGGTTTGCTTTTCGAACAATCGCAGGAATTTATTTTGCAGTTCTTTTTGCAATTCGTGGTTTTGGAATTACTGCCGGTACTCATGCCTTTTACAATATTATTGCAGTTTCTATTACCGCCCGGTTTTTTCAATAGCGTAAAAGCATAAGGCAGACATTATTTTTTAATATTTTCCAAAATTTATTTCCTATTGTTACTCTTTTAGGTCGCTGAGCTTGCATCAAAATCGTCCTATAAGGGCCAATATCGGCCTTATCAATACTAATATGAGCCTTGATTATGTGTCTTAATTTTGGTATAATAACAGCAACCTGGAAGTCAGAATTTTGTGTTAGGGCATTAAATATGGAATTACCACAAATCAATGTAGCGATTGATGAATTGATGTTTAGTCTCTTTCAAAGACCTCTGCATCCGGAGCTTTTCCAGATTTACGCCAACCGGCAATTAAATACAGAAAAATACGAGGCGATTATTTGGGTAACTGGATGCACACACGTCGTTAGTGTTTTCTCCGACGATATCTGCCTTACCGAGTGTGTAAGCGCTCCCGGGCAAATGCTGCCCTCCCGAGGATTGCTTGAACGCTTTCAGTTCCGCGGCCCGAGGACTCATAAATGCACCTTGAGCCGGGGAGTGAGTTATATGACCGACTTTCAAGTCGAGAAAATGAGTCCCAATCTGTACAAGCAGAGCCATACCGACCTTGAGCGATTCGCCCGAAACCGGGGCGTTTTCGTCAAATTCCCGGAATTAGAAGTCGGCAAGCTTCAGCCGTTCTGCTATGTTGACTTCGAGGCCAGACGAACTGAATTGCACATACACACTTTCGCCGCTTATCCCGACCAGGTGACAATGATTAAGACTCAATCGTTATTCGATTTTCAGTAATACAAACGTCAGCCTGATT
>CAZTDF010000352.1:0-2447 GCA_964612465.1 uncultured Pirellulales bacterium
CCTGTGCGAAACTGGCTTCGTTTGGATTGGAGGTTGCAGAATGACAAACCAGTCAACCGCAAAATCTACTCACGCCGGCGTGCTGACGATCAATAGCGGCTCATCGAGCATCAAGTTCGCGTTGTTCGAGGCCGGTGAATCGCTCCGGCGAATTCTGAAACGCGGGATTAAGATGACCGAACGCCAAATCGCGGCGAAAGTCCGCGAATACTTTCATAAACAGAGTCCAGCCATCGGATGGAAATCGAACCGCCCAACACAGTACGGCAGCAAATTTATGTAGGTGATATCATCATAAACTCGGAGAAGAAAAGAGACTGTCGGAAGACTGCTACAGCCACATATGTGACTCTGGCTGGTAGGGGAAATAAGATGAAGTCACTATTCAAACGCGACGACGCCCTGCACCGAGTCAAATTATGGAAATTCGTGCCAACGGAGAATCAATGGGAAAAGGAAGCACATGAAAAAACTGAGTGAAATCGTCGCGGCGGTTAAGGATTACCCCGTGAAACGGGTGGCCGTGGCAGCAGCCGCGGATCCGACGGTAATAGAGGCAGTGAAGGCTGCTACAGAAGCCAGCGTTGCCACGGCTGTTCTGGTCGGTGACGAGACGGTTATTCGTGAATATGCTGAGCAAACGGACCTGACGCTGAGCAAAGACGATGTAGTGTCCGAACCCGTTCCGGAGAGGGCCGCCCTCTGTGCCGCCCAACTGGTTAGCACCGGCCGAGCTGATGTCCTAATGAAGGGTCATATCCACACAGACGATTTCCTGCGGGCAGTGCTCGACAAGGAAGTTGGATTGCGAACCGGTTACCGTATGAGCCATGTTTTTGCCTGCGAAATGCCCGCCTTCGATAGGTTGATCATGGTCACCGACTCCGCCATGAACATCGCTCCCGATCTTGAGGCCAAGTCCGAGATTATCCTAAACGCCGATTACTTCTGCGAAGTCGTCGGGATTTCTTCGCCACGTGTCGCATGTTTGGCAGCCATCGAGTTACTCAACCCGCAGATGCCGGCCACTGTGGACGCCACCTGTCTGGCCAAGATGGCCGACCGCAACCAGTACAATCCGAAGTGTATTGTGGACGGACCGTTCGCCTTGGACAACGCCCTATCGCCGGCCGCCGCAAGGCACAAACGGATCGGTGGTCCCGTGGCTGGCCAAGCCGATGTATTGCTGGTTCCAGACATCGAGGCGGGCAACATCCTTGTCAAATCCTTCGTATATTCAGCTCAGGCCAAAGTAGCAGGCGTGGTGATCGGTGCCAAGGCTCCAGTCGTACTCACCTCGCGGGCCGACTCCGCCGAGAGCAAGTTCTTCTCAATCGCTGCTGCTGTCCTGACCAGCGGTGTCCAGCGAGCCCTGCGACTTAAGATTGGCAAGGTACATTACTAATAAAGATCGGTCAGGCTTTGAAATATGAAATCTATACCCAAGAGAACGCTGATGGCATCGAATTCGATTCTGACCGTCAATGCAGGTTCGTCCAGTATCAAGTTTGCCCTGTACCAAGTTAGCGAGGTGCTCAAGCAAAGGCTTTATGGGAAGGTTGACCGCATCGGCCTGACCGGGACGAATCTAACGTTTCACGAGCTGGATGGAAAGCCGCAGGCCAGTCGCAGTCTCGCGGCCGCCGATCACAAATCGGCAGCCCGGCTCCTGATTGACTGGTTCGAAGCGCAGAAGGCCTTCGCTTCAGTCAAGGCCGTGGGACACCGAGTGGTGCATGGCATGACGCATTCCGAGCCGGAACAGGTCACACCGAAGTTGATTGATGAACTGCATCGTATCACGCCGTACGACCCGGAACATTTGCCCCGCGAGATCGCACTCATCGAGGCGTTCCAGCAGCGTCATCCCAAACTGCCTCAGGTAGCTTGTTTTGATACGGCGTTTCACCGTACTATGCCGCGTGTGGCCCGGCTATTGCCTATCCCGCGCCGTTTCGATGCAATCGGAATCCAACGATATGGTTTCCATGGCCTGTCCTATGCTTATTTGATGGAGGAACTCGCTCGTGTCGCCGGTGTGAAGGCAGCCCAAGGGCGGGTGATACTGGCTCATCTGGGTAATGGCGCAAGCATAACTGCTGTCCATAGTGGCAAAAGTATCGATACCAGTATGGGATTCACGCCGACTTCCGGATTGCTGATGAGCACTCGGCCTGGTGACTTGGATCCCGGCGTGGCATGGTACCTGATGCAGGCGGAGAATCTGACACCCAAACAGTTTAATAATCTCATCAATCATGAATCCGGCCTGCTCGGAATTTCTGAAACCAGTTCCGACATGCGAGACTTACTCGACCGTGAAACTCAGGATATACGGTCGGCCGAGGCGATTGCGCTATTTTGCTACCAGGTCAAGAAATGGATCGGCGCATTCGCAGCAGTACTGGGAGGAGTGGAAACATTAGTATTCAGTGGCGGAATTGGTG
>CAZTDF010000353.1:0-2437 GCA_964612465.1 uncultured Pirellulales bacterium
TGTCGCGGTCGCGTCTTGGCATGGGAGGTGGACCGGGGTGGCCGTGAGGACGATGTGGTGGTGCCGGCGATCTGGGCGGACGCCGGGGGCTGGTTACAATTACTACACGGCGGCCGGGCCGAGGATGGTGGCTCCTGTAGCCGACACAGCCGGCAAGAGATGTTATCAGGATTCCGAGTATTATTGTCATTATTAGCCGTTTCATTTTAATGCTCCTTTCATTGTCGTTTTTGTCTATTGTCTCTACCTATAAAAGGCAACTAAAGCGAAGAAGGTAACGAAAGTTTCCGGCTGGGGGGAAGTTCAGGCGGGCGAATTCTTTGTAGTACTTTCTCGCGGCATCGTCGTATGCTTCGGCGGCGTCGATTTTGTCCCTGAAATAACCGAGGTGCATTCTCCTGCCGTAACAGACGATTGATGCACGCCACAGTCCTTTGTTCTTAGCGAACCAAACGCCTTTATAGCCGGAGCGGGGATTTCGCTTTTGGTCACGTAAAGCTGTCTGAAAATCAGATTTCTCTCTGTAGACTAACCTGTTTCCATAACAAGCAACCTCTCAAATTGAATCCTGAGGGAACTATGAGCACCTTTTCAAGTAAAAAGTGCATATAAATTAAGAACGAAAACAGTGGAAGTTTCCGGACAGATTTGGTAAAATAGAGCATAGAAAGATTTTGGAAATTTTAAAAGACGGTAAAAATAGGCAATTCCGGATAACGCCGGCCTGTCTGGATTAATATCCAGCGGCTTTGTATACCGGAAAAGACGGCTTGCGGTCGGTTGGGGGTTCTGATCACCATCGTCGGAGAAAGGAACAAACACTAAATGAAAAAACAGAAGCGACATCTTTGGCGTCTCTTAGTAATGAGCTGTATGGTCACCCTTTGGGTCACTCAACCCGGCATGGGACTCGTCGTGAGCGAGATAATGTACCACCCCACTGATGCGGGCGGAACACTCGAGTTCATCGAATTGTATAACAACCGGGCAGTCACCGAAGACCTCACCAACTATGCATTCACAAACGGCATTCAATACGTATTCGAACCCGGCACGACTATCGAGCCCAAAGGCTATCTGGTCGTGGCTCGCGATCCGGCCGCCCTGGAAGCCGCGTACGATATCAGCGGCGTGGCGGGACCTTTCACGGGCCGGCTCGATAACGACGGCGAGCGAATCGAACTATCCAACGGTGGCGGCGGAATTGCCCTCTCGCTGCGATACGACGACGAACAGCCGTGGCCGGTCTCGCCCGATGGAACGGGACACTCGCTGATTCTTGCCAGGTTTGGCGGCGATCCCATGGAGGCCTCCACGTGGGCGCCCAGCACGTTTATCGACGGCACACCGGGCGGGCCGGATGAGACCCAGGTCGTGCCGGAAGACCCGACATTGGTGACGCTCGTAAACGTGGGACATCCCGGGGTCTACTTCAAGGGTACCCAGGAACCATCGCCGGGTACCCAGGGACAACCCACAACAGAATGGACGCAAATCGGATTCAACGACGACACATCCAGAACACCCTGGAGCAACGGTCCAAGCGGATATGGATACAGCTCGGAAGCTGACGAACTTCAGTACATCGGGACCGAGACAAACGACATGAACGGGCAATATATGTCCATTTATGCACGGTTGCCGTTCACGCTGACGCAGGAGGAGATCGATTCGTTCTCGCAGTTGCGCGCCGATGTCCACTTTGACGATGGTTTCGTGCTCTATCTGAACGGCGTGCGTGTGGCGGCTTCGGATGAAATCTCCGGCAATCCGCCCGCATACGACGCAAGAGGCGGCACGGCGGCGGAATACCCGGCCGCCAGCGTAAACCTGACCGGCAGCATAGAGCTGCTCGTCCCCGGCACAAATATCTTAGCCATCCAGGCCCACAATGCATCTCTCTCAGGAAGCTCCGACTGCTTTGGCAGTCCGGTACTTCACGCGATTGTGGAAGAGGCCGGAGCTAACGGTGCCGATCCCAGAGCCCGTTTGGTTATCAACGAAGTTTTAGCCAACAGTGACGCAGCCTCCGGCGCCGACCAAATCGAGCTGTACAACCCCGGCCCGACAACGGTCGACCTGAGCAGCGTTTATCTGAGCGACGATGAGACTGACCTGCTAAAGTACAAAATTTCTGATGCTGTCGTGTTACAGCCCGGCGATTTCTGGACGGTCAGTGAAGGCGAGTTCGGCTTTGGATTGTCGGCTTCCGGCGAGACAATTTATGTCACGGCGGCCACTGAAGACGTGGTACCCATACCGGTTCGCGTGCTGGATGCGGTGGGTTGTGGAGCAATGGAGCCGGAAGTGACGTTTGGCAGGTTCCCAGACGGATCCGACTCTCTTGCTTTCCTATCTTCAACAACCTTCGGCGGGCCAAACGCTCAGCCGGCGATAAACGACATCGTAATCAACGAAATTATGTATCATCACGCCA
>CAZTDF010000354.1:0-2425 GCA_964612465.1 uncultured Pirellulales bacterium
CGCAGGCTTTGGGGATGGTCGAGAATGCCAGAGGCAGGCTAAACATGTACTTCGCAGGGATGACAGCGCGAATCGGTCAGTTTGAATAGTTAAAGTTAATCGGGGTGGGTCCGTAGTATGAACATAGCGTAGAAGTTGGCCGCTGGCTGTTGGTATGTAAACGGTTTATTCTGTACCGGCATAAACATCACGAATGCTTTGCGGACGAGTTTTCCCGACGGGCAATTGCTTACTGCAGCTATAACACGTGCTATACTGTGTCTGATCCAACGCCTCCGGTTTGGAGTCGATTCTTTCTTTCTTGCAAAGGCGGGCGGGCGGACTATAATTTCCGGGGTCGTACCTCGTCTTCGCTCGGCATGAAGGACCTCCCTCTTCACCCTGAGCGGAGTCGAAGGGTGAAATCGCTAAAAAGAATTCGACAACCGACAATCGGAAATCTCTATGCATATCCCGTTAACCAGGATACAGAAGCTCATCGGCCGAAGGATGTTGAAATCCAAGCAGAGCAAGGCCTGCTTTTATCTCGAAGCCAAAGCGGATGTAACCGAGCTGATGGCCCTTCGACCCAAACTCCGGAAATCGCTCGGCGTCAGAATAACTACGAACGCGTTTTATATTCACATTCTGGGCTTGGCGGCACAAAAATATCCTCTTGTGGTCGGCCGGCTTCAAGACGACAGCATAAGAATTGCCGAGCGTGTTAACGTTGGTTTTGCGGTCAATGCTCCGCAGGGTCTTGTTGTGCCGGTGGTGAAAGATGCCGCCGATAAAGCGTTGCCTGAGATCGCCCGTGAGGAGAAGCTGCTGACAGATAAAGCACGCGATAATAAACTGACGCTTGAAGAGATCGAAGGCGAGACGATCGCGCTAAGCAATCTCGGTGCGTACGACATCGATTCTTTTTTAGGAATCATCCCGCCGCCGGCCAGCACGATATTGTCCGTTGGTAACGTCGTGGCCACGGTTGTCTACAGAGAGGGCGAAATAACGGTGCGAAAAATGCTAAGCCTGTCTGTTGCTGCTGACCGTAGAGTCCTCGACGAGACCTATGCTGCCGGGTTTCTAAATTACATTAAAGACCGTTTGCAAAATCCGCTGCAGGTGGTTTGAAAAAAAGCCGGAATATTAATTTGTTAAGCTTACATATGTAATACCAATTGTGATTAAAATCTGCGCCTCTGTCATCTCGGCCGGAGGGCCGCGGAGCGGCCTGAAGTAGAGTGCCTCGTCTCCGCTCGGCATGAAGGTTGTCTTCACCCTGAGCGGAGACGAAGGGGCTCGAAATGACACGAACAAGCGCATTGATTATGCACAATTGGTATAAGTTGTCATTCCCGCGAAGGCGGGAATCCATTGTTGTATTTATAGATTCCGGCTTAAGACTGGAATAACAGAATAGTAGAAGTTATACTAATTTCATAGAAGCAGTAACAGGATGAAAGAACACAAGAATTTTAGTAAAATACGGATGTTGCTCCGGGTAAAATTAACGGCTTTTTTAGGAGAGAACGAGATGAATCGGGACATTAGAATCGCTTTTGTTTGCACAATTACTTTGATGATATTTGCTGTGACAGTGCCGGCCGGACAAGCGGCAACCTCGCCGCATGAGGTCGAGCTGCTTTGGCCGGAAGGCGCCCCGGGCGCCAAAGGAACTGACGAGGGCGACAAGCCGAATCTGACTATCTACCTGCCGGACAAGGAAAAGGCGACCGGCGCCGCGGTGGTAATATTTCCCGGTGGCGGTTACGGCCATCTGGCTATGGACCACGAGGGGCACCAAATAGCCGAGTGGCTTAACTCAATTGGCGTTGCCGGCTTTATTGTCAAATACCGCCATCGCAACAGCGGTGCCGGCTACGGACATCCGGCGCCGTTGCAGGACGCCCAGCGGGCAATCAGGACGGTTCGAAGCAAGGCGAAACAGTGGGGTGTCAATCCCGGCAGGATCGGTATTATTGGCTTTTCGGCGGGGGGGCATCTGGCATCGAGTGCGGGCACGCATTTCCAGAACCGATACAGCGAGGCAAAAGATTCGATTGACCAATGCAGTTGCCGGCCTGATTTCATGATTCTTATGTATCCGGTCATATCGTTTACCGAATGGTACACCCACAAGGGCTCTCGAAGGAATCTGCTGGGTGAAAATCCCGATGCTTCTCTTGTCGAGAACTTTTCAAATGAAAAGCAGGTGACGCCCGAGACGCCGCCCACATTCCTGGTTCACGCCAACGATGATAATGGCGTGCCGTCCGAGAACAGCATCGCTTTCTACCTTGCTCTGCGAAAGGCCAAGGTCCCCGCTGAAATGCACATCTATGAAAAAGGGGGCCACGGATTCGGGCCGGGCGCGGGCAAGGGCGCCTGTTCGAGCTGGATGGTTCGCTGCGCCGACTGGATGAAAGGGCGCGGACTGCTGGAT
>CAZTDF010000355.1:0-2422 GCA_964612465.1 uncultured Pirellulales bacterium
CTCCGCTTGAAGGCCACTTCGTGGCCCTCCGGCCGAAATGACAAAAGTGCACAATTTAATCGTATTTGGTATAAGCTCATGATTATATTTAACTGGGTCTTGTTAATGGAGCTGATTTTTCATTTTGGTATCAACGCTCTAATCATTTCCTCATCGGGCCGGCCGGCTCGCCCAACTATCCCGAAGCCTCCCTTGTAGTCCCAGTTCGCCCAGGCAATATTGTGTTTTTCCAGGTTATGGCGAATGTCTGAGTACCATTGCAATCTTGCTTTGCGGGGAACCGTTGGCAGGCATCCCCACTCACCGCAGTAAAGCGGCAGATCATATTTCTTTGCCACTGCTAATGGCTTCTCAAACAATTTCTCAAGAATCTCACGATTATAGACACCATTATTTCCCTTCACTATCCCGGCAATGTCCGCCGGCAATTCTTCGATATCCTTTGGAGCAACAATTTGCCCCGGATAGTTCACCGGTCCTTTGTACCTGCCGACTCCCGTCCAGGAGGCTTTGTAATGTGTTATCAGCATGGGCGTGTAGAAGTGGAAACTGAGTATTATATTACGGTCTCCCCGGGGCAATCTGAGTTGGTCGAATGTGCTCACCGACTGCCATCTGTTCGAGCCGATTACGATTGTCCGGTCAGGCTCCTGTTTTCGGATTTCTTTTACTGCTTTTTCAACCAGCTTGTTCCAATCTTCAGGATCGTCCGCCACCGGTTCGTTCATTGGTTCGTAAGCTACCAGGCTGACCGGATACTTCTTAAGTTCGGAAGATAAATCCCTCCACAACAGCAGAAACTTTTCCTGTGCTTTCGGATCGGTCCACAAAGGCTTATCTTCGGCATTGAAATGGTGAGAACGCAGAATGTGCAGGTCTACAACCACCTTCAGGTGCTGACTATCGGCCCATTTGATCGCGTTATTGAGAAGTGTGAATGCTTCATTCTCTTTATTTCCGCTTTCGTCCCACATCTGTTCTTCATCTATAGGAAGCCTGATATGGTCATAGCCCAGCCCTGCGATATATTCCACATCCTTTTTCGTAAAGAAAGTTTGCCGCTGCTGTCCGCGTCTTTGGCTTTGTGAAAGCCAGTGACTTATGTTAACGCCTCTTGAAATAGTGAAGGCTGAATCGCCGGCACAAAGTGCATCGGCGGCACAAATCAAAAAAAGAGCTGCTGCAAAAAGCGACATAGATCTGATGGAGTTTATTTTTTTCATCGTCTTGCTCCTTTCAAGTTCATATTATTTGCCGCCATCTTTACCGAGAAGATGATAGCTGACGAACGCTATATATTTGTTGTCCGGCGACCATGATGGGACGTTTATTGTGCCCTGTCCGCCGAACAAGCGGGTCAGGACTCTGGGCTTATCTCCTGAAGAAGGCATAATACGTAAAGCGACATCTTTATTGGCAGGATGTCCTTTCACATCTTTGTTATACGACACAAACACAATCTGTTTTCCGTCGCCGGACGGATGGGGAAACCAATCGGCATATTGATCGTCATTGGTCACCTGGATCTGGTTCGTGCCGTCACTGTCCATCCGCCATATTTTCATCGCTCCGGTACGTTCGGAATTGAAGTATATGTATCTGCCGTCAGGAGAGTAGTCGGGGCCGTCATCAAGCCCCTCGGCGTTTGTTAATCGAGTTTCCCGCCCGCCTTCAACGGCAATCGTATAGATATCGTAGTTTCCATTTCTTTCGGCACAGTAGGCAAGAGTCTTGCCGTCGGGTGACCATCCGTGCCAGTAGGAAGGTCCCAGCTCTGTTACTTGCCGGGGATTTCCTCCGCTGCTGGGTAAAGTATAGATGAGAGATTTTCCTTCGAGGTGGTGGCTGATCGCCAGCATTTTTCCATCCGGCGAAAAACCGTGATCGTTATTGCAGCGATCGGCGAAGCCCGTATTCAATTGCACGGGTTTGCCGCCGGAAACCGGGATTGTGTAAAGTTTTCCGCCGCTGTTAAAGAGCAGGTATTTGCCGTCGTTAGAGAAGTTGGGAGCTTCAAAATGCGTGCCGGATCGATAGACAATACGCCTTTGGCCGGTTTCTACAGATATTGTTTCCAGAGAACTTTCAATAATCCGATCTTCCATTTTGTGTATGCCCAGTGACTTCATTTCAACTTTAGAGAAAATTGCTGTTTCTGTAATTGTATCATCATGGGAGCAAACGGCCAATCCCACATAAACAGGGTCCACCAAAGCAACGGATACGGATCCGACAGGCTGGAATAGTTTTCCATTTTCGCTGACGTATAGAGAAAAGACATCGCCGTGTCGCTCGATGCGCAGAAAAGCTGGCGCGGAAATCGGAGACTGTATTTCCTCGGTTGGACCGCCTTTGGTTTTTCGAAATTGCAGGGAAGTTAAACCGTCACCGTGCACTACGGCATCGGCATAAGGAGAATCGG
>CAZTDF010000356.1:0-2412 GCA_964612465.1 uncultured Pirellulales bacterium
TCGACAGCGTCGAGAACACGAATGACTGGGCCAAGGCCGGCGTGATGATTCGCGAGACACTTGATCCCGACTCGGCGCATGCCTTTGCATGTGTTACACCCGTTAATGGGGTTGCCTTTCAGTTTCGCCCCAGTACAGGTGGTACCAGTGAAAATGCGAATCAGACCGGAATTACCGCACCGTATTGGGTAAAACTGGAGCGTAGTATTTCCGGCAGATTTACGGTTTCACATTCGGCTAACGGTTCGAATTGGCAGCCGGTAACGGGCGCCACATCTCAGACCATATCGATGGGCGCGAATGTCTATATTGGCTTGGCCTTAACGAGCCATGATCCTGCTTTGACATGTCAGGCCGTATTCTCGAATGTCACGACTACCGGGACAGTCGGTCCGCAGTGGACGAGCCAGGATATCGGCATAGCCAGCAATGATGCTGAGCCACTTTATGTAGCCGTCTCCAACAATGCCGGCGCACCTGCGGTGGTAGTCCATGACGATCCGGCCGCAGCACAGATTGGAGCCTGGGCCGAGTGGGTTATCCCGCTGCAGGCGTTTGCAGATCAGGGCATAGTCCTGACCAATGTGGACAGAATCGCTATCGGCCTGGGGACCCAGGGCAACATGACCGTCCCCGGCGGTTCGGGCAAGATGTTCTTCGACGATATCCGGTTGTACAGATCGAGAGAAGTTGCTGAATAGTTAAGCTGCTTTTCGCGAAAATGACAGCAGGTTTTGTTTAGTTCGAGGCCTATACCAATCAATTCGGTATAGGCCCCGTTTTTTTTCAGGACAATGGCAGTCAAATAGACTTGCAAAAGTCGATACCTCGGCATTTGACTTGGAAAGAACTCTCAAATATAATAGCTGGTCTATTTTGTGATGCATGGATTTAACGATTGATAGAACGCAGTGCCAGGTGCTGTAGCAGCACACACTAAATGGAGAAACCTTACATGAACGAAAAAAAGCATAATCTAATTATGTCATTGCTCATAGTGTTAACTTCAATCTGTTTATTCCACAGCCGCCCTGCTCTGGCGGAATTTCGTGCCGCTATCGCTGTGCGTAACGTGACCCCCGATCCCCTGCTGCCCGTATCAGGCGGAGTCGGTCCATCCAGGCCTGCAAGCAGGAAGTTCGGAGAATTGACGGTACGTGCCCTGGTGTTTGAAAATGACGGCACCCGGGTCGCAATCTGCAGCACGGATTTTCTCGGATTCCCCGGGGTGCTTTGCAGCAAGGTTCGCCGGCAGGTGCCGGGGATCGACCCGAAGAACATTCTTATCGCCGCGACGCACAACCACAGCGGGCCGGACTGCTACGGCTTTCCGGACAGGAGCGGCAAAACCGCTGCCGATATCGAGTACCTCAATGGCGTCTGCAAAAAACTGGCCGATGCGATCAACGAGGCTCTCGGCAAGTTGCAGCCGGCTAATGTAAAAATCGCCACCGGCAAAGCACGGGGCAAAATCGCCTACAACTACTACGCAGACAAACTTTACGACCCGCGCTGCGACGTAATCCAGTTCCTCGATTCAGAAGGCAAACCTTTAGCAACGTTTGTGAATTACGCGTGTCACCCGGAAGTCATCGGCGCCGGGCAGGGAATTCTGTCGCCGGATTTCGTGGGGCCGCTCTATGACCGTATCGGGCAGCGAGCCGGAGGCGTCGGCATTTTCGTCAACGGTGCCCTGGGGGGTATGGTGACAGCCGACTGCCGGGGCCCCAACGGCAGGGACATGCGAACCTGGGACGAGTGCATTCGTATCGGGAATCTCCTCGCCGATGAAGCCTTGCGAATTGTTGCCGATGCTCCAATCGAGAAAGAGCCGAAGTTGTTTTGCGGCAGTACAAGCGTCGAATTCCCGGTTGAAAATGAGATGCTGCTGGCTATCGTAAAAGCCTCGCCGTTAGGTTTCCAGCTCAACGAAAAAGGCACTATCGCCACACAAATCAACGTCGTGAACCTCGGTAACGCACAGATGCTCACCATCCCCGGCGAAGCCCTGCCGAACATCGGCTATTACCTGAAGCGCAACATGCACGGCAAGCATAACATGCTGCTCGGACTGACAAACGATGCCTTCGGCTACATCCTGACAAAAGTTGACTTCAACAGCTTCGAACGCTACGACTACATCAGCAGAACATCGCTGTCAGAAACGATGGGCGAAATTTTCATGGACGAAGCCCTCAAGTTCGTCGATGCGTGTCCCCGGCCGGAAAAGTAGAAAACCGGAAGAAACTACATTGCTTACAGCTATTGAGTATCTGTTGCGGAAAGCAAAAAACGACGATGTCACCCCTGCGAAAGCAGGGATCCAGAGCATAAAAGCTGGATTCCCGCTTTCGGGCCTGTTGAAAAAGTCCCACCGTAACGCCTGAGATTGCCGCGCGATTCTTCGAATCG
>CAZTDF010000357.1:0-2410 GCA_964612465.1 uncultured Pirellulales bacterium
GGTCGGCCCACAGACGCCTTGCTGCCGAAGTGCTGGCCAAACAGAAGGAAGCCGATAGGATGTACAGTCACGGACACAGTTGAGCCGGATTAAGACTCACGTCCGGGTACGGATACTGGAATAAACGAATGTTCTGCGGATAATGACAAATCAGAACTAAAAGAAAATATGAGGAATATCAATAATGAAACTGGCTGATGTTTTGCATAAAGAATGTATCGCCGTCAATACCCAGCTTAGCGACAAAGCCGAGGCGCTTCGGGAAGTTGCCGGCCTTGCTAAAAAAAGCAGTATTCTCGATAACCTCAGCGAACAGCAGATTCTGGTGGGGCTCCAGGGGCGTGAATCGCTGGGCTCAACGGGTGTCGGCAAGGGAATCGCGATTCCCCATTGCCGTCTCAAGGACGTTAAAGACTTTGTTGTGGGAATCGTGACGGTTCCATCGGGCGTTGACTTTGACGCTCTGGACACCGGGAAGGTCAGGCTCATCGTTTTTATCATCGCTCCCGAGGTCGTATCCAATCAGCATGTAAGGCTGCTCTCGGTCATTTCGCAGAGACTTTTGGCACCGAAAGCGCTGGAGCAAATCCTGGAAGAGCCGACACCTGACGGTGTGTACGAGAGTTTTCTGAGAGGCCGGGATGTAGAAATAGACGACAGGCCGCGGGCCGCTAAAAGCCTGATTCATGTCTTCATACAGAGCGAGGATATTTTCAGGGATGTTCTGCAAATATTGACCGGCATCGAAAGCAGCTCTCTTGTTGTAGTAGGGGCCGAGAATGCAGGCGTGTATCTTTCGAAATTGCCTCTTTTTGCGAGTTTCTGGTCCGATGAGCCTTCCAATTTTGGCAGGATTATTATTGCCGTTGTTGACAAAAATCTGACCAATGAGGCGCTGCGGCGAATCGAGAGTGTTGCCGGTGACCTTGGTAAAGGCACCGGTGTTATGGCAACGGTCCAGGAAGTTAATTATGTGGCGGGTTCGTTGAATACATAAGGGCAGGTGTATTTAAAATGGCAGTTCTTGCTATAACAACCGACTGGTCTTTTCTTCATATCTCCGGGCTGACTCTAATAGGAGCGGCGACAATCATTGCATTTTACGTCGGCCGGCTCGCACGGGTAGCTCGGCTGCCTTCACTGATAGGCTATATGTTCGTCGGCGTCATCCTCGGGCCGTCGATACTGCATCTTTTCGACGAGGCTTCGATGGAGCGGCTTTCGTTCATCACGGAGATTGCCCTGGGATTCGTGGCCTTCAGCATTGGTTCCGAACTGAATATGTCCACGCTGAAGCGCCTCGGTGGTGGAATTATCTCCATTATCTTAGCGGAGTCTTTCGGCGCTTTTTTTATTGTAGTTCTTGCCGTCTACGCTCTGACCCGTGATTTGCCGCTGGCGTTGATTTTCGGGTCGATGGCGCCGGCCAGCGCACCGGCGGGTACTGTCGCGGTCATTCATGAGTGCAGGGCGAAAGGCAGCTTGACCACGACACTTTATGCCGTGGTCGGATTCGACGACGGATTGGCCATTATAATTTTCGGTTTCGCAGCCGCCCTGGCAAAAACCCTTTTGATAACGGAGGCTTCCGGCGCAGCCGAAGGTATTCTTGGGGCTTTATTGGCCCCGGCGAAAGAAATCGGCTTGAGTTTTGTCGTCGGCGGAGTGGCCGGATTGTTGTTTTACCGCCTGGTGCGCCGGCTGCAAAGTGCCAGGGAGATTCTTATTGTTGTTTTCGGCGTGATTCTTATTTGTACCGGTTTATCGATACGATGGCATTTGTCGCTGATTTTGACTAATATGGTGGTCGGATTCGTTCTGGCCAACGCGCGGCACGAATCGCTGCTGCATCGTGTGACGGCTCCCCTGCTGGAAGTAATGCCGCTGCTGTTCGTGTTGTTTTTCTGTCTGGCCGGCGCGCACCTGCAGTTGTCGGCTCTGCCCGCACTCGGAGCTGTTGGGGTTGTTTACGTGCTCGCTCGGTCGGCTGGTCTGATCGGCGGGGCCCGCATCGGGGCCTTTTTCGGGCACGTGGAGGACAAAGTAAAAAAATATGTCGGGCTGGGGATTCTCTCCCAAGCCGGCGTGGCAATCGGCCTGTCGCTGATCGTTAAGCATGAATTTACACAGCTTGATGTCAGGTATAATGCTCCTCATGCCCTGGCAATTGGTTCTTCGGTTCTGGCCACGATTACGGCGACCTGCATCTTCTTTGAAATCATCGGACCGATTCTGACGAAGATTGCGCTGAAAAGGGCCGGCGAGATTCCTGACGTTGAACCGAAATAGACAAGTTTTCGTGCTATAGAACAGCTATGACTTGAAGAATATGTTATGAAGCGGTTTTCCTTTCCGAAAAATAAAAGGCTTGTCAGCAACAGTCAATTCAAAGCCGTCATGGCTCGCGGCC
>CAZTDF010000358.1:0-2405 GCA_964612465.1 uncultured Pirellulales bacterium
CTGACCGCTTCAAAGGGGTTCTAATACGGCCCCGCGCAGCGGATTCAGACTCCGTCCCCGTCGGCGTTTCGCAAACATCCGAGCACACGCGAGAGCTTTCGCTTTTGGTTCCAAACGTCAGGGTACAACCGCCACAGACAATATATACTGGAGAAGTCACATTTCCAAGAGAAAATATGTGTCAGAAAATGCAAAATGGCGACAAACCAAGGGGATTAGGATCATATCTTTTTTTACAACTTATTTATTAGCAAGTAATGAACCACATGGGCAGTCCACAGTCCTATGGACTTCTTAAGGAGTACGCCTTGCGTCGCAAACCTGCCCATCCTGCCTGCTGGCGGAATCCCAACAACGATTGCATAATTTGCAGTTCTCTGGTAATATTAGCTGCGATACTTCGTCCCGGCAGGCCGGGATGGGTGAAATTGAAATCCGAATTTATGCTTTTGTCAAGAGAGGCTTGAAAATGAAAATCGCTGCACTAACAAATAATAAATCGTTCCATGCTCTGATGTTATTATACTCCTTTGCTCTTATGCTTCTGTGCGTGCCGGCTTCGGTAAGCGCCATAGAGCTATCTAAGACTGCCAAGCTCATTCCGCCCGATACCATCCTGCTGGTGGATATCAATAATTTTAACCAGCTCCAGGCGCAGTTCGAAAAAACCAATTTTTACCAGCTCTACAAAGACCCGGCGATGGCGGCTTTTATCGATAATTTCAAAACCAAATGGCGGGAAAAAAAGCAGGAATCAGAAAGAGAATTTGTCAGGACAATCGCCGACGCCGGCATTTTGCCCCAGGGCCGGGTGGCGGTCGCCCTGGTATTCGACGAACAGGTACAAGATGTCAACGAGCCGATCTTGGTTGTGGCCCAGTGGGGCGACAAAATCGACAAAGTCAAAGAGCTGACCAATGAAATCGTCCGCAAGGCCGTTGAAGACGGTGCCCGCCGACAAAACGAGGACTATCGCAGCGTCGAAATTACAACCATCGAGAAGAAACCTCCCAAAGCTCTGCACTATTGTTTCATCGACGATTGCCTGATCGCTTCGACGAGCCCGAATGTGCTGAAATTCGTCATCGCGCAAATCAGAGGGGCCGGCAGTACAACCCTCGCTGATGACCGGGATTATGCCGCCACGGGAAAAGCGGTCGACCCGTCCAACGCCGGCAGGATCGATTTCTATGTCAACATAAAACAGGCCATCAAGATAGAACTCGCCCAAGATACGACCGGCAGGGCCAAAGCCTTCGTCGACAACATGGGCCTGAATAACGTGACATCGTTCGGCGGCAGCGTCGAGCCGGCCGGAGGATCGGGTGGCTCGTCTTTCGCAAAGGCGATCCTGAAAATCGACGGAGCCAAAGCGGGCATTTGCAAGATGCTCGACGTCGAATCCGGCCCGGTTCGAATGCCGAGATTTATTGCCGGATCAGCGTCTTCGGTCTCCGTTGTGAATTTGAATATCACCAAAGCGTTCGATGAGCTTGCCAATATTCTCACGCGCTTTTCGCCCCAAATGGCGGCGATCATGTACATGCCGATTTTACCGCCCGGTCCGCAGGGTGAGCCTGCCCTGCAGTTGAAAGCCGATATCGTCGACCATCTCGGCTCACAGATTATCCTCGCCCAGAGCATCGACAAGCCCCAGCCGGACCGCGGCACCGCCCGCTCGGCAGACAAACAGCCTTCTCCCGTGACACAATCGGTAATTGCCGTGGCAATAGAAAATCGAAACGCCATTGAAAAATCCCTGTCACTCATTCACAGCAAAATGATCGCGCCGAACAATCCCGAAGCCAGACGGGAGCTGCTCGGCCACACGATCTATTCCGTCGATCTCTCGGGCTTCTTGCCCGGTTTCGGCCCCGGTCCCAAGGCACCGATGCAGGCGCCCGCCGGTCCCGGCGCTCCAAAAGTACCGCTCTCGGCATTTACCGTCACGGACACACATCTGCTTTTCGCAAGCCAGGACGCCATCGAGCATGCCATTCGCGCGCTGAGCGGCAGCCAGGCCGAATCGATAGGCTCGGCAAAGTGGTTCAACAAAGCCAAGTCGAACATTCCATCGGCCGTGGGCATTGCCGGCCTGCAGAACAATGCCGTCTCCGGCGAATACTTCTGGTCCACGCTGCAACAAACGAAAAAGCCGGATGATGCTAACGGCGACGACAAAAAAAACCAGATCAGCGTCGGCGTCAGCTCCGGCTCGCTCTTCCCGCAGGTAATGTTCACGCAGGCCGCCGACATGCTCGATTTCAGCCTGCTGCCGGAATTCGACACCGTCAAGAAGTACTTCGGCCTGTCCGCCTTTTACGGTATCAGCCGCCCGGACGGATTCTTTTTCGAATTCAAATACCTCAGCCCCGAGGCCTCCGAATAATCCCGGCAGGGAGTAC
>CAZTDF010000359.1:0-2333 GCA_964612465.1 uncultured Pirellulales bacterium
AGCTGACATTCTACCACTGAATTACGCCCGCAAGTTTTCATTCCGGTAACTATAATACATTTACGACATTGTCAAATATACACCTGTTCGAGGAAATTTACCAGTCTTTTTTTGGGGGGAGATTAGGCAAATCCACATTGATACTCAGAGATAATCCATCTTTATAATGTGGACATCATCCCAAATACCATCTGCAGTGCAACTGGCGAGACGGACCGATAATTCTCTCCGGCATATTTTCAAACAAGCTCTTATGATAGCGGAGTTCCGGAGCAGACAGCGAGACTCCAACACAAAGAGAAACAGCCGAGGTGTGGCTAAAGTCGCGGTTCAAATTGTACGAATATGTATTACGGGATATGTTTATGCCTCAAGCTTTAGATGGAGGATTCGATAATGGCAGCAGCCAAAGCATCGTCCACGAATAGGTGGAACTTAAACAATGTTATTCTGCTGGTATTCTGTTGCTCATTCTTGCTTTCCGTAAGCATAGTCAATGCTTCGGCAGCACCGGTAGACAGGGCTTATTCATGTGGTTCATTGCGATCCATGGCAAGGGTTTACATGGCATCGGGCGGATACGAAAAGGCCCAGCCTTTTTTGGTCAAGGCGCTCCATCTGGCAAAGGAAACGAACGCTTCCGATTCCGAAGTGAGCGCCTGTATGCTTGACCTGGCTTACCTTTACAAGAACCAGGGCAGGCTGGCAGAGGCCGAGACAACGTGCCTGTCGGGTTTGGAACTGCAGGAAAAAGCGTATAGCCAAAGCCACCCCTATGTAGCGTACACGTTGAGAATCCTGAGCGAAATTTACAGCAGACAGGCCCGATACCAGGAAGCTGTGGACACACTGGAGCGGGCAATAACTATTGTGCGGGGATATAGCCTCGAAGATGATCAGGAGCTTGCACCGTTCAAGGTTGATATGGCTCGCCTGCTTACCGCACAGGGTGACTATGTAAAGGCCGAATCTTATTTTACCGAAGCGATTGCTTTAATCGAAAATAACTACGGGCCGAACCACCTTTATACAACAAGGGTGCTCTCCAGCATGGCGGCACTATATGTTCAGCAGCAGCGGTTTGCCGAAGCGGAAGAATTGATTTCCAGAGTGCTGCCAATACAGGAAAGAATCTATGGCCCGGATCATAATTTTCTCGTACCTGCCTGGCTGGTACAGTCAAGTATATACGAGGCTGAAGGAGATTTGGTTAATACAAAAATGCTTCTCGAAAAATCTCTGGGCTCGGTTGAGAATATCGCTGGTTCCGGGCATGCGGTTGAATGTGATGTATTAAGCCGGTTGGGTGAATTGTATATTTTGAGCAAAGAATACACAAAGGCCGAGGATATTCTGCAAAGAGCGTTGGAAATTCTGGAAAGCTCGAAGGGCACTGACACTGATCGAACGGCGGTTGCTCTTAACAGCCTGGCAAAGGTATATATAAGTCAGGGTAAATACTCCGAAGCACAAAACCTGTGCGGCAGAGCATTGGATATTCTCGAGAATATATTTGATGAGTATCACCCGAATATCGCCGATGTGCTGGAGAATCAGGTTCAGTTAAATCGCGAGGCTGGAAATATGACGGAAGCGGCGAGACTCGAACAGCGTGCCGAAGAAATCCGTATGCGTAAAAGAGTGGTTTACGCCCCGATTGCAAGAGCTATCGAATGAAAATATTATAGTTTCATAAAAAAGTCGCCGCCAGGGGGGTTGGAAAGTCCCTGACGGCAAACTTAAACTTCGTAAATTAGGATTTTAACCTGCTTTTTTATCCTCCAAGAGCAGCCAAACTTGCCGCAATGAAGGCAGCGACGCCGACATTTTCACCCTGAGCCAATCGACCAACATATTTATCTGTAACAAATTGTACTGATTCTGCTGCCGAAAAACCCATGTCGTTGTTCAAGATGCCAATGTAAGTTACAAGAGCGTCAAGATATTCGCCGGCTACAGCATAATAGCTATCGGTGTCAGTGTTGCTTTTTATTGCGTCAGCAATTGATGCCATCTGCTCCTCGGTCGGCGGTGCAGTGCTCGATGCGAACTCATTAATTACCTGTGTCAGAGCGGCTATATGAGAGCCATCGGCATCCTGCAGGATTTTAGCTGCATTCTTAAGCCCCACATAAGAGTCGTAAGGCTGTATATTCTTGGTAGAGGCCAGAGTGTTGACCGCCCAAATATCGATCATTCTTTCGTCGACTCCAAGTTCCAGTGCCACCCATTTTGCCAGCGCCGGGGAACCCGAAATTTCAAATTCCAATCTCGCGGGAACCGGTGCCGGAGGTATATACGGCAGAGCAAGTGTTGGCGGCGTTGTCGGCGGT
>CAZTDF010000360.1:0-2320 GCA_964612465.1 uncultured Pirellulales bacterium
TAGCTGGGAGGCCCAGGATGGTTCGAAACGCAGTAAGCTGAGAGTTACTGTTGAGAACTTTGAGTTTATAAGTAGCGGAGGTGGTGGTGCGGGCCAAACACGCCAAAACACGGGCAGTATGAATTCCCAGGGATCCCAGGGACCACAGCAGACAAGTGAAGATGATATACCGTTTTAATTGATTATTGTCTGTTTACTATTGACTATTGAAAAGTCAGAAAAAATTCTCAAATTCGTTACAATAGTAAATAGACAATAGAAAATATTCAATTGTATGAGGTAAAGGATGCAAAGAAGAACTGATAACAACAGAAGAAAACCAGGTTTTGTTGGGGCCCGCGATCAGACTCAATGTCGTTTTTGCAGAAGGGGCATAAAATACGTAGACTACAAAGACATCGGGACTCTGCAGAAGCTTCTGACCAATCGCGGCAAAATATACTCGCGTAAGCGCAGCGGAAACTGCGCGAGCTGTCAAAGAAAGTCAAAAAGAGCTATTAAACGCGCCAGGTATATGGCATTATTGCCGTTCACCGCTTGATTGTTGACTCGTGACTGCATTCACGAGATACGAGGTATGACATATGAAAGTATTGCTTTGTGAAGATATTGACAGACTTGGCTGGCTTGGAGACGTTGTCGAAGTCAAAACCGGATATGCGAGAAATTATTTGCTCCCGCAGGGTCTTGCGAAGATTGCCAACGAGGCCAGCATTCGATCCATAGCCGAAGAGAAAGCCAGACGCGCCGAGCAGCGCAAACTTGACGGCAAACGACTCGAAGAGGCGGTCAAGGCAATCGAAGGAGCGGAGGCCGTTGTCGCCGCCAAGGCGAACGAGCAGGGGCATTTATTCGGTTCGGTCAATGAGCGGCAGATCGCTGCGAACCTGCGCGAGCAGGGATTCGAAGTCCGTGATGAGATTGTGCAATTGCCCGAACACATCAAGGAAATCGGGACGCATTCTGTGACACTCAAATTCCGGGACGACCTGACGGCCACCATCAACGTCGTAGTTGTGCCCGACAAGCAGGACGAGCCCGACGCCGAAGCGGAGACGTCTTAGAAACTGTAGCGCAGGCCTGCGTAGATATTTGTATTGTCCCGGAACTGGCCGAAGAACGTATGCGGGTAGTCACCGAAGAATATGTTGCTGCCGAGTTCTACCGCCAGGTTGTCGCTGACCTTGTAATTCGCGTTCGGGCGCATATACACATCCTTGTCACTGGGCGAGTAGTATGTAAACAGCGAGAGTCGCAGGTTCTGATTCATCAGCAGCCTGGTCAAACGCAGCGTCGTCAAGTGTCTGTACCTGTCGCGTGCCGGCCCCGGCGGTAGATTCCTCTTATAAGGGCCGTAGTCCAGCATTTGCTCGATGTAATACTGCAGGCCCATCGTAAAATCTCTTGCGATTTCCTGCGTATAGCCGATTAGGTATCGCATTTCCGAGTTGTTTATCAGGGGATTTCTGCCGCTTTGGTCATCGGCGGATTCGTAATATCCGATCTCCGCATTGCCGATTCCTTTGCCGACGGATCCGCGAAGGCTGGAGCCATAGACGTTCAGGTCAGGGAAGATGGCTTTCATTTCTAAGTTCTGTCCGCCGGGGCTTTTCCAGTAGCCTCGGTAGCCGTAGAAGGCCAGCTCATAGTTGTCAATGTTTTTATAAAGCCTCGCTGCTATTTCCGAATCCCTGAACCATTCGTCCGGCTCGTCGGGGTGGACGATGGCATCCTGCCCGGCGGTCCTGCCCCGATTCGAGTTCCAATATGATATACGTTCGCCGCTGATATAACGGTCGGGATCGAACCTGGGCGTATAGGCGATGTCAAGATTCACCGATTCGCCGAACAGGCTTACCTTCGCCGCGTCCGACGGTGCCTTGAGATACTCGGTGTCCCTGCCGATAAAGAAGGACTGCCAGTCTTTCGGAAACATATCGTTGATAAAAATCAGGTCCCCCGTGCCCCAGGTCAGAACCTGCCTTCCGACCTTCACGTCCATAAAGTCCGTCGGCCGGGTGAATATATTTGCCTCGCGCAGATCAAAGTCGCCTTCCTCGGTCACCATGTCGCCTAATACATCGCCTTTGACTTTTACGTCGCCCCAGTCGAAGTACGAAAACAAATCAAATTGGAAGCGGCCTTCCATAATCGACATGTCTTTTTCGTACTTATCCTCCTGCAGCCGATACCCACCCCTGACCTCGTAGAAGCCGTGCGTCTCTATCGGCAGTGTGGAAAAGAACGATTCTTCGCCCTCGGCGTTTTCATCCGAAGCAGTTGTCACTGCTGTTAAAGAAAAAACAACGCAAAATCCAGT
>CAZTDF010000361.1:0-2263 GCA_964612465.1 uncultured Pirellulales bacterium
GATAAGCTAAACGCAACTCTCGGCCGACACGTTGATACAAACGTGGTTTAATCTTATCGTAAAAGTTATCAGACTGGTTTGCGGGATTCATCGCCAATACCTAAAACGAAATAACCTTATCAGCTTCCTTAATCCACTGGACTAACTCGATCATCTTGGCTTCCTGGACTCCATCAAAATAAGGTTCTCCTTTGTGAATGCCACAGCGCGCTTTGCAGGTACTGCATACTTTAATGGGAACGTTCTTGCCCATCAGTTCCTTTAACATTTTCCCTAAATCAAAGTAATCGTCAGGTGGCTCCGTCACATCACGAGCCAGATCGACCGAATCATTCATTAAAAAAATATTTACATCCAATCCGGCATTAAGCAATTGTTCTGCCAGCCGAAGACCATTCTAAGTTATATCCGTATCGTCGTAAGGATTTCGATTAAACACAAGAAGAGCGTTTGTCATTGGATCCTTTTTCCTTCTCTGAACCGAAAAACTTTTCACGCCACCATAAGAAATGACCCCAGGGATTATCGAGATTATATTTACCGTCTTCAGCAACGCCCGGCCAAGTGTTAATTTCCTCCAGCAACTGCGGGCAGGGCTTATCTTCAGCTAACAGCTCATATGCACATTTGACGAGCACGAATCTTTTGGTCGCCTCGGCGTCATCTTGATTATGATCTGGATGGTATTTCATAGACGCTTTTCTGTAGGCTTCTTTCAGATCCTTCTTGTCGGCATCTTCGGAAACTCCAAGGACCTTAGAGGCCGCTTTTCTCGCCGCTAAGTCACGCGTTATTCTCTCCATGAATTCAAAATCATCTTTCATTTGACTGCCACACTTGCATTAATCTTCTGGTATAGCTGAGTGAATTTTTCTTCGTAGCCGGGTAAGGCATCGATTATCTTAATTCCCCGCGAGTACGCCTCAGCTATCAATCGGTCATTCGGTATCTCAAGAGGAATTTCTATTTCCTGTTGCTGACAATAGCGCACAACTCGATCATCACCTATGTCGCAACGGTTTATTGCTACGGCAAAGGCAAGCTTAAGCTCTCTTACCATCTCCACCGCCAGTTGAAGGTCATTCAAGCCAAACGGCGTTGGCTCGGTGACCAACAGAACAAAATCTGCCCCCTTGATCGCTTCAATCACGGGACATGAGGTGCCGGGTGGGACATCGACGACTACCGTATCACTATCTGTCGGTCTTTGTTTGATATGTTTTATCAAGGCAGGGCTTTGGATGGTGCCAATATCGAGTTTGCCTGCACCATACAAGACTCCGTTCGCTCTGCCGAATTCAGCGATTCCGATTTTACGTTGTTTTTCTTTAATCGCGGCTTGTGGGCAGACAGCCATACATCCACCGCAGGAATGACACAACTGCTCAAAGGTCATGGCGGTATCTTTCAGACAAATGATAGCACTGTATTGGCAAAGCCGGCCGCACTTGCCACAACCGTTACATAATTCGGTGTCAACTTCCGGCACACCTATTGTCACATTCTGAGTTTCTTCTATATCCGGCTTCAGGAATATGTGGCCGTTCGGCTCCTCAACATCACAATCGAGATACTGCACGGTTTGGCCCATTCGAGCAATTGAGCAAACCAGATTCGTTGCTATCGTTGTCTTACCTGTTCCGCCTTTGCCGCTTGCTACTGCTATTTGCATACTATCTCCTATCAATTTCCAAACGTTAGCCATGCGTTTATTACCATGAACAAAGCGGCTCCTAATGTCGTATACGCGAATATCACTTTGAGGTTCTTGGATTTTGTTTTAAGCGAGAACACGCCACCTATGAGCCCTCCAATTACGGCGGTTACACTCATGGGAATGGCCCATGATGCGTTGAAATCTCCGGCCGCCGAATGCCCAATCAGACCCATAAAAGCTGTGGCGGCAACCATAGCGGATGATGTACCTACCGCCACACGCATAGGTACGCCACAACCAAGAACCATCAATGGGACCTTGAAAGAGCCTCCGGAGATCCCGACCATTCCCGCAACCAAGCCGGTTCCCGCAGTGATAGGCAGGGCCAACCACAGATTCACCTTGTATTCGTGCTCGCCGAATTTGCGATGCCAGAAGCCCAACCGATTCTTGTCGGAAGACGGTCTATTTCTTGCAGGCCGCAACATGAAGAAGCCAGATAATACAAGTAAGCCGGCAAAGACAAACTTCAGAATTCCACCAGGCAAGAGATGAGCATAGTATCCACCCAGCAAAGCCATCACATCTGTCGGCGGATCGATCACC
>CAZTDF010000362.1:0-2232 GCA_964612465.1 uncultured Pirellulales bacterium
GGCGTTATCTGGTGGGCGCGGAAGGTCCTTTGTTCTTTGGGCAGGTATTTGTTCTCGATGGGGCCGTCGGGAGTATCTATCATTATTGCCCCATCGTCACTGAGCAGGTGGATTTCGTCGCTCTCCGGGAACTGGAACATCGCTTCTGGTGTGATAAATGGGAAATCCGCCATTTTGGTCAGCAATCCTGTTGGTATATGGTATTTATAGAGTGTTTGCAGGGGTTTTTCGGAGCCGGATTTCTGTGAGCCGGCCATGATCAGGTATTGGCCGAGCGTGTGGGAATATTCCATACTGCGTATGCCGAAGCCGTCAAGGTCTACCCCCAGCGGCGGAGCAAAGTCCGGAGCCGCACCGTTTAGCACCACTGCTTCCGGATTGTTTAGCCGGATGATAAGACCCAGCTTTTTCTTTTCGGGCTTCGGCCTTGGATTTCTAAAGCCGATGAGCATGGAGCTGCCGTCGGCGGCGGCGCAAAGTCCTTCGATGTTCAATCCCTTATCTTTCGGGGCAAGGTCGGGAATATCGTTCGTGTCGATGCGGCCGTCAACTACTCCGATTGCATCGGCAAGGCCGAGATTGTAGATCGAATCGTACGTGATCAGGTCGTCTATCAGATTGGTGTAATTGCCGTCCACAGTGACGTTCAGCTCGTCGCCGTTCAGAGTGACGGTCGTGGCAAAGAACTGGTAGCGGCTGCAGAAGCACTGGCCGTCCCTGTTTCTGCCGTGCGATGTTATCCAGAAAATTCGGCCGTTAAACCATGTGGCGCCTTCGATGTCCGTTTCAGGGTGGCAGGGATCGATATTCAGGTAGTCCCCGATTTTCGCATCGTCAATCGGGTGCGAGCCGGGATTGTTAATATCGTAAAGGCGGAGCGTATTTTTCTCGTCGCCGGCTACGAGAAAAAGATCCGGTGTCAGGGCGACCGCCGCCGAGGCGTCGGCGATTTCGTAGAATATTTTGAACGTACTGGTCGTTACAGGGATTGACCAGTTGGTTTCGTTGAGATTGGCCGAAGTGTCACGAGCCTTAACGCTGTAGGAGTATTGCGTGCCCATGGCAAGGCCGTTCGGCTCGAAAATGTTGCTGTACTGCCAGCCGCTGTCCGGGCCGTTGCCCGATGTGCATTGGAAGTAATACTCGATGCCGTTTTGAGTATCGACGGCGGTGGTTGCTTCGGCATATATAGAGGACGTCGAGGTTGTCACCGGTTCGACTTGCCAGCTCATAATATTCGGTTCGGGAACGGTTGTATCGACGCCTACGAGCCATGTATCGGCCAGCAGCTTCAAGTCGTCTGCGGTTATGGTCGCATCGCCGGTAAGGTCGGCGAGGCTGCAGGGAGAATCCGGCGTGAGTCCGGCAGTCTTCCAGCAGCTCGCGAAAATAGCGTAATCATGGAAGTCGACATCGCCGTCGTAATCGATATCGCCGGCCGGCCGATCTATAGGAAGCAGCGAAAGCACGGCGTTTTCCAGCATCAATTTTGCCTGCTCGGTGGCGTCGTCGAAGAACTCGTATGTCTTTTTCGGCAGCGAGAAGAATACGCGGGCTGCGCCGGGGGCGTAATAAGATTCATCGTAATAAAGCGTCTCATTGCCGAGCCAGCGGGCGATTACTACGGTGCCGTTGCAAGTGGCCACGACTCTGCCGCTGCCTGCGGATGCCTGGTTGGAGTGGTCGATTTCTTTGCCGGAAGGGAATATCTCCACGGAGCCGGAAGAATTATCGACGCCTGCGAATATTTCATCGCCGGCATAGGCGACGGCCAGGTATGTAAAAGCGCTTGTGCTTATATCGTTGCCTGCCAGCCAATCCCAGTATTTATACCCATCGCTTCGGGCGAGTTTGATATTATGATTGAGGATTGGCACGCTAAGTCCGCTCCAGAACTCGGCGTCGGCGTTATAATCTTTGCTGGAGAGATCCCGCGAGACAATAACCAGGTCGGCTGCTTCGAGTTCGAGCTTCTTCTTGTCGCTGAGGTCTTCGTTGTATCTGTCGGCGTCAATATTAACTTCGACGTTTCCCCTGTAGAGTTCCTGCAGGAATTCTGTATAGCCGCGTTCCGACTTGGCATTGCCGGTTACGATGATTATCGTATATGGATCGGCCAGTCCGACGCTTGTCAGACTCGCCAGCAGAACCAATATTGATATCAAAAACCTGATATACACTCACCGCTCCCTGAAACTCTCTTTTGTGCTCTCAACGCCGATAATATAATGG
>CAZTDF010000363.1:0-2225 GCA_964612465.1 uncultured Pirellulales bacterium
AGGCGATCTATGACACCGGAACGCCGACTGTTGTTGTTCTTGTCAATGGACGGCCTCTGGCGACGCGCTGGATTGCCGAATATGTGCCGGCGATTGTCGAAGCATGGTGTCCGGGCGAGAAGGGAGGTGCAGCAGTGGCCGATGTTCTATTCGGAGACTATAATCCGAGCGGACACCTTCCCATTACAATTCCAAGGCATGCGGGTCAACTGCCGGTCTATTACAATTATCCTCCATCCAAGAAATACTGGCTTGAAAACGCGTGGGGAAAACCTTACGTCGATATGGCCGCAACACCGTTGTACGCCTTCGGTCACGGACTCAGCTACACGACCTTTAAGTATAGTGACCTGGAAATCACCCCCAGCGAAACCGGTCCGGGTGGCAAGGTTCATATTGGTTTGACGATAACGAATTCCGGGGAGCGTGCCGGAGCAGATGTCGTACAGCTTTATATTAATGATCCTATCAGTTCTGTTTCCACACCGGTCAAAGAGCTAAAGGCTTTCAGGAAGATTTGGCTGGAACCGGGGCAGTCCTCTAAGGTTCAGTTCGAGCTGGGTCCCAGGCATTTGTCTCTGGTTAATCGTCATCTCAAGAAAGTAGTAGAGCCCGGAGAATTCAAAGTGATGATTGGTCACAGCAGCGATGAAATTGTTTTGCAGGGCACTTTTAACATTACAAATTGATGCTGATACTCGTTATGGAGCTTCTTATGGAAAAAAATTGGCCAAGCGGATTTCCGGGCATCAACTGGTTGAGCCGGCAGGAGGAAGATGCGGTTGTCGATGTGGTGCGTAAAGGCGCCTTGTTCAGATACTATGGTCCCCAATCCCCCACCCATGTAGATCAATTGGAGGAATATGCACGGACCTTTTACGATGTTCGCCACGCTCTGTCTGTCAACAGCGGCACCGGCGCCCTGTGCACGGCCATGTCCGCCCTGGGGATCGGTCCGGGCACTGAGGTTATTGTTCCCGCCTTTTTATGGGTGGCCACCGTAACGGCGGTGATTCAAAACAACGCTATCCCTGTCCTCTGTGAGGTCGACGACAGCTTCAGCATGGACCCGAGCGATCTGGAAAAGAAGATCACTGGGCGCACGAAGCTTATCGCGGTGGTACATATGGCGGGTACGCCTTGTGACATGGACGCTATAATGCGAGTCGCCAACAAACACAAAATCCCCGTGCTTGAGGATTGCGCGCAATGCAACGGCGGTTCGTTCAAAGGCCAAAAGGTCGGTACATTCGGGAAGGTGGGGATCTACAGCTTCCAAATCAATAAGAATGTCACGGCCGGTGAAGGCGGTCTCCTCGTCACCGACGACGAGAAACTTTATACCCGTCTCATAGCCGCTCACGACCTCGGCGTTCCCTGGAAAAAAGGTCTGCCCGACGAAACCGGCGAGGTCTGCTTCTGGGGACAGGGCCGACGGATGGGAGAGATGGCCGGCGCCGTCGCCAACGTTCAACTCCGCAAGCTGCCTCAGGTCGTCGCACACATGAAAGCCTCCAAGCAGCGAATAAAAGACATGCTCGGTCAGATCAAAGGCGTCTCATTTCGCAGACTCAATGATCCCGATGGTGATACGGGTCCGTTCCTCATACTCACATTCGATAAAGAATCGCGCGCCGTCAGTATTACGCAGCACCTCACGGATGGCGGCATTGAAAATGTCTTCCGTGTGTCGGACTACGGCCTGCATATTTATCACAATATTCGTTCGCTGGTTGAGAGGATCCCTCTCTCGCCGGCAGGCAATCCGTGGTCGCTACAACAGAACGCAGACAGCGTTTTTGAATATAGCAAGGGGACGTGCCCAACGAGCGATGACCTCTTCGAGCGTTCGGTCATAATCACCATCCCATCGCGGCTTACAGCCGAGCAGGAACAGGAAATGACGCAAACCATCAGAAACGCCGTCGTCGCTAACGTGACAAGCTAACGTTTTTGTCTGTAAAAGGGAGTATTTGTGGAACTGAGCTATCTTGACTATGCGGTGTTCATCCTGTACGTCGGTCTTGTCGTTCTAATCGGATTCTGGGTCGCCCGCCGGGAGAAAAAATCCGCCAGAGGCTACTTCCTGGCCGGCAACAAATTGCCCTGGTACGCCATCGGTACGTCGCTGATAGCTTCGAGCGTCTCAACAGAGCAGTTCATTGGCGAGGTTGGATTTGCGTACCGTTACGGCATCTCCGTAGCGAACTGGGAGTGGAGCGTCT
>CAZTDF010000364.1:0-2202 GCA_964612465.1 uncultured Pirellulales bacterium
AATCTCCTGCTCCTGTATCGACCGAAGGAGCGGAGAAAAACGAAAAATCGCTCGCAGCAGCGACAGGTTAGCCGGATTAAGCGCGTTTGTTGGGCCGTGCTGGAAGGGCGCTTGGTCAGGATTGGGCTTGAGAAGGCGACTTGCATGAGGGCATTTGAGAAGTATAATGGCCCTGACGCAAAGTGTATGCGAATGGCTTTTCTATGTTGTTAACGAAGATATCTTATTTAAGGAGGCTTTCCATGGCGGAAGTATCGAATCATCAAGTTAAGCGAATAACCGCAATTGTAATGGTACTTGTTATCAGTTTGACTCTTGTCGTTTTTCCTACAGGCGCAGCGGCGAATGAAGGCACCCTGCGAGCCGGGACAGCGATGATTGATATCACGCCCGACAAGCCGGTCAAGATGTCCGGCTACGGGGCCCGCACCGCCCTGTCGGAGGCCGTCCATGACCCGCTATCGGCGAGAGTCGTTGCATTTGAGAATAACGGCGAGCGGCTCGTGCTGGTCTCAAGCGACCTGATAGGCTATTATGGCGGAACCGCCGAGCATCTGCGCAAAGTCATATTAAGCGAATTCGAAATCAAGCCGGGCGAGCTTTTCCTAAGCGCAATACATACGCATGATGCCCCGACTCTGAGTATAGATGAGGAAAAGGGCCATCCGAATAACGTCGAATACACGAAACAGTTAGAAGGCAAATTGGTAAAAGTCATCGGAGAGGCGATAAAGAACACCGGGCCGGTTCGTATCGGAGCGGGCATCGGATATTCCCCTGTCGGCATGAACCGCAGAGAGCTGGTATTTGACGGCTCCGGCAATAGTCGAATAAGACTCGGCTGTAATCCCTACGGTCCGACCGATAAGGAGGTTCTGGTAATGAAGGTTGCTAAGCCTGACGGTGCTGTCGTCGCATCATTGTTCGATTACGCCACTCACGCCACCTGCTTAGGTGGCAAAAATCTTACCATAAGCGGTGACGTTCTCGGTCTTGCCGAGCAGTTCGTAGAAAAGATTTTAGGTGAAGGAGTAATCGCTCCGGCTTTCGCAGGAGCGTCGGGCAATATCGATCCGTGGTTCAGGGTGCTTGACGGATTTAATACTGAGCCGGGTTGGATCCCCGAACCGGTACTGCTCGGAACGCTTTTGGGCGAAGAGGTCGTTCATGTGTACCGTGACATCGAAAATCTTTCGGCCGGCGGTGAAATTAAGTCTGCCTTTGTCACGCTCGAACTTCCGGGCAAGGAGCGGGGCGAGCTTAAGATTAAAAAAGACTGCCCGCCCACACCGTTCAATATTGCTGTCGCGAGAGTCGGTGACATTGCCTTCGCCGGCCTCGGCGGCGAGGTCCTGACGGAAATCGGCATGTCGATTAAAGCGGCTTCTCCATACAAGCATACTTTCGTGATTACGCACTGCAACGGCGCCGCAGGATACCTTCCGCCCGAGCATCTGTACGTAGAGGGGGGATATGAAATCAGCACCAGTCCCTTCGCGCCGAAAGCGGCCGATATGGTCGTGAAGCAGGCCGTTAAAATGCTGCATGAACTGTAATATGTTTCGTAGGGAACTGTCACGCAACCGGCGGTTGGATTTATATAGGGCTCTTTAATATGCGCTATATAAAGCTATCTTGTTCGCGCCGTCGACGATTGTGATTTTGGCATCCGGCTGCTCGTTGAGCCAGTCGTCGATGATTGCCTGCGGTTCATGTGCAGGATAAAGATGTGCCGCCCGGACGATGTCGTCGGGTATCTGCGAGTATATATGGATTCGCCGTAACCGCCGGATCAACCGGGCGAACTTGTACGGCTTGTGGCTGTATAGCTTGTATTCGCTCTCAATAGAATTGAATATCTCGTCGATCGGTTTGGTCAGCCGATGGTAGAAGTTTTCCATCGTCTTTTCCTCGCCCACGCCGTTCGGGCACGCGGCTAAGAATAGTATCTCGCCGCCATCCGTCACGGCATCCTTTGTCAACTCAAGGGCCCTCTGGGCGATGTAAAGGTCGACGTCGTTCGGCAGTCCGCCGGGCGAAACGATGAGCCGTCCGGCCGGAGCGACGGTGTGCGTATTACGACGATCGACTATTGCAAAGGCCTCGGCGCTGACGGGCTCAACGGGCCCGAATTTTGCCCAGCGGATTTGCCCCGAGGTCGTGATAGTAACAAGTGTGAAGACGGGCCGCTCTTTGACAATC
>CAZTDF010000365.1:0-2184 GCA_964612465.1 uncultured Pirellulales bacterium
GTGCCGTCGGCGGTTTTGCCCTCGAATTGTATTGTCGTCTCATCTATTATGGTGCCGGCAAGTGCAGTCATGTTGAATATTTCGCCGAGGCTTTGTGAATACAAAAAGCTGCTCGGTTCGGTCAGATTCGCATCGACCTTCTCGAATGAGGCGATACCGGCATCGAAATCGACAGTCAACCGGAACCTTCCTTCGATGCCATAAGTTTCGTGGACGCCGGCGAAACCGCCGGTCTGAGTCACGGTACTTTGACCGGGAACGAATACATAGATGTTTGTGACGGCATTTGCCGGCAGGCCAAAAAAACAAATGATGAGCAAGATTAGCAGCCGGATTGCAAAAGTGCCGCTTTGTTTTTGATACCATGACATGATAAAAGTTTCGCTTACAGTAAACATCCTCTATTATCCCTCGAAGAATGTCGAGAATTTCTCCTTTAGTCACTGTAATTCTAACACTTATCGGCACTAAAGTCAATGATGTTGTGGTTAATTCGTGGGCCAAACTATGGGGGCTAAGGGACCAAAGTTTTTTAATATGCCCAAAATTGTTGCCGGACAAAAGAAATTCGGTTATTCTATGCCGGTGGCGGGTGAATTTGACTATCGGCTTTAGTTAGTATGGGTATCTCAATGGCGGATGAACAGAAACAATTGCTGGAACAAATTGAGCGTTTGCTTGAGTCAGGGAACACACAGGCCCTGCGCGAACTGCTGAGCGATCAGCGAAGCAGTGACATAGCCGAGATTGTCGAACTTGTGGATAACGAGGAAAGACGTGCTATCTTAGATGTCATGGACAAGCCTATGTCCGCCGAGGTGCTGGAAAAGGTAGATGAGGCAACCAGGGCCGAATTGTTCGAACTGCTCAAAGTTGAGGAACTGATCAGCCTTGTTTCCGAGCTTGACCCGGACGATGCCGCCGACATCCTTTCCGAGCTGTCCGAGGAAGAAAGGGCGGGACTGCTCGAAAGCATATCACCGAGCGAATCGGCTGAGATCAAGGAGTTGATGAGCTACTCCGAAGACTCGGCCGGCGGGATTATGGACCCTGTTGTAATCAGTGTTTCCGAGAACGCCACCGTCGCCGAGGCCGTCAGTAAAATCCGCGCTGCGGAGATCGACGAGGATTTCTACTCCGTTTACGTTGTGAACAAGACCGGGCGATTTCTCGGCGATGTTCGTCTGCGGTTTCTGTTGACCCGCCCCGAAAAAACGAGAATCGGCGAACTAATCGATCCCGACACAATTTATGTCAATGCCGACACCGACCAGGAAGAAGTCAGAAATATATTCAGTAAAAATGACCTTATAGTTGTGCCCGTTCTCAATAAGAGCCACAAACTCGTCGGTCGAATCACTGCCGACCGTGTCATCGAAGTCGCCGAGGAAGAAGCCGCGGAAGACTTATATACAATGGCCGGCACCGATCCCGATGAGCTGGACAATGTATCGGTCTTCCACGCGGCCCGCGTGAGAATGACATGGCTGCTGCCCTGCCTGATAGGCACGGCTGTCACAGCCACGGTGATGATTTTCTTCAAGACTCACCACCTGGAGGTTTTCGTAGCCGTAGCGGCATTTGCGCCGATGATCCAGGCCATTAGCGGCAACGCAGGGCTTCAAACCTCCGCTATCGTCGTATCGGGATTGGCAACAGGCCACCTGGCGGCGTTAAGATTCGGCCAGGTCTTTACGCGAGAAGTGCGAATTGCCCTTCTTGTGGCATTAAGCTGCGGAGTGTTGGGTGGCATCGCCTGTGCTATTTTGGTTAACTCCAAGGGACCGGAGAATGCGGTCTCGCTGGGGCGGCTTATCTTTGCATTCGGCACAGCGATGTTCTCGGCTATCATGGTTGCGACAACACTTGGTTTGTTTCTGCCGTTTTTATTCCGCCGAATAGGCATAGACCCGGCGATAAGCTCCGGCCCGCTGGTCACAACAGCAAACGACTCGATAAGCGTGGCAATCTATATGTCCCTGACTCTGATGCTGGCTTCATGATTGCAGGCGTGAAATAGTGTTGTGAGCTTTGACTTGTCCCGGGATTTCACGAGAGAGGATCCTGTTCTTTTCCGGCTCGCCTCAGCGTGAACGTCTCGTGCCGATCCCTCGCCTCGTATCGATTCTCAACCTTGGCCTGCTCTCATTCGAGATCTCCCGGATTCTCGTTCTTTTTGTTGCC
>CAZTDF010000366.1:0-2182 GCA_964612465.1 uncultured Pirellulales bacterium
TATATACTATACGACAAAGCCGGCTTTAAGTCCAATGAATTCCGGAAAAATCTCCGTGAGAGGAAGCTTACTGCGCGTAGTTCGTGTATTGGATCCTTATATGAGATGTAGCAACCGTTAACAAAATATATTTTTTCTTATTTATTCATTGTTGAATCGAAAAAGCTCTTTATTGTTATTCTGTAGGTTTCTTTAACAAATCCTTTGATGAAAATCCATATTCTCTGTCGTTTGGTAGCAGCTTTCAGCTCTGTTTTGTCCTTCTGCTGCGCTTTGGTTGACTTGCATATTAGGGAATCAACATAGAGGTCAACTTCAACACTAATTCTCTCATTCACTTCACTTTTAGTTTTTTCAAGGTCTATATGCCACGCGTCCGGCTTCATGAAACTTAGCCGCTTAGCCATAAGTTCAGAGGCATCTTTCACTATCTTCTCGATATGATGACTCATCTCTTGTTTCAGGTCTGTCGCCAACGTCTCTGTAATGGGCAAGCCAAATGCTTTATGCGCCTTCTGCAAGCTGTCCCACGCAATATCAGATTTTGCGCGAACTTCTTGTTCGCAGGCATTGCGAACGGCTGTAACTTCAGGACCCGAATCCGCCATTCCTTCGATCTGCATCTTGCGCAAAATACGGTTGATTTCCTCAGGTAGGATTTTGCGGCGCTCTGCAAACCGACTATCAATTAGTCGTCTGGCACGGTCCAGAATTTTGCCATTTCTTATGAAATCATTAGTCATTTCACCTGTCCTTTTCGGGTCGGTTTGAACAACGGCAGGCTGGGCAGGTGAGCGAAAAACCTTACTGCTGCTCAAACCGATTTACCGGTAGCTGGCCGGTCGTCTCGAATATTATGCAATTATCTTCGCTTCCGTATTATACGGCCATTTCCGCCGATAATCAACATTCCGGTTTTTATAGGGTGGGCCTTTGCCCACCGATAGATCATGGTGGGGCGACCCTTTGACTGGGCACAGGGCAGGTTTCTTGGGAATGACTGTTTAGATTGCCGTGCGATTCTTCGAATCGCTCGCAATGACAGGAACACAAAATATGTCATTGCGAGCGAAGTGAAGCAATCTTCAACTCATATAAGTCTTTCCAATACGGATTGATGCTTTCTATTAGCGCGATCTTTTTGGCCCTTGAGCCGGCTTTAATTTTTTTCTCTGCTGCTATCGCATCATAAATGCTGCTGAATGATTCATAATAGACTAACGTATTAATACTGTACTTCTTTGTAAACGAACAGCCTTTTTTGTCTTTATGTTCCTGGACTCTTCTTTTCAGGTCATTCGTAACACCTGTATAGATGACCGTTTTATTACGATTAGTCATCATGTAAACCCAGTTTTGTTTCATAATATTTTTACAGCGCTATTAAAGAAGATTGCCGCGTCGGCCTGTCGGCCTCCTCGCAATGACAATGGTTCAGAGTATGCTATTGCGAATCCGTTCGGCTGCGCTCAGGTCAAGCTGTTCCTCGCAACGACGGGAATACTGAGTATGTCATTGCGAACGAAGCGAAGCAATCTTCTAAAAATATAAGCGATTCATTTTTTATCAGCATTCCCTTGGGGATACCTTACGGCGAGGCAAGCATTTGCCCACCCTGCCTTTTTAACTCGTTTACAACATCATCAAATTCTTTTAAGACACTTTCGTCTTTTTGCCCTATAACAAGATTAACAAGGAGAATTGTCAGGCAATTGGCGGCGAAGCCGGGGACGATTTCGTACATTTTATCGCTCAGGCCTATCTGCTTCCACAGTACCAGCACGACCGTTCCGGTGACCATCCCGGCAAGGGCCGACTGCCAGCTTGTCTTGCGAGAGAACAGGGCAAAAAGGACCAGCGGCCCAAATGCCGCCCCGAAGCCGCCCCAGGCGTAAGAGACAATCCCGAGAATCGTATTGTCGCGATCCAGCGCCATGACCAATGCGATTATTGAGATGATAATGACGCAGATTCTGCCGACCAGAACTATCTCCTTTTGCGATGCCTGTTTCTTTATCGCCTTGCAGTAAAAATCCTCGGACAACGCCGAGGATGAGACCAGCAGTTGCGAATCTATCGTTGACATAATCGCCGAGAAGATCGCCGCCAGAAGGATTCCTCCGAACCACGGATTGAATAAATCGCGTATCATGTAGATGAAAACTTTCTCCTGCTGTCCGCC
>CAZTDF010000367.1:0-2177 GCA_964612465.1 uncultured Pirellulales bacterium
GTCGATCGAACAAACTCAGCGGTATGGCGGTGTCACTCTCAGACGGAACAGGGATAAATATCTTTCCACATGGGCCGTATGCAGGCAGGCGTCTCGAATCTCCGCCGGCGTGAACGATTAGAATGCGCAGGCCTCGCAGGATTTTCTCCCACGCATCCGGGCCTGCGGCTGTTGCGCTGCGTCCGAGTTTTTTATTGAGGACCTCCATCAGGCAGTAAAGCGTGCTGCCTCCACTGCCGATTCGCTTTCCGCCGGGGTCGGGCACAACCATCACGTTGCGGACGCTGCTAAGAAGCCCCATATCCTGCCGGACTTTGAGCTGCGATTCATATGCCCGGGCCTGGGCCTCATTCGAGGCGGTAACGATGAGATAATCCCACTGATTTAGTTTTGCTCGCATACAGATGCTCATGGTCTAATTCAATCAACTCCAGGAACGAGGTTTCTGCTTCAAACTCTCGGCAATCAGTCGCAGCGTTTCATCCAGGTTTGTTTTAGGTTCCCAGTCTATTGTCTTGTTGATTCGTTCTATGCTTGGCATACGCCGCATCATATCATCTATTGGCTTTCCATAGGCGACCTCGTAGGACACAAACTCCTTTTTGCTTTTGCTGCCCGTTATCTTGATAATTTTATCGGCCAGTTCTTCGATGGATATTTCTTCATTCGTACCGATATTGTATACCTGTCCTGTCGCCTGCTCGCAATTCATCAGGCCGATTATAGCCTCGACAAGGTCGGCCACATAACAGAAACATCGCGTTTGTTTTCCTGTTCCGTATATTTGAAGTGTTTCGCCCGTTAGCGCCGTTTGAATGAATCGGGGCACGACCATTCCGTATTGACCTGTCTGCCTCGGCCCGATTGTATTAAAGAATCTGCAGATTACCACATCCAGCCCGTACTGCTGATGAAAAGCCAGGCCCAGGAATTCATCCACAGCTTTACTGCACGCATATGACCACCGGGACAGGCACGTGCTGCCGAGCACGATGTCGTCATCTTCATGAAAGGGGACAGCTTCGCTTTTGCCGTAAACTTCGCTGCTCGAAGCGATTAGGATTTTCCTGCCGAATTTATTGGCGATATTCAGCACGATTTCAGTGCCGCCAATGTTTGTTTCTATCGTATGGACCGGGTCATCGGCGACCAGCTTGACGCCGACAGCGGCAGCCAGATGGAAAATTACATCGCTTTGCTCGACCAGCGGTTCTATCAGCTCGGCATTGCAGATGTCGCCTTCGACAAACTCGAAGCCGGCATGGTTTTTAAAACTTTCGATATTTTCCAGACTGCCTGTGCTGAGATTATCGATGACCGCCACTTTATTACCATCTTTGAGCAGCCGTTCGGTCAGATGAGACCCGATAAAACCCGCTCCGCCTGTAACTAATGCTCTCATATAAGCCCCTTGGAAGTAATTTCTATGTGCACAGGATAATGATCAGTGAATAATAATCAATACCAAAGATTTGCCTGCGTCCGGGTCAATCTGCTTGAACTCCGTCCCCGTCGGCTGCGCAAAAAGCATATGCAGCCTCGCTGTTTAATCCAGGTTTTCTATGGAAAATATTTCTTAGCGGTCGAACGGGTATCGATCAGGCGGCAAGCCGGTTAATTCTGATCTCCAGCCGGTTCCGGCCGAACAACCGTTCGACTATACCATAAGTATCGGCAAATAAAGAACATAGCTTTAGCACAGATGATAACCTCAATTAGCCGCAGACCTTGTGGAAGGAGCCATCGCGGGATTGCCGGCGGATGATCTGATCTTAGGAGACGACGAGATCGTAGAGTCCTATAAATTCTTCGTCTCGGAGCTAATAACATTGGTCTCAATGCGTTTGATTTTCAGGAAAGTGCGTTGATTTCTCGATGGCATGAGTCGGCCTGTGGCGTTCCGGAGGCGTTTTTCCCGTCGCATCAGCCCTCATACGAGCAATATGTCTTGTCGGTTTCCCAGACGGTTACGCGGTGCAGTCTCGCCTGGCCGAATTTGCCGGCAAGTTGATTCCATGCGAGGCCGGCAATATTTTCGACAGTGGGATTCGTTTTGGCGAACTGGTCGACATCCACATTCAAATTCTTATGATCAACCAGTTTAATAAACTCATCGTCCACTATTCTTTCAAAATCGCCGATGCCGAAGTCATTTCTGTTTGGCGGCATTTGTAACG
>CAZTDF010000368.1:0-2046 GCA_964612465.1 uncultured Pirellulales bacterium
GTGGCCCAAAAATTATTCATTTTCAGATTGTAAAACATCTGCAAGTGTGCAAAATAATGCTTGGAAAAGCTCTTTGGCGTCGATGCTAATAACTATAAGAACCTGATTTAAAAAGGAGGTACTAAAATGCTCGACATGATAACGATAGCATTATTTGTTTTGGCATTCATATCCTTAGTGGTGGCCGTAGTTGCAATTGGATGGCTATTTATAGTAAGCAAACATTTGTCAGCATTAGGCAAGAGAGTGCTCGAATCCGAGGATATAGGGAGAATAATTGAGGCTGCGGATAATACAGCATCTTTTGAATCCCGTATGACCGGTTGCCAGAGCAAAGCAGATGAAAATCAAAATCAGCTCGCAGAACATGTTACAAGGCTAAGTGAACTGGCCGCTAAGCAGGGAGCAACTGAGCAGATGATGGACAGGCATACGGCTGATCTTGCTAATACCTCAGAAAAGATGGCGTCTTTCGAGCTTCGTTTTGGTGAGTTTGAAAACAACGTCGGAGAGAAACTAAATCAGCTCCTGGAACTTGAGACAAAGGTGAATGAGCTTGCCTCCAAGCTGGAATCAATTGATGAGATGGTGAACAATAATGGGTCTGGTCTTGCTGAGGCCGATCGAAGTATAAAGGCCCTAACAGACAAAACCGAGAGCCTTGAAAAGTTCCGGACTGCCACTGAAAAAACTCATAGTCTCATTCGAGCTGCCGTTACTGATATGCGGGAAATTATGCCTCCCGAGGAAGGTCAGGGAATGACGTCGGAAATCTCTGAGCCGGAAGGAACCTCACAAGGGCCACAGGATGAGCACGAGGAAGCTGAAGATCAGAAGACGCCTGGAACGTACGATTCTGAGTTCTGAAAAAACCTTGAGCGGTGGGGTGCTTAAGAATCAATCAGGGAACGCGGGACTGTTTCTAATATAATCGGTCGCTGTGATGGCCAGGAGTGTTGGAATCGAACCGCCTATTGTGGTATTATTTAGACTTTGGCTTGCAGAAGCACCAATTATGAAGTCAAATGGGAAAGTACTTTGATATTTACTATTGACTATTGACTAATGATTATTGTCATCGATTTTGCTATTGGTCCATTTTAGGAGATGCAGAGAATGAAAGTGAGAATATGTTTTGTATTGTTAGCCGTTGTTTTAGTAACAACCCGTGTATCGCTGGCCAAGACCATGTTCGGACAGAACTACACTGCGCTGTACTATTCGTATTTTGACTATGGTGACGGTGATAAATCCTATCTGGACGATGGGCACGGGGGTTCGATAATAGTCAACCTGAACCAGGAATCGGATAAGGACATTCAGTTGGGTCTTGATTATGTGTATTCCGACGGGGAAAGATACCTGCAGGATGTGGAAATATCTACCCTGTGCTTTCGGGCCGATATGGTGCATACGTTTTGCGAGAGCGAAAAAGTCAAGCCGTATTTCAACATCGGATTGCGGGTTTTGGACATGGACGTAACCGGCCCGGCAACCGAGGTGGATGATACGGATGTGGGTCTGGGTCTGGGCATTGGCATTGAATTTGAATTGGCCCCGATCCTGATGGCCAAGATATCCGCCAACCACGATAATGTAGGTGATGAAGCCAATTACTTTACGGCCCTGTTGGGATGCTGGTTTACCGACAATCTCATGGGCACGATTGGCATAGGGCGAGAATTTGACGGAGATTCCACCTATTTGCACGCCGGTGCAGTATTTGCATTTTAACGTAGAGAATCCCGTTTACTATAGCTAAGCCATAAATTGAATAGTGACGATTGAATATTGAGAGCAAGGAAAACTATGGACAGTAATCTATTTACGATAACAGAAAAGTGTGGCTGTCCGTAGTGAATCTCCTTGTAGAAAAAACAAATGAAACGTAACAACAATTCTCGCCGGACGACACTTTTTTTGTCGGCTTCGGTCATCCTGTTCCTTATCCTTATGGTGGGGTGTAAACCTCGTTCCGGAGGAAGAGTTTCGGGAAGTGTTTCGGGGCGCATTACAGACCGGCATGGGAATCCCGTAGCCCGTGCG
>CAZTDF010000369.1:0-1896 GCA_964612465.1 uncultured Pirellulales bacterium
AGCGATGCGATGCGGCCTGCCCGGGCTGCGTTCGTGACATTGAAGAAAAATTCACGGCTTAGAGGCTGTATAGGCGATATTTTCCCGCAGCGGCCTTTGTATAAATCAGTCATAACAAACGCGATTCACGCCTGCGTGAACGACAGGCGCTTTTCGCAGGTATCGCAGGATGAACTAAAAGACATCACAATTGAAATCTCCGCGCTAACAACTCCTGCGCCGATTACATCGCCGGATGAAATCCGCATAGGTATCGATGGCGTCGTATTAAATAAAGATGGACATTCGGCTGTTTTTCTGCCGCAGGTCGCGCCCGAGCAGGGCTGGGATGTCGATCAGATGCTCACTCAATTGTCCCTGAAAGCCAGACTACCGGCCGATGGTTGGAAAGAAGGCGCGAGCTTTCTGGTCTTTCAGGCGGAAGTTTTTGGTGAGAATGAGAAATGAAATTCGCCCGGGGCTTGCTGATATTCAGTTACGGCCTGTTTTCCATCGCCGCCCAGACTCTGCTTTTCCGCGAGTTCGTCACCACATTCGAAGGCAATGATATCAGTGTCGGCATCTTTTTCGGCTCATGGTTTTTATGGGTCGGCTTAGGGGCGGTGCTCGTTCGCAAAGCGGAAGCTCTTGTCGAAAAACTGCTCGGAAGAATCGAATTTCTGTTTCTGGCTTACCTGCCGGCTTTTGTGCTCCAGACGATATTGATTATTCAAGCGCGTCAGCTTGCCGGCATAGAATCATACGCCCTCTGGTCCATTCGGGACATTCTCCTCGTATCGATAATCGTTAATGCCCCGATAAGCCTCGTCACGGGGATGCTGTTTCCGATTGTCTGCCGCTGGGTCGGGTCCGGCCCGATTCAGCAGGGCGGGAGATTCCCCGTCTCACATGTGTACATGATTGAGGCGGCGGGAAGTTTCGCCGGCGGCATCGGGGTGACTATCCTGCTGGGTTTCGGTATAAGCCCGGCGAGGATTTTCCTTCTGCTCGCCTTGATTTTATCATTCTCGGTGTTTCTCGTTCGGTTTGCCGGTATTTTCGTGCCGGAGCCGCGAAGGGCCGCCGGGCTCGCAGGCCGGCTCTTCGCCTGTGTGTTATCTTTTTTGGTGCCGCTTGTTGTTTGCCTCAGCCTTGTCCGCGGCTTCGATGAACCTTTAATGAGTCATATGCGGATTGTTAAGTGGACGAAGCTGCTGCCAAAGAATGCCCTGACAGGCTCATTCCAGACCGCCCAGGCCGAGTATCTATACGGTTCTTACCAGGGCCAATGGATTGCGATCCGCGAAGGCAGCGTTGCAGAAGCGTTGCCCGACGAGAGTGCCGCTGGACGAATCGCGGCGATCGCCCTATGCCAGAAGCCTGATGCGAGGAAAGTTCTTGTCATCGGCTCGGGTCTCGGCCTTTGCAGCGGACTTCTGCAACTGCCGCAGATTGAAAAAGTTACATGGACGCATTGCGACAGCGAGTATGTGCAGAAGGTCAATGAATTCATACCATCGGGGCTAAAAATAAACGACGAGCGTTTCGAACCGCTTGCCGCCGACGTGCGCTCCATGCTGGCTGACAAACAGGAACAATTCGACATTGTGATCCTCAATCTGCCTGAAGCGACCAGCTCGGTGCTGAACCGGTATTTCACGCTCGAATTCTATCGCCAGATCAAGGAGTCTTTGGGGCCTGACGGTGTATTGGCCGTCCGAACGGCGGGGGGCGAGAACATTATGGGTACCGAGCTTGTCAATCTCGGCGCCTCGACGAAGCAAACGCTTGAGAAGGTTTTTTCGCGGATTGTTCTGGCGCCCGGCGAAGACACATGGTTTATTGCATCCGATTCCGAAAGCATCACGGGCGAGCCCGGCATCCTGCGGGACCGTTTCGCTTCGATAAACGGCGCAG
>CAZTDF010000370.1:0-1875 GCA_964612465.1 uncultured Pirellulales bacterium
GACAATGTGAATCGCAGAGGCTTTCTAAAGCAATCTATTATAGCGCCGACGGCGGCCCTGGCTTTGAGTTTTGAAGAAAAAGCTTTATTAGCAGCGACCGCGGGAAAATCGGCTGCCGCAACGCCCACAGGTTCCGCAAAAGGGATGCCGATGGGCAAAATCGGCAACATCAAGGTCAGCAGAATCTTCTGCGGCGGCAACCTGATCAGCGGATTCGCCCACAGCCGGGACCTGATTTACGTCTCCGGCCTGCTGAGAAAGTACTTCACCGACGATAAAGTGATGGAAACTTTCGAGATATGCGAAGAAACCGGAATCAATACCGCGATACTCCGGCTCGACGAGCACTGCATCAGGATTATAAACAAATACTGGAATAACAGGGGCGGCAAGCTGCAGTGGATCGCCCAGGTGAAGATACCGTCAGACGACCCGTTAAGTGAAGCGAAGTCGGCCATCGACAGCGGTGCGGTAGGAGTTTATGTACACGGGGGCGTTGCCGACAGTTGCGCAGAACAAGGCCGGGTTGACATTCTGGCCGAGGCGGTCGAATTCATAAAACAGAACGGCGTCATTGCAGGAGTCGCGGGCCACAGCGTTAATGTGCCCATCGAATGTGAAAAGGCGAAAGCAGGCGTCGATTTCTATATGAAGACCCTGCACAGCCACAAGTACTGGTCCGCCGACGGTCGGCCCGAGAACGATAATATCTGGTCCAAGACGCCGGAAAAAACCATAGAATTCATGCAGACGGTAGACAAGCCCTGGATCGCATATAAGGTTATGGCTGCGGGAGCCATCCATCCGAGCGACGCCTTCAAATACGCTTACGAAAACGGCGCCGATTTTATCTGTGCCGGGATGTTTGATTTTCAGGTTAGAGAAGATGTTATTATCGCCAGGGACATCCTGTCAGGTAACATCAGCAGGCAGCGACCATGGAGAGGATGAGGAAAGCTTAAGTTCATCTCAACCGACAATCGTGATTTGTGACGGAAGTATTTTATGCCGGCCGGTTTTCCGCCGCTGATTCGACGAGTGCCTCGATTGTCTGGTCATCGGCGGAAGTATTAGAACCGCTCTTCAGCAATGCCTGGAAGATATCGAAGGCTGTCACCAGGCCCTGCACGTTGCCTGCTTCGTCCGTCACGGGCAAACATCGACCGCGGAACTGGCTCATATATTCCATAATCGCTGCAAACGACGTTTCCGGTTTTATGGTGCGAACGGGCCTGCTCATGATCCATTTGATTCTGATTTTAAGCGACGCATCGTCCAGGGGCCGGTGCCATTTCACAAATATGGGTTGTAAATAGGGACTCAGTGCTCTTGTTATGTCGGATTTTGAGACAATGCCTTCAAGCACCCCGTTTTGCCCGATCATGATATAGCCGGCATCGGTCTGCTGCATTTTTGTAAGGACCTGCTGCAGGCTGTTGTCCGGACTTGCCCAGGTGACTTGGTTTTGCATAATATCGTTTGCGCGTATTTCAAAAAGATCGATGGTAACGCCGGGTATCTCGTTTTTTGCCATTGCGGACTGGCCCCGAAGAATCGCCGGCGACTGAGTTATTTTCCGGTTGGCTTCGGAGATTTTGCCCGTTGCTGGTTCTTCGCTCGTCTCGGATGTTGCAGCAGTTTTTTCGGCAACGTCATTGGCAGCGTTTGGATCCGGAGCGGTATCTTCCTTCTCAGGCGATACATCAGGCTCCCGGAGCTGAGATTCTTCGGCATTACTTTGCTCGGCAGCGGCATCTTGAGAATCGGCTGTATCTTCCGGAACTTGCCCGGTCTGAGCTTGCTCTTCAATCTTTCCGGCATCAGTTGTCTCAGCCGGTGTTTCTTCAGCAGACGGCTGCTCTTGTTTAGATTCTT
>CAZTDF010000371.1:0-1813 GCA_964612465.1 uncultured Pirellulales bacterium
AAACGATGGGCGAAATTTTCATGGACGAAGCCCTCAAGTTCGTCGATGAGTGTCCCCGGCCGGAAAAGTAGAAAACCGGCTAGCGCGTAGAAGTTGCCGCCACAGACGTTTGGCCTCCTATAATCTTCAGCGCGTTGTCCCTGTATACTTTCCTGAGAATCCGGTCGTTCAGGCCGAAACCGTATAAGGGCCAATGGTAGCCGAAATTATCATAAGCATAAAAGTGCTCATCTTCCGATTCCAGAATACGGAAAGTCAGCCTGTATATCTTCGTGCTGAAGTGCATGTCGGTTCCATAGACAAGCCGGTCCCGGTACTTCTCATAGAACCGGGCGGCAAATCTTGGAATGGGTGCCGTCTCGGCGTACCGGGCCGATATGTCCGCATACAAATTGGGACATTCATCGAACAACCTTCCGAGCTTGTTGAGATCATAAGAACAATTTGCAAAGTGACAGACGACGAAAATTGTTTTCGGATGTCGTTTTACCGCCCCTTCCAGTATCTTCACCATGCCTTCGTGCCCCACGATTCCCGGCTGGTTGTCCAGCCTCCATTTGTAAGCGTTCATAAGCCCGTCATTGGTTGCATCCATCGGTAGATACATCCAGTACGGATCGGCCACGTGAATATTCACCGGCATTCGCAGCTCCGCACATTTAGCCAGCAACGGGTCCATGCGTGGATCGTCAAGATGCATTCCCCAGGCTTTCGTGGGCCTGCAATAAAATAATCCTTTGCCCTTATCGCCAAGCTCTCCGACGCCTCGGGCACCAACCTTGTAGCACCGCTCCAACTCCTTAACCGCCGCGGGTCCGAAGTCCGGCTTGTCGTATCCGGTGTAATCAAATCCACACCACACCTCGAAACGGTCGGGATATTTGGCGTATCTCGCGTAGACAGCATCGAACTCTTCGCCTACAGCCATTGTCAATACGATGGATTTTTCAACTCCCGACTCATCCATGGCCCGAATCCAAGCGGTAACCTGCTCGGGATTCTTAGCGTAATCGTGGGTGTGCATATCAATCACGGGATATTTGGCTTTGTCAATTGTCGTCTGAGGAACATTGTAGACAGACTTCGGGCGATAATCCTTGAGCAGCAAAGTCTCGGGCAATGCTTTATCATCGGCGGAAAAAACTTCGATAGCGCCGCATGTCACCAGCAATAAAATGACACTGATACATAAGCAGGCGTTTCGAAGGGAAGGCATAGATCTCATGGCAAATCTCCTTTAATAACAGGCTCGTCAACCGGTTGTTGAGCCTTTTTTTCTTCCCTGTATATGTTTGGGAACGTGGTTCAGCGACCGTTGTAATACATCCTAGCGTATAAGCGGCCGCGACTGCACGATATTATAGCATCCTTCTCAAAAAAAGCCCCAAATAATTCCAAGGACATCTCCACATACATCATCAGGCAAATAAAAAGAGGCCTATACCATACCACTTGGTATAGGCCCCGAACTTGTGCTAATCTGCGGCGTTAAATTAAATCCCAACTGCCGTCAAAGTCTCTGTTTACGGCTCCGATTCAGGCTCAGGCTCAGGCCGATAAAGCCGGATGTCGTCAATGAACATCTTGCCCGAACCACCGGGGATTGTCATGTTACCCCGGGTTCCCAGGCCAATCGCAATCCTGTCAACGTTGGTCAGGACTATGCCCTGGTCGGCAAAGACCTGCAGCGGGATAACCCACTCGGTCCAGGTGTCTATCGTTGCTGCGGCCGGATCATCATGGATTACCACCACAGGAGTGCCGGCACTGTTGGACACGGCCACGTAAAGCGGCTCGGCATCATTGCTGAGGA
>CAZTDF010000372.1:0-1682 GCA_964612465.1 uncultured Pirellulales bacterium
GCAAAATAACGTTAAGTCAATAATATCAATGGTTTATGGAGATTTTGATGGGCCGGGCCGGCAAAAAACAAACCCAATTCAAAGCCAATTTATATTTTACCGCCGAGAACGCCGAGTGCGCGGAGCAAAAGGTGATTTGTGTAAATGCTTGTCCAGTAAAGAAATACAATCTATATCTTACTTCTCTGCGGTCTTGGCGAACTCAGCGGTTAATGAGAAACAAAGCCAATTTCGGCCGGAAATCCTTACTTTCGGTAACGCCAGTCCACTTTTCCTTTATAGGCCATGGTCTCCTGGACAAGGTCGAACAAGCCGGGATCGTATTGCTCAAGCGTCTCGCGCGTGGCGATTGGGTGATCGGAATCATTGGGCGCCGCGACTGCGCCGGCTGCGTCGAAGTAAGCCAGCACGCCCTCGGCCCAGTATTCGGCGCGATCGCCGGCGGCGGCTGTGCCTTTCCATAAGCCCTTGCTCATAGAGCTGTTATAGAGTTCTTTGAGCTTTTCGTCGAAGCGGATGTCCATTCGCCGGACGCGCAGCTCATACTGCTGCACGTTTCGGCCTCTGCTGCCCCAGTTGGGATCGACGGGGCGCGTGCCCGTTAAGTGATAGAGGGCTTTGGCAAAGACGCGGATAACCTGGCAACCGGTGGAATAAGGGCCGTTTAGGTCGTCCAGCACGTTTTGCTGGTCCACGACGAGCAGTTTGACTTCGGGCGAGTAATCCAGGAACCTCGCCGTATGATCTATGCTCTCGGCCGGCATCTTCTTATACTCGGGCAGATCGGCCAGGCTCTCCTCCGGGCCAAGGACGACCAGCTTTGCACCGTCGGCGATGAATGCCTTGAGGATGTCGTGGCGATAGGCGAACATCTTGCGGATCGTGTCATTGGCTTTGAGCAGGGCTTCGTCGCTGGCCTGCCGCCCGAGAACGGTGAACTCGCGCGCCCAGGTGAACTTCGTATAATATGGGTCGATATCGAACCTGGCCGGCGGCGTTTCAACGTTCGGCAGATTCTGCAGCCAGCTATAACGCCAGTCCTGGCCGGGGCTCAGGTTAAAGGTGCTTCTGACCAGCTCGTAGCCGGCCGGGTCGTAAATCTTGAGCTGCTCACGCCGGCCGATGGGACCGTGGTTCCAGTTATTGACGCGGTTGCAGTCGAAATAAGCCTGCGCGATTTCAGCCCAGTATTCGGCGGAATTGCTGATTGCGTAGGTGTCCTTATAGAGCCCTTTGCTTACGGCATTGCGGTACGCGGCATCCTTGCGACCCCTCCACGCCGGGTCTATCCTTCTGAGCGTGCTGTCGATCGTGTGGCAGAATTCGTGCACGGCGATACTCTCGTCGTCGTAGCGGTCGACGGGCAAGCTGAGCAGATTCTCCTCGCCGAAGCTGGTGGGATGGCCGCCGGTGCCGCGAACACGCTCGTTGAGATAATCCGGATTCCGGGCGTTGCGGTTTTCAGGCAGATCGGTGTAGACCTGATCCTTGCCGATGATGACCAGGTACATGCCCCGGTCGACCATGGCTTCGAGCACATCTGGCCGACCGGCCAGCATATGTGTGACAATTTCATAGGTACGCTGAAGCGCCAGGTCCGCCACTTCCGCAGCGGCGACGACCGGCATGCCCTTGACATCGATATACTTTGTGTAAAACTGCCGTGCCGCCTGCCTGTCTCT
>CAZTDF010000373.1:0-1680 GCA_964612465.1 uncultured Pirellulales bacterium
AAACGCGCCCGGGAGGACTCGAACCTCCAACCTTCGGATTCGAAGTCCGCGACTCTATCCAATTGAGCTACGGGCGCAAAATCCATAAGTGCCCGAAATATAACAACTTTCCACTCCGTTTGTCAACTCTTTAAAGAAACGATTCGCAAGTAAGCATCAAATATTGTCAACCGGACTTTATTGCTGAACGTTTATCTTGAAGGCCACGGCCAGATCATTGACTTTCGTTTTGGGCGAGGCAAGAATCAGACCCCGTGCATCTTGTGAAGCAGCGATCTTTTCGCCCGTCTCCAGTACGGACACATCGGCAACGCTGATGGTGGTTGGGAGTTTGTTCGCTGCGAAGCTGGTTAAAACAATCTCTTTGGAGGCGTCCGGGCGGCCTAAAGCGATGGCATAAATCGTCTTTCCATCTTTGCTTTGCGTATAACGAATGTCCTCGGATGAGTAGCCGCCCCTAGGATCGGCCACGCCGCCGAATTGACCTTTGGGAAGATCCTTGCCGGTTGGGCCTTCGCCCATAGTATACCAGGTGCGTGTGTTGTAGATAGCCTGGCCGTTAACCGCCAGCCACTGTCCCATTTCGAGAAGGACCTTGCGTTGCTCTTCCGGAATGGTGCCGTCTGCCTTGGGACTGATATTCAGCAGGAGCACACCGTTTTTACTGACAATGTCGATGAGCGAGTGCAGGACACGTTTGGTGGATTTGATACGCAGATCCCGGGTGTAGCACCAACTGCCCAGACTGATAGTGTCGTCCGTGAGCCAGTAGAAGTCGGTCTTTTTGTCCATCCGGCCCTTTTCCAGGTCCAGCACGCCTACGTTGGAGGGCAGGTCTTTTTGTTTGTACGTGACTACAACTTCCTTATTCAACTTTTTGGCATGATTGAAGTAGTAGGCCAGGTACTCCATCTGGACCTTCTCCGGGACCTCGTCGAGCCATGAATCGAACCACATCAGGTCCGGCTGGTAGTTGTCAATGACTTCGATTAGTTTGCCTTTCCAGCGTTGGAGGAATTCATCGCGCGGCAAATAACCATATAAAATGGCGTTTTCTTTATTATCGAGCAGAGACGGGAAGTCTTTTTTAACAAACTCATAATGCCCGGTCCAGTTTTTGCCGCCGCGGCCTTCCTTTTCATAGAGATTGTTCCGTGCATGGTGAAAGGAGGTCACAAATTTCATGCCGCGTTTGCGTACGGCCTGAGCAATCTCGCCGGCAATGTCACGACGGGGACCTTTGTCTTTTGCGTTCCAGGGTGTAAGCTTGCTGGCCCACATGGAAAATCCGTCATGGTGCTCGGCAACCGGCCCGGCAAAACGGGCGCCCGCTTTAGCGAAAAGATCGGCCCACGCATCGGCGTCGAATTTCTCCGCCTTGAACTGCGGCACGAAGTCGTGGTAGCCGAACTGGGTGGGCTGGCCGTAGGTTTCCACATGATGTTTATACTCTCGATTCTTTTTAATATGCATGTTACGGGGATACCACTCGCTGCCGAATGCAGGCACCGAATAAACGCCCCAGTGGAAGTAAATGCCGAACTTGGCGTCCTTAAACCATTCCGGGGCCGGTTCATGCCGGCTTAGCGATTCCCATGTGGGCTGAAATTCAGCAGCAAGAACCGGCGTGCTCAAAAAGATGATAATGAACATGATAATGGATGCGTTCTTTTTCATAGA
>CAZTDF010000374.1:0-1666 GCA_964612465.1 uncultured Pirellulales bacterium
CGGCTTGGACTGCGATTGTCCCGGCAGGCTGGATGGAACCAGCTTGAATCGGACTGGCTGCGTTTTATGAACATGGAGCCGGAAGGCTGTTTTGTGGCTGAACTCGACGGATGTTCCGTTGGGACCACTACCACCTGTATCTTTGAGAATGTGGCATGGATTGCCATGGTCCTTGTCGATAAGGACTCGCGGGGCCGGGGTGTCGGCAAAACGCTTTTGAAACATTCTCTCGATTTTCTTGACGGGCGAAAAGTTAAGACGGTTCGTCTTGATGCGACGGCTGCCGGCCGGCCCATCTACGAGAAATTGGGATTCGTGCCGGAATACGAATTAGTCCGGTTCCAGGGCATATCACGACCGGGCAAAACGGGGCCGATCTTAACCGAAGCTATGCCGGAGCTCTTTGCTGATATGATTGAGTTGGACAGGCGGATGACAGGAACAAATCGCGCGAAGATACTTAGCCTGCTATTTAAGGAATTTCCGGAGAACGCCCGTATCCGAACACTCCATGACAAAATTGATGGTTTTGTCACAATGAGGCCGGGAGCAAATGCGGTCCAAATCGGCCCGTGCATAGCAAGCATGAATGCCGGCCCGGCGTTGTTATCCGATGCTTTGAACAGGTGCGCCGGATATGCCGTATTTGTCGATATGCCCACCGTCAATGCCCATGCCATGAAAATCGCCGAGTCACACGGACTGCAAATTCAGCGGCGTTTCACGAGAATGTGCCGGGGCGAGCGAATTAAGGACAATCCCAAAGCAATCTGGGCCGGTTCGGGTCCTGAGAAAGGGTGACAAATCCCGCGAGCTATCTTACCAGCGAAACAAGATAGTAGATAATACTAGCAATAGTCACGCCGATTGAAATAATCATAGCAATATTCCAAACCAGGGCTTTTACGCCGCTCGGCTTGTTTTCGCCGAGATACTTTTTGCTGTTGTTGAGAATGAAAAAGGCGATGAAAGCAATCGGCAGCATCAGGCCGCAGATTGCCGAAGTCGGTATGGCGATCCAGGGCCCTATATACTTCCAAAGGACCACGCCGACTACCGCCGGGGCGGGAATAAGGCACGCCAGCCGGTAGCGCCATCCGCCCGGTTCTACGCCGAAGACCTCGCAGGCGGCAAAGCCGCAGATTAGCATGTGCATAGTAATCGAGCTAAGCGCCATTCCCAGTATTCCCAGCCCGAAAACGATTCGTGAAAAGAACATGCTCAAGCCGGCCGATTTAAGCATTGCTGCCGCCGTGACCGGCGACAGTTTCGTGGATCCCGAAGCAAATTGCGCAGGATCATAGATCGTGCACCCGGTAGCGATTACCATCAGCGAGGTCGCGATGCAAAACGGCAGAAGCATGCCGGTAATCAAATCAAACCTTGATAAGCCCCTGTGCTCTTTGCCCCAGCCTCTTGCAAGCAGGGTATAGGGAAACAGGAACGTGGCGTTTATTCCGGTCGCCGCACTGAATGCCGCCATTACAATCGAGACTCCCCGCGGATCCGTTGGAATATATAGCGGAAGAAAACCTTTGAACAACTTGCCCCACTGCACGCCGCCGTCGATTGTCCGCCGCACTATCACAATCGTGAAAGCTACAATAATCATCCAGACAAGGCCTTTCAGGGCACGTTCGTAAAACCTGATACCTTTATGTCCGGT
>CAZTDF010000375.1:0-1657 GCA_964612465.1 uncultured Pirellulales bacterium
GGAAAGCCATCCCCATCCCGATAAACGACAATCGGGATGAGGCTGCCACCCAATAGAGATAATGGAAAATGGGTGGCAGCCTCAAAGCCGCAGGCTTTGGGGATGGATGCGAATGCCAGAGGCCGGCTAAACGCGTACCAATCTTATGACTGAGCGCCGATTGTTGGAATATCCCGATTGGAGGTGCCGGAGATGGCTGCTATGTTTTTTCATGTTGAGCAGCGAAAAGCATGGGTCAGGACGAGTACGCACACGGTGGTCTATGATCGCGACCCGGACTACATGCGTTTTGCACGGGATCCGAGCGGCAAAGTAAAACGAATGTTGCGGATATGGCTTGCCGAGCGTAACGCGGACAAACCATTGCTTCGTGCTTATCTCGGCACCGTCACCTTCTGCTTTATCAGGCCTTCTTTTCGAGATATGTGCCGGCTTTTTCATCTCACGACCGCCGCGGCAAAAGCCGCCGGCCAGTCGGCCAAGTCGCTCCGGCGTGATCTGGCGAACCTGCTGCGTGAGTACATATCCGAAGAATACCAGGAGCTTCACCTGACATAAAGCGCTTCACGAAACCGCCGCCTCAGCAAAAGCAACATTCGTGCGGACTGTCGGGGTAAATCGGGTTATGCAGGGACTCGCCGCGAGCGACACGCTCATCTTCCCTCTGGAAAAGGGACAGGCACGTTTCGGCCGTCGCCTGAAGCTTCTGTGTCTCGGCATCGGTAACAGGCTGATAGGTTCGTCCCGCTTCGATTGCCAGATCGAGAAGATCGAGGAATGAAGGTGGAATTCCGGCGACGACCTGTTTTTGCGAAAGGGTAAAGCGCATCGCGGCATTCGTTTCGGCCTGAGTCTCGGTCGCGCGGTACCACCATTGCCGGGTTCGTTCGGCGCCCTGCGGCCAGGGGCCCTTCGACATCGGCTTGATCGCCAGAACCGCCGCCCCCTGCTTATTCGCCAGTTCGAGCACCGCTTTGCCGAATCCCCTCTTGAACATCTCGACGAAATTGATGGGGAACATGACCGTATCGAAACGGAAACCTCTCATGGCTTCGAGCGCTCCTCTGGTCGTGTGGGCGGAAAAACCGATGTAGCGGATTTTGCCCTGCTCTTTCGCTTTGAGGATGGTCTCCATGGCGCCGCCGGGGCCGAGTGCCTGTTTTACCTCTTCGGGCGTGCGAATGTGGTGCAGTTGATACAAATCGAAATGGTCGGTCTTGAGTCTTTTCAGCGAGCGATCCAGCTCCTTTAGCGCGCCGTCCTTGTCACGCATCTTCGTCTTGCAGGCCAGGAAGATTTTACTGCGGTCGATACTTAGCAGTCCGACGCCCATCTTTTTTTCGCAATCGCCGTCCCTGCCGTATGCCGGAGCGACGTCGTAGTAATTAATGCCCTTTTCGAAGGCTTTAACGATACCCTCGTTACATTCTTCCTGCTTGTAATGACTAAGAGCCAGCCCAGGAAAGCCCACGACCGAGATTTTCTCGCCGGTCCGCCCGAGCACACGCCTCGGCAGTCCGGCTACTTTTTCGACTTCTCTTTTTGGGGATGGCTTATCAGCACTTAAGGCCGGCTGCACGCCAAGAGCCAAACCACCGGTGAGGCCGCCGACAACTTTCAGGAATGACCTTCTCTCCATGATAAACTCCTTGTCTTA